>JBGSPI010000113.1:0-7346 GCA_041738715.1 Chamaesiphon sp.
ATTTACAAGCTTTCATGTGTGAAAATATTAGCTATGTACATTGGTTTAGAAAGATAGTATTCTAGCTACGACAATAGTCTTTCGTAGGAATGGTGTACCCATTCTTAGGAGGTGTACGTTCTAACATTCAACACTTCTGATCGATCGTAATTATACGATAACTTATTCAATATAATTTGTTTGACAACATTGACACTTGAAAGTCAGGATGTTTTTAGTGTTAATTTATACGTTTTACTCAACTTGGCGATTTGTCAATCCTAACATTTTTTTCAATCGAAACCACTGTTGACGTAATTTCCAAAATTTCGTACTTTCCATCGAAGCAATTTTGGATTGGGCATTAATTAGTTCTTGACGGACTCGATCTAGTTCTGCCTGTAATTTTTCTGTCTCTGGCTGTTGCAGATATTGAATTTGCTCGATTTGATTATCGATTACTGATGACTGAATGAATTTCCAAGTCGTATTCTCTTTTTGAGCGATCGGGATAATACCTAATGTATCAACTCGATCTACTTCAGTCTCATCACTTACCCAACCAAAGTAGTCACGCAACGCCACGGGAAAATTAGTTTGACTCTGTAATTTTTCCCACTGGATAGCTGCATTCTGATAACCATAATATTGCTCTTTAAACTGTAATTGCTCCAAGGTCACATAGGCAAAATGTTGGAAGACTAAACCATAATTTTCTGTTTCTTGATGTAAGAAAGGATCGATCTTGGCAATATTCTGATTTTGACCATCAGCTAAAGTTTTCATGAGGATTGGTGGCGAGTGAGAAGCCCAAAATGCACCGGGTTTAAATCGCCAAGTTCGCAGCCATTCCTGCTCTGGATTTTGAGCATAACAGTTGCGCGTACTAATAACATGAGTTTCCCCGACAAAATACCAACACCAATAAAAAGCGGCTGTTTTTTGAGGATGATTAATAAACATTTGGCGGGCATTATATAATTGTGCTAATGTCCAGAGTTCATCTACATCCACCTGCCACAGTAAACATTCTTCTTGAATATTTTTCAATGGTGCATTAACCATTTCCAGTTTACCGTCCCAAAAAATTCCGGCTGGTTGACGGTAGATAGTTATCTGCTCGGGATAAAGCTCGGCAAGTTCATTCAAGTATTCAGTCGTGCCATCATTGCTCAATCCGTGATTGTGTAGACGATCTTTAATCTGTCCACCACTATCGAGACACCAACTGGTATCTTGAGTCAAGCTAGCCACACCTTCAACGATATGCCAATGCCATTTATAAGGTAATTGCTTGAAAACATCAATATGATATTTAATAAATGGTTGACCATTTAACACAATAGTGAAAAAATTGACAGGTAGTATCGGAAATGCGATATAATTCTCATAAAATGAATTAGACGCGAACACCAAGTCGCCAATTTCACCGTTGGATAAAATTCGATGACATTCATAACCATTTTCAATCAATATATCGAAAGTTGATTGAGCCTGACGATTCAAACCCTCTAGCATTTTTTGAGATATCTCAAATTGAATCAGCCGAAGTGATTTATTTTTTAATAAATTAATACTACCCTAAAATACATCACTTTCGGCACCTTCTACATCAATTTTCAAATAGTCGATCGATCTAATGTCATGAGTTTGACAAAAGTCATCTAACCTGATTGTTTCAACTATTTCTGTTTTGACAATGGGAACATATTCACCGGATCCATGTGGATCGATCATTTCCGGTTTGCCGATGCTATTCCAAGAAGAAAATTCTTCAGGAAATTGATTAAACTCTATTTGAGTATTCTCGGAGTACATAGCATACTGAAATGCCTGCACATTTTGGCAATTATTTTTGCCAATCTGTTCTTGCAATTTGTGAAATGTGCTAGAAGCTGGCTCAAAGGAATAAACTTGACCAGTACTACCCACAAGCTGACTCAATAGTAAAGTATAGTATCCGACATTAGCTCCAATATCAAATACTACCATGCCTTGCTTGACATGATTTCTAACTAAAAGTCGTTCGGATTTTTCTTGAATGCTTAGAGAATCTTCATTCTCAGATTTTACTGAAGACATTAATCTATCCAAATATAATTGTCAGAGAACAGCACAGCTAATTTAATGGTGGCACTTTAGATGGACCAACGACAACATTAGCATTATCCCGTTTGAGTTGCTCTTCAAATCCCCAACAACCATCGGTATTTGTTTTATTTAGGGCACTCTTGGCTTGGCAGCGTTCGGAAAGAATTTGAACGATGGTAGAGGTCAATAATCGATCGCGTTTCTGGTAAGCAGATTCAAATAATCGAATCGACTCACGCAGGTCATTACTATCCTTTGTTGATTTATTTGCTCTCCCTCTAATTGCCAAAACTTGCGCTTTATAATATGTTAGTTCAGGATTATTCGGGGCAAGTTTGATTGCCGTATTAATTGCGGCGAGAGCCTGATCATACTTTTTTAAGTCTCGGTAGCCGATATAAATACCCCGATAGGCAAGGTATTTAGGTTCAGAATTTTTCAATTGCTCGATCGCTTGATTTGCATCAGCAAATGGCACGTTGACGGCCAGTAATAAATCCATATAACCTTTAATCAGGTTTAATTCTGGATCGTTGGGATTCAACTTTTTGGCTGCATCCATGTATTTAAAAACTTGTTGCAGGCGATTGAGTGCACCCAAAGGACCATTCTTCTTCATTTCATAAGCAGCACCAATTGCTCCGCCTACTCCTTGATACAAATTACCGCGTACTGGATTGACATTCATTAAGCGTTTACCAGCTTGGGCTGTTTGTTCACTGTAGCGTTTTACCTGTTCTAGATTTCCAGCACTAAAGGGATACAGCGTGCTCATTGCATAAACGAGTGGCTCGTTTGGTTCGCTGGTGCGAGCGGCATCAAGGTATTTCTTGGCGCGAATATAGTCACCATCCCTAAACATCGCTTCTTTAGCTCTTTCAATATTAGAACCCTGTTTAGCTTGACTCCCCCCTGTGGGGTAAGTCATGTTGCTGTTGCTTTTGGCTGACTGAGTTGCAGGTTTCTTGCTGGCGGTAGCAGAGCCAAGTGTTGAGTTAAACTGATTTAGCGGTGCTACGATCGCGCTAACAGTTAATGTACCTACGGTAGCGATGCGGAGGAGAGTGTTTGCAGCTAAATTAAAGTTCATGAATTAATCGGTAGTACTGTTGTCCGAAAAGATCTATGCGATGGATCTTTATATACCATAATCTCTCGACGAGACCTTCGATCGGATGTTCCGATTCATAATTCATCAATTATTCGGCTGTTCCAACTGATCATTCATCATTTATTATGCTTAAACTCAAACATCTGTCGTATCATCCGCCAGCGACCGAGCAATCGATTCTTAAAGATCTGAACTTAGAACTAGCACCCCAACAATTGGGGCTAATTATTGGACCGAGCGGTTCGGGTAAAAGTACCTTGCTGGAGATTTTGTCAGGACTGGCGAGTGCGACTAGCGGTGGTGTATATTGGCGCGATCGGATCTTAAGCCCTGAAGATCTGCAACAATTAGGCGGTCTAGTTTTTCAATTTCCCGAACGACATTTTTGCACCAACTCAATTTTAGAGGAATTACGCTTAGGACATCCCGAATTAGGTGCCGAGCGGGTAGAATCTGCTCTCGCTGCCGTCGGTTTAGCAGATATCCCTCTATATACTTCCCCTCATGACCTCAGTGGCGGACAGCAGCGCCGTATCGCTCTCGCTGTCCAATTAATCAGACAACCCCATTTACTACTCTTAGATGAGCCAACAGCGGGCTTAGATTGGTCGATGCGTCAGCAATTGGTCAGTCTCCTCGCCAAACTCAAGCAGGAATGGACGCTTCTAATTGTTACCCACGATGCGGGGGATTTATTAGCAATTGCGGATAAATGTTGGAAAATCGATCGCGGCGAACTTCAAGAAGTCATAAATGAGTAGGTTTGTACGATTAAAACAAAAACCTAATGGGGTCAAAAACCCGATTTTTACAGTAATAGTGTGTATTTAACAACAAAATGGTGTATGATCGATACCATAAGTGGATAAATTTGCCACGCTGTCCTGGACGCAATCATGACAACCAAAACTATGGTAGACAACACTGCTCCTAAAGCTATCCAGAGTACCAAACGGATGTCGATCGGATTATCCGGCGAAACCGTTGAGCTATTGGAATTTTTGGCAGACACACAAGGCATTTCCCAGAATGAAGCCATCCGGCGGGCAATTGCTACAGATGTGTACTTCCTCAAAGAACGGCTCGAAGGCTCTAAAGTCTTGCTCCAAAAACCCGACAAAGAAATTCGCGAAGTACTCTTTCGATAGAGTTAGGAGTGGTGGAATATTCACCTTATCCCCTAACTTTAGATGACTCAAATCGATCCAACCGAAGACTTAATCCGCATTGAAGTTTCCGGCTCAATTGGTGCGGCTGATTATATTTATGATGTACCATTCAACGATAGGGGTTCAATTGCGCCGATCGAATCACTAGAAATCTCGGACATTCCAAAATCGATCGTGCGTGATGTGGCACTCCAGCCCCAAGTTAAACAAGAAATTCAAGACTGGGTTGCCCAGAAAAGAGAAGGGGCAAGGGGTGGAATTGCGATCGTGTTAATCGTATTTTTTGGAGTTTCTATGTTGGCGGAGTTCTTATTAATCGGTCTAGGGGCATTCTATCCTCAAGCCAATAGTGCCTTGATCAAAGATACGTTGCCCTTATTAATTAATTCTTTGACTTCAATCGTGTCTCTAGCTTTAGCCTTCTATTTCAAAGAGAAATAAGATTTTACCTTGAATTGAACTATTCACCATCCACCAAAATATGAATTCATCATCAATTAGCGACCCGATTTCCTTACCAACTCTGGATGAAATTTGGCGATCGACACTCAATTGGTCTCCCACCGCCCAGCAGCAATTACAATTACAATCTTTATATACAGCAGTGATAACTGCTAATCGAAATTTAAATTTGACCAGAATTACCGAACCGGAAGAGTTTTGGGAAAAACATTTATGGGATTCGATTAGAGGGATTGGGGATTTAATTACGACCCCAGTACCGATTAAGGCGATCGATATCGGTACTGGCGCAGGTTTTCCTGGTTTACCACTAGCGATCGCTAGATCTGATTGGCAATTAACTCTAGTTGATTCTACTGCCAAAAAGGTCGGATTTATTCAATTGATCGCACCAGAATTAGGGCTAACTAATGTTCATCCTGTGATTAGTAGAATTGAGGATTTAGGGCAAAACGCTAAATATCGGCATCAATTCGATCTCGCACTGATTCGCGCCGTCGCTAGTGCGAATATTTGTGCTGAATATGCTCTTCCACTCGTCAAAGTTGGCGGAACGGTGATTCTTTATCGAGGTAATTGGACGGAGGAAGAAGCTAGTAGTTTAGAAGTTGCAGTAGGAAAACTAGGTGGAGAAAACATCAAAATCGATCAATTTAGCACACCAATTAGTAATAGTATCCGCCACTGTATTTATATTCATAAGACTGCCAATACCCATCCATATTATCCTCGTGGTGTTGGCATTCCCACTCAAAAACCTTTATAGAACCCATTTGAGATCTTTTGATGATTGCGAAGTGCTACCAAAGCAGGTTGAATAAAATCAAGCCAGAGTATGTAAATGCAAGTTAGGGTAAAAATACTCACATTAACAGGGGTATTCCCTAGCCACTAATTCTCGCCAGTGCATTCTCCACGACTTCCACTCCCGCTCCAGGTAGCACAGATTGTTCGGTAATCATCCGCCGCCAGATTCGACTGCCCGGTTGACTGTGAAATAGTTGTAGTAAATGGCGAGTGATGCTGTTCAATCGCAAGCCCCGACTAATCCATGCGTCGATGTAGGGTAACATGTTGGTGATGATTTGATGGCGGCTCGGCGGTAGGATATTTTCGCCATAAATCTCAGTGTCGGCAAATGCTAAGAGGTAGGGATGATCATAAATAGCTCGCCCAATCATCACAGCATCAACAGATTGTAGTTGATCTTTGGCTTGTTCTAAGGTCGTCAACCCGCCATTAATCTCGATCGAGAGGTGGGGAAAATCCCGTTTGAGTCGATGTACGTCTGCATAACGCAGGGGAGGAACCTCTCGATTTTCCTTGGGACTCAATCCCTGTAACCAAGCTTTCCGCGCATGTACGGAAAATCTGGCGCAACCAGACTCAGCGACGATCGAGACAAATTTTACCAGATCTGCATAACTATCTACTTCATCGACACCAATCCGATGTTTGACGGTGACAGGAAGTTTGGTAGCCGCATCCATCGCCGCGATACATTCGGCGACTCGTTCTGGTTGGAGCATCAGACAAGCTCCAAAGTTGCCATTTTGGACGCGACTGCTGGGACAGCCGACGTTGAGATTCACTTCGTCATAACCAAAATCTTCAGCAATTTGGGCGCATTTAGCTAAATCCTGGGGTGTATCTCCACCGATCTGTAATGATATCGGATGTTCGGCTGGATCGAATCCGAGTAGCTTTTCCTTATCCCCATGCAAAATCGCTGCACTTGTCACCATCTCGGTATATAGCAAGGTGCGCTGACTGATTTGGCGGAAAAAATACCGACAATGCCGATCGGTTCGATCCATCATTGGAGCTACACTGAGAAGATGGATATTCTTGGTCGATCGATCGATCTTTAATTCTGGACTACTGGCTAACATTGCTTACTCGGTCTACGATCCTTTAGCTATATTTTCCCTGAATTTGCTCGATTTGGGCTTCCCAATGGACACCATCAAAGGGTGTGACTTGGAATCGATCGATGACATTTTCATCTAAACAGCGAAGATTAACATCATAGCCTTCTGGATGCGATCTCGGTCGATAAAAGGAATGAATCCCACAATGACGACAAAAGTGATGTTTGGCAGTGCCTGTGTTGAAGGTGTAGGTACTTAGAGCATCTGCACCTTGTAGGAGCGTAAATCGCGACTCAGGCACGATTAGATGAATGAAGCCTTTTTTGCGGCACATCGAGCAATTACACTCAACTGCTTCAAGTTTTTCGACCTCAACTTGATATCTAACTGCCCCGCAATGACAGCCCCCAGTATAAATCCTTGGTTCAATCATAATTTCGATCCGTATTTAACTATTGAGAGGATGTCTGAGAACTCGAAACCTACGCTAGCCGCCTGAGCATAATGCGGATCATCGCAATCATAGATTAAAGTCTCAGAAGTTTCTGGCAGAATCTCATAATCTTTGGATAATCGACGACACCAATTCAACCAGCCCCAAGTTCGTTCCACAACCCACCGCTTTGGCAACAACACAAATCCTTTGGTATTGTCTGAACGCTT
>JBGSPI010000114.1:0-16969 GCA_041738715.1 Chamaesiphon sp.
GATTAAATGTTTCTATCTGCAATCCACATCTTCTTTTGAATGCTTCCGGCTTTAGCTGCTTTAGTTGTTCATAGGTCATGGTTTCTCCCCCTTTTCTCTACTTCTACCCCAATTCTCCCTATTCACGCAAGAGGTCTAATCGATAGCCTTGACGATCGAGCAAAAATCCCAATGAGTAGACCATCATCGCAGCGGAGGATATGACATTTAATGAAAGTTCTTTATGACCCAGACAAGGATATTTTACAGATTACGTTCATCGCTATGACCGTTGAGGAAACGGCTCAAATCTCCCCAGGATTGGTATTGGATTATGACGGAGATGGGAATGTAATTGGTCTGGAGATTGCCAAAGCATCCACAAAAGTGGACAACCCCCATATTATTTCCCACTTCATTGGTGCAGCAAATGTCGATAAGCCTCAACTTAAAAGTTGCAGAATATAGCTATTTTAGCAGCAGGAAACTAGGGGCAATCGATCGATTGTCCCACTCTTACCAGCCAGATGGATTTCAATTTTTAGTCAGAGGATCGGATCGCCAATTTTTGTTACCCCTGATACATTAGACCTGTCTCACCTCTCGATAGGATGAGAGGAGTGGATTTCTCCCGATCGGCAAGAGTGCCCGGAGAGTAGTCCATTACCATACAAAGGATAGAGCGTCTAATGAAAGTTCTTTATGACCCACACAAGGATATTCTCCAAATTACTTTCATCGAAACGACTGTCGAGCAAACGGCTCAAATCTCCCCAGGATTGGTGTTAGATTACGATGAAGATGCCAATGTCATTGGACTAGAAATTAGGAAGGCTTCAACCAAGGTGGACAGCCCCTACACCATTACTTACCTCGTTGGCGAAGCAAATATTGATAAGCCCCAACCAAATGCTAGGGATTAGTCACTCAAAACAGTTGAAATGTATTAGTAGTCGTTTAGCCAGGACTCTTTGCCGATGAGGTCGATAATGTAGCCCCGCAATAAATAGTCATATTCTACTAATAAGTGCTCAATATCCTGCCATTGGAGATCGCCAAAATATTTCCGCAGTTCATAGATACGCTGTTGTCGGCTTACCAAGCCTCGTGCTACCAGAGCGCGAACCTCGTCTTGAAAGTCAGTGATGCAGTATTGATGAATGACAGGCATAATTATGTCTCCATATAATGGTTGGAACATCGAATCGGCAGACGTTCTGTAACTTGTTAACTTATCTTAGATCTGGAGTGGTCTAACAGATAACTGTATTGTAGGTTACTGATTTAAAAAAAGGAATAGATCGATGATCTTTTTAAGTTTTTTAGGTAATGCCCTCTAACCTATACTGCGCAAGTTGAGATCTTGTTGTCGGTGCCTGATCACGATCAATCTCCCAACTCCAACTCGGATTTGTCAGCTTAAGATCATCACTTTGATTAAGTTATTGGCACCAACCGATCGGCTAGTACAGCAACTCCCAACAAAATCCCGTTCAATACTAAGTTAAATATGACTGATACAATGCGAATACTGATGTGTGCTCCCCATCATTACGATGTAGATTACGTGATTAATCCGTGGATGGAAGGCAATATTCATCGCTCTTCGCGCGATCGAGCGGAGGCGCAGTGGAATCAGCTTTACCAAGTCTTGAAAAAATATGCAACGATCGATCTGGTCGAACCGCAGCAGGGCTGGCCAGATATGGTATTTACGGCAAATGCGGGGTTGATCTTGGGTGATACGGTCGTCCTCAGTCGCTTTTTCCATCCTGAACGACAGGGTGAAGAACCTTATTTTCATCAGTGGTTTGAAAGCCAGGGCTACAAAGTGCATCTGTTACCCAAAAGTTTGCCGTTTGAGGGGGCTGGGGATGCGCTGATGGATCGGGGTGGTAACTGGCTGTGGGCGGGTTATGGTTTTCGATCGGAACTTGATTCCCATCCCTACTTGGCCAAATGGTTGGATGTGGAAGTGCTGTCGCTTCGATTGGTAGACCGCCGATTCTATCATCTGGACACCTGCTTTTGTCCGCTGACAGATGGGTATTTGTTGTACTATCCTGCGGCTTTTGACACCTATTCCAATCGATTGATTGAGTTACGTGTTCCCGCCGAGAAAAGGATTGCCATTGAGGAAGCGGATGCAGTTAATTTTGCCTGTAATACGGTAAATATTGACCGGGTAGTGGTGATGAATAAAGTCAGCGATGGCTTGAAAAAAATATTAGAACAGCGCGGCTTTACGGTGGTCGAAACTCCCCTATCGGAATTCCTCAAAGCAGGTGGGGCTGCAAAATGCTTGACTCTTAAAGTGACAGAACCGCACCAACAGTCGCCGCAACTATCTACAATTCAAAGCCGCACAATCCAACTCGAAGGTCATTTGTTGGATTCAGGATTGGTGAATCAAGCCCTAGACACGATCGTCTCGGGAGGGGGGAGTTTTCAAGTCGTCAACTTTAGTCTCGGCGAGCAACGGATCGATACCTCAGTGGCAGAGGTCAAGGTTTCGGCTCCAGATGCCGCAGTGATGGCGGATATTATGGGGCAATTAATCGACCTGGGCGCGATCAATGTTCTGGATGAAACCTCGGATGCAATTCTCGCCGCTGTGACCCTGCCAGGGGTAGCTGCTGACGATTTCTATGCGACCACGATCTATCCAACGGAAGTTTCGATCGCGGGTCAGTGGATTAAGGTGCAGGGACAACGGATGGATGGGGCAATTGCCGTGACTCAAACCCCCACAGGCGTAGTGGCGCGGTGTAAGCTGCTGCGAGATTTACAGGTCGGTGAATCGGTAGTGGTTGGTAGTTCCGGCATTCGCACCAAACGTAGTGCCACGACGCTGAAAAAGAATGTGGAAGAATTCAGCTTCATGGGGGCTGGTGTATCGAGCGAACGGCGGGTCGAACTGGTTGTCGAGCAAGTTGCTTGGGATTTACGCCGGATTCGCGATCGCGGTGGCAAAGTTGCCGTTGTTGCGGGGCCAGTGGTGATTCACACTGGTGGTAGCGAACACTTAAATCAATTGATTCGAGAAGGCTATGTCCACGCCCTCTTAGGCGGCAATGCGATCGCCGTTCACGACATCGAGCAATCACTAATGGGCACCTCTTTGGGTGTTGATATGCAGCGTGGTGTATCTGTACATGGGGGGCATCGCCACCACCTCAAAGCAATCAACACGATTCGTCGCTGCGGGAGTATTGCCAATGCGGTGGAGCAAGGTGTCCTGCGGAGTGGCGTAATGTACGAATGTGTCAAAAATAATGTCCCCTTTTCCCTCGCCGGATCGATTCGGGATGATGGCCCCCTCCCAGATACAAAAATGGATCTGGTCGAAGCACAAGCGGATTATGCCCGCCTGATTGAAGGTGCCGATCTGATTCTGATGCTATCGAGTATGCTCCATTCGATCGGTGTGGGTAATATGACCCCCGCAGGTGTGAAAATGGTCTGTATCGATATTAATCCGGCGGTGGTGACGAAGTTAAGCGATCGCGGCTCGATCGAGTCAATTGGCGTTGTCACAGACGTAGGGCTGTTTTTGAGCTTATTGGTGCAACAACTCAATAAATTGACTGGACAATATGGGCTTGGTTGATCGAGGGGAAAGGGGGAAAGGGTGAAGGGGAAAGGGTAAGAACAGAACGCAAGTCTCCTAAACCCCAAACCCCAAACCCCAAACCCTAAACCCTACCCCCTACCCTCTATTCCCCAACGGTGATATGATGGAAGACTTGGAATCACTTTATGCTTGAATTAACGCCTTCTCTAGCTCAACAATCTATGGCAGTTTCTATCCATTATCCAGTTATGGTTATTGGTGGAGCAGAAGATAAGGTCAATGGATGCGGTATATTAACCGCTTTCTTTAAAAGTGCTGGTGGCAAGCTAGCGACAATTGGCATCATCCCCTGCGCATCACAAGAACCCGGTGTCGTTGGCGATCGCTATTACCAGATCTTTAAGGGAATGGGTGCCCAGCAAGTACAGGTTCTGGATATTCGGCAGCCGAGAGAGTGTGACGAAGAACGGTGGCTGAATATTTTAGCTAACTGTACTGGCGTGTTTATCACCGGTGGGGATCAATTGCGCCTGCGGGATCTGATTGGTGGCAGTAAGTTTATCGCATCGATCCAAAACAGAATTAAACATGGCGATCTCGTGATGGCGGGAACTAGTGCTGGAGCGGCGATTGTTGGGGAGAGAATGATTTCTGGGGGGAGTAGTGGAGAATCTCCCAATCGATCTTTAGTCGATTTAACCGACGGTTTAGGCATTATTCCCGAACTGCTGGTGGATCAACATTTCCATAACCGCAATCGGATGGCGCGGTTGATGAGTGCGATCGCCGCTCATCCTGATAAGTTGGGGATTGGGATTGACGAGGATACCTGTGCTGCTTTTGAGGACGATGGCACTTTTGAAGTCATCGGTAAAGGCACCATCACCGTTATCGATCCAGGCGAGTTGAGTTATACAAACTATCATCTGGCTAGTGAAAACTCTCCGATCGGTCTGCATAACCTCACCGTTCATGTATTGAGTCATGGCGATCGCTACCACTATCAACATCGGACTGTTGTGCGAACTTAACTCATTTTACCGCGATCGACTACCCTGCCTGACAATATTAGCTAATAGGTAGCAGTGGATACAGAATCAGAGATTCAAATTGAAATTAACTAAGAGATGTACCCGAATATTTTTAATTTTTTTTGTGTGTAAAATATTCACATCCAGATGCCTATTTATGCCGACAGATCAATAAAGTTCTGCCATTTGCATCAGCCAAATTTCGGTTGAATAAAAAATGGCGGCTGCCTATCTCCAGACTTTAAGTATAAAAACAGCTACTTTGATTTTTACACTAGTTCCATAATCCCTGAAATGGCTTAATTTCAGAAAGACTTCGCTCTGATTAACATTAAGTCTGGCTATAGTGTAAGCAAAGATGCCTAAACTCATTCCCGTTGCGAACATCATTTTAGGAACATCAAGGTTTCTGCTAGTTTCAAGCCGCGATCGAATTATCTAAATTTCAGCCCTAGCTTCTTCTTTAACTATGAAAATTCTCCAAACTCAAACGCTTCGAGGTCCGAACTACTGGAGCATTCGTCGCTCAAAGCTCATTCTCGTGCGGCTGGATTTGGAAGAACTAGCCGATAAGTCTTCTCAGCTTATTCCTGGATTTTATGAGAACCTGGTAGCGGTTTTGCCGAGCCTAGAGGAGCATTATTGTTCCCCCGGTTGTAAGGGAGGATTCTTGAGCAGGGTGCGGGAAGGCACGATGATGGGGCATATTCTAGAGCATGTAGCTCTGGAGCTACAAACCTTGGCGGGAATGCCCGTGGGATTTGGTCGCACCCGCGAAACGGCGACTGCGGGTGTCTATCAAGTGGCGATCGAGTACCAACTCGAAACAGCCGGACGATATGCTGTTAGAGCCGCTTTCCGGCTGTGTCAGAGCATTATCGAAACGGGGACATATCCTAAAACTGAACTCGAACGGGATTTGGCTGACTTAGTTAAGATGCGGACGGAAGCAGTTCTAGGCGCAAGCACAGAGGCATTGGTCAAAGAAGCCCAAGCGATGGGCATTCCCTGGATGCACTTAGAGTCGTGCGATTTATTTCAGCTTGGCTACGGCAAATATCAAAAACGGGTTCAGGCTGCGCTGACCTCCCGCACCAATATTTTGGGAGTAGAGCTAGCCTGTGATAAGGAAAAAACCAAAAAAATCTTGGCTAGTATGGGGATTCCCGTCCCATTAGGCATGACGATCTATTCCTTTAGCGAGCTAGAAGATGCGATCGATAAGTTGGGCTATCCGATTGTGATTAAGCCTTTAAACGGGAATCACGGTCGGGGGATTACAATCGATATTAAGGACTGGGAACACGCTGGCATAGCTTACGATCGTGCCCGTGATGTCTCCAAGGGAGTCATTGTCGAACACTTCTACCAAGGACGAGATCATCGGATTTTGGTGGTCAATCATAAAGTGGTGGCAGTGGCAGAGCGGGTACCAGCCCATGTGGTCGGTAATGGCATTGATACCATCGCCGCGCTAGTCGAGCGGGAGAATCAAGATCCTCGGCGCGGTGAGGGGCACGATAATATGCTGACCCAGATCGAATTGGATGACTCGACTGATGAAATGCTCAACCGTCAAGGTTACACTCTCAATACCATTTTACCAACAGACCAAGTCTGCTACCTGCGGGCAACCGCTAATCTAAGTACAGGTGGGATTGCGATCGATCGCACCGATGAGATCCACCGCGATACTGTGTGGCTGGCCGAAAGAGTTTCCCATATTATCGGGCTGGATGTAGCGGGGATTGATGTCATTACAACCGATATTACCAAGACTCTCGCCGAGGTCGATGGTACGATCGTCGAAGTCAATGCAGCACCTGGATTACGGATGCATGTATCACCATGTCAAGGAGTTGGTCGCAATGTGGCCGCGCCCATTCTCCAGATGCTATTTCCGCCTGGAAACCCCACACGGATTCCGATTGTGGCAATTACTGGCACCAACGGTAAAACTACGACAACTCGGCTGATCGCCCATATTTTCAGTCAGGTTTATGATAGTGTCGGCTTTACCACGACTGATGGCATTTATATCGGCAATCGGTTAGTCGAAAAAGGCGATACTACCGGGCCGCAAAGTGCCCAAATTATTCTCCAAGATCCGACTGTGGATATTGCCATCCTCGAAACTGCTCGCGGTGGTATTTTGCGATCGGGTTTAGCCTTTGAACAGAGTGACGTGGGCGTAGTCTTGAATGTCGCCGCCGATCACTTAGGCTTGGGAGACATTGAGACGATCGATCAATTGGCTAGAGTCAAAGGCGTAATTGCCGAAACTGTCCATCCCGATGGTTATGCAGTCCTAAATGCCGACGACGAGCGAGTTGCCGCCATGGCTAAGGATGTGCCAGGGAAGGTGGCTTACTTCTCGATGAATCCAGATCATCCACTAGTGCGATCGCACGTTCAGCGGGGCGGGATTGCGGCTGTTTATGCTGATGGCTACCTGGCAATTTTACAGCAGGATTGGGTTCACCGGATCGAAAAAGTAGAGCTAGTTCCGCTGACATTAGGCGGACGGGCACCGTTCATGATTGCTAATGCTCTTGCCGCCTGTCTAACTGCCTTTGTCCAAGGCATGAATGTCGAGCATATTCGCGCCGCCCTCCGTACCTTCAAAGCCTCAACCCAGCAAACCCCCGGCCGGATGAATTTATTTAACCTGGGACGCTATCATGTACTGGTAGATTATGCCCATAACCCCGCCGGATATACCGCAGTGGGTAGCTTTGTCCAAAACTGGACTGGCCCTACCATTGGAGTCGTCGGCGGACCAGGAGATCGTCGGGATCAAGATTTAATCGAACTAGGTAAGCTTTCGGCAACATTCTTCGATCGAATTATCGTCAAAGAAGATGATGATAACCGAGGACGGGCTTGGGGCGATACCGCCGAGTTAATCGTCCAAGGTATCGAGCAGGTTACTACCGCCACCGATGAGCCAGTCCCGCACTCGATTATGCTCAATGAAGCTGAGGCGATCGAATGGGCATTAGATCATGCTCCAGACAATGGTTTGGTGACGATCTTCCCCGATAACGTCAGTCGAGCGATCTCGCTAATTATGTCCCGCAATCCGATTTCTGACACTCCAGCAGCAGCGGTTTTAGCAGAATTGAAGCCAGAAAAGCCGACTTTAGATTCAATCATGGAGGCAGTTACAGCAAATAATAACGGCTCATATAGCATCAAATAACTCAGCGATACTCCCTGCCGGCGATAAAATTATCAGTGCCTTCCCCAACGGGGTGGCTGGGGGGGTGACATCCCCCCAGCCCCGGGTTCTACCCCACCAGCAACGAGCGATTATCATCCAAGAACCATCAAAGAAATTTGGGCGTTGCTGAATCAGGGTATGAAAAGTTTTGAGGCTTTAGGCTTTAGGCTTTAGGCTTGGGGGATAAAGCAGTTCGCGAAGAAGGGAATCACACCTCAAATCAGCAACGCCGAAATTTGAATTTGGAATTGCTGTACATTAACGTGAGTTCAAGATAAATCGTTCCTGAGGCAGTTATTTGATGATTGTTAATCCAGATCGTTCCAGTGCCGAATTGGTGACTGCTTCTGTCTACGAAGAAAAGACTCAAGCTATTGCCCGTCAATTACTAGCCGCAACCACCGAAAAGCGATCGATCTTTGCCAAGGTGCAGGATCAATTCCGGTGGGATGATAAGCTCCTCAGTTGGACGATGGATAATCCCAGCCTGCGGGTGCAGTTGTTCCGGTTGATTGATTGTTTACCAGCCCTGAGCACCAAAGCCGAAATTGCGCGACACCTACAGGAATACTTGAGCGATCCGGCGGTAGAATTACCCCAGGCACTCAAGGGGTTACTCAACTTTACGGCTCCAGAATCAATGCCGGGACAAGTTGCTGCGACTACTCTATCCACCGCCGTCGAAACTTTAGCCCGCAAATACATCGCTGGCGAAAACCTCAAGCAAGCATTCAAAAGTATCGATCTACTCCGCAAACAGTCGATGACCTTTACGATCGATCTACTGGGCGAAGCGGTGATTACCGAACCGGAAGCCCAATCTTACCTCGATCGCTATTTGGAGTTAATGGCACAACTCACAGCCGCCTTTAATCTTAATCCTGCCGAGCGGGTAGATCTAGCCCCAGTACAGGTTTCGGTCAAACTGACGGCATTTTATTCCCAATTCGACCCGCTAGATGTCCAAGGTTCCCAGGCGCGGGTCAGCGATCGAGTGCGGATTCTGCTCCGTAAAGCCCAGGAACTGGGGTCTGCTGTGCATTTTGATATGGAACAGTATCGCTATAAAAACGCGACGCTGGCGGTGCTGAAGGCATTGCTGATGGAAGCAGAGTTCCGCGATCGCACCGACATTGGCATCACCCTCCAAGCCTACCTGCGGGATAGCTATCAAGATTTACAAGAGCTAATCCTCTGGGCGAAACAACGGGGTAAACCAATCTCGGTCAGGTTGATCAAAGGGGCTTATTGGGATCAGGAGACGATTATTGCCCGCCAAAATCATTGGCCGACTCCTGTTTATAACCATAAGTCTTCAACAGATGCTAACTTCGAGCGGATGACTCAACTGCTATTGGAACATCACGAGCATCTCTACGCCGCCATTGGTAGCCACAACGTCCGATCGCAGGCTCACGCGATCGCGATTGCCCAAGCCCTAAATATTCCGCCGCGCCACCTGGAATTTCAAGTCCTCTATGGCATGGCCGATAATTTAGCTACCGCCCTTGCCCAGCAGGGGCATCGGGTGCGGGTCTATTGTCCCTACGGCGATCTCATTCCAGGGATGTCCTATTTGATTCGGCGGTTATTAGAGAATACCGCTAATAGCTCTTTCTTGCGTCAAAGTGTGACAGAGCAACCGCTGGAAGGACTATTAGCGGCTCCGGTTTGGGGAGTGGGGGATCGAGATAATAGTGAGGTCAAACCCTTATCGATGCCCTCATCTACTATGACGGTAACGCGGATCGATCCAGCACCAGATACAGATTATGCGATCGCCCACCAGAGATCTACTGCAAATGCTGCCCTAGTGTCAGTCAAAGCGCAGTTTGGGCAAACATATTCACCCCTAATTAATGGCGAACGGGTACAGACGGCCACGAAAATTCCATCTGTCAATCCATCAAACCCAGCCGAAATAGTGGGATCGATCGGTCAAATCGATATCCCCCAGGCAGATCTAGCGATCGCCGCCGCCAAAACCGCCTTTATCACCTGGCAACGCACGCCAGCAACAAAACGTGCTGCCATTCTCCGCCGAGCGGCAGATTTATTAGAAGCCCGTCGCCATGAACTCAATGCCTGGATGGTATTTGAGGCAGGTAAACCACTGCAACAAGCCGATGTCGAAGTATCGGAAGCGGCGGATTTTTGTCGGTATTATGCAGCAGAAATGGAGCGATTAGATCCAGAAGTTGTCTACGACGTAGCCGGAGAGAGCGATCGCTATTTCTACCGTCCCAAGGGGATTGTGTTAGTAATTTCGCCCTGGAATTTCCCACTCGCCATTCCCACGGGCATGACCGTTGCGGCTCTTGTCACTGGCAACTGTGTCTTACTCAAACCAGCCGCAGTCACCTCAGTCATCGCTGCCAAGCTGAGTGAAATTCTCGTCGATGCCGGGATGCCCAAAGGGGTATTCCAGTATGTCCCTGGTAGTGGCTCCACGGTCGGTGCCCACCTGGTCAAACATCCTGATGTCCAGATGATTGTCTTCACTGGCTCCCAGGAAGTCGGGTGTCAAATCTACGCCAGTGCTGCCATCCTTCAACCTGGTCAAAAACACTTGAAACGAGTAGTTGCCGAGATGGGCGGCAAAAATGCGATTATTGTCGATGAAAGTGCCGATTTAGACCAAGCGGTGCAAGGTATCGTCGCCTCAGCCTTTGGCTATAGTGGTCAAAAGTGTTCCGCCTGTTCCCGCGTGGTCGTGTTAGCACCAATTTACGATGCCTTGGTGGCGCGATTGGTAGAGGCGACTAGATCGTTAAATGTGGGGAATGCTGCCGATCCTGGAACTAAAGTTGGCCCCGTCATCGATGCCGCTGCACAAGAGCGAATTCGGGATACCATTGCCCAGGGCAAACTCTCAGCCACTCTCGCTCTCGAACTACCCGCACCAGACACGGGCTATTTCGTCGGCCCAGTTATTTTCACCGATGTCGATCCCCAGTCTAGTCTCGCCCAAGCGGAGATTTTTGGCCCAGTCTTATCAGTGATCAAGGCCGAAGATTTCGATCGAGCCTTAGAGATTGCGAATGGTACCAACTTTGCCCTCACCGGCGGACTCTATTCCCGCACCCCCTCCCATATCGATCGAGCCAAAGCCGAATTTGAAGTGGGGAATCTATATATTAATCGAACAATTACAGGGGCGATCGTTGCCAGACAGCCTTTTGGTGGCTATAAACTATCAGGAGTTGGCTCCAAAGCTGGCGGACCAGATTATTTGCTCCAATTCCTCGATCCCCGCACGGTAACGGAAAATATTCAACGGCAGGGATTTGCGCCGATCGCGTAGCGTCCGCTTTGCGGAATCGCCAGAATGGACTAAAGATCTCAACTATCAGTGCTTAAGTCTATAGTATTCTGAGAAGAAATAGCGAATAAAATCAATGAAAGCACAAGTATTTCGCGGCGTTAATCACCTGAGTTACGAAGATATTCCCATCCCCGAACTAGCCGCAGATGAAGTGTTAGTAAAAGTGAAGGTAGTAGGTTTATGCCAATCGGATATCAAGAAAATTCTCTATCCCCTATACGAACCACCACGGATTTTCGGACATGAAACGGCTGGAGTGATCAGTCAGGTAGGGCAGGATGTCCAAGATTGGCAAGTTGGACAACGGGTAGTGGTGATGCACCATATTCCCTGTATGCACTGTAGCTATTGTCTACATGAAAACTATTCAATGTGTGACACATACAAAAACGTCACCACTACGGCTGGATTTGCACCTAGCGGTGGTGGCTTTGCTGAATATGTGAAAGTCCCCGGGCATATCGTCCGTAATGGTGGTTTAATCCCAATTCCTGATCGAGTCACTGACGAACAAGCGAGTTTTGTCGAACCAACAAATTGCTGTCTCAAAGCTGTTAAAAAAGCTAATATTCAGGCTGGTGATACGGTCTTAATTACTGGTGCGGGGCCAATTGGGTTAATGTTTATTATGTTGGTTAAACATTTTGGCGCGAGAGCAATTTCGACCGATTTAATTCCGGCTAGAGTCGAGAAGGCTTTAGCTGTCGGTGCGGAGGCGGCTTTTGATGCGCGAGATCCCGATCTAACGACCAAAATTCAAGCTTTAACTGGGGGAATGGGAGTAGATACCTCAATTCTGGCAGTTCCCAGTGACAAGGCATTTTTTCAAGCCTTAGACTGTACACGCAAGGGTGGGAAAATCTTATTTTTTGCGGAGTTTCCTGATGAGTTAGAAATTCCCATTAATCCAAATATTTTATATCGTCGGGAAATCGATTTGATGGGCAGTTATAGTTCCTCATTTCGAGTCCAAGCTTTGTCTGCCGATCTAGTATTTAATCAGCGCATTGATGTGGATGCACTGATTAGCGATCGATATCATCTCAAAGATCTAGATAAAGCTGTCGCCCAGGCAACTAAACCAACACCAGAAACATATAAAATCTTGTTATATAATGATTAGTAATCCATCGAGTTTAAACTATTTAATTTGATCATTTATTGGGAGAATTTCGATAAGTTAATGCCATCGCCTTAAATTTTGGTAAATATATTTCCGCCTGATTTTCACCGACAATTCCTGTTATTAATATATATCCCCCTTGCTTGGGAAAAAGGACAATCTGATATAAACTCAACGGTGTTTGTGATGTTCGATCGAGACCTTTGGCACTAATTTCCCACCCAGGTAAATTATCGATCGTAATTTCATTAGTTGATGTTGCTGCGACAATCTCAATTTGGGGATAGTCAGACAACCGATTAGTTGCAAAAGATTTTTGGTCACCAACTGGAACAGCACCAAGGGAAGGGGTAACGATCAAGAGTGGATCTGTCGGCGACGGTGTGGGAATATTGCCATCTTTGGTAAATGCAGCTACTTTACCTACCCCAGTTACTTTCTGTACTGGTAACAGTCCTTCTACTGCTGTGACTGTAAAGGGTAATGAAGCCGCAGTTGACGAGGATGGACGGGGAGATACTGCTAACACTGTCCGTTTCATTGAATCATCGAGTTTTGGTGCATTTTTGCTCGGAAAAGTTGCCGTGACGATATGAGTATTTTGCTCATCACCAAACACCACAATCCATTTAAGGAATTTTTGACCATAGGCTGACTGGGAAACTTTTAAGAGGAAGCCTGACTGATTAGCAATCTTGATTGGTTGTCGAGAAATTAATGATATCCCCCTTGTTGCTAACGCATTTTTATTGAATCCACTCGTGACTGCGGTAAATGGCCCAGGAATTTTTGTTAGTACAATTGATGAATTAGTCGATTCTTGTTCAAATCCATAAAATGATGTTGCTTTGCTAAACGCATTAGGCTGGGGAATGGCTAATCCAACTTCTGGAAAAAGCACTAGATCATTTATCTGTTGCGATCTTAATGATGGCAGTGAAGATTGGTTTAAGTGCGGCGAAACTTCTGGCGATTTTGCCAAGATCGGCAGGTGAGATCCAATACCTATGGTGATCAATTGGGCTAAGGTGATCGAAATTGCAAACTGATATTTCATCGAAATTATAGGGGAAATGGGGTTTATCTGTCTGAAATCGATCGTTGCATTTGTTGGGTTTCGAGGCTTGATGTTATGTACTGCATAATATGTGGATATTTCTTCTAGATCTCGAATAGCCTCTGGAACAATAATATATTCAATCAATCTACCCAGCCTTTCTTGCCGCTTGTAATTTAGCTCTCAGACTAGCTATTATAGATTCTCCGTCCACTCCTTCCCCTCGATCGAGTTGAGCCACAGCAATATCTATTTGTCCTCGGAGTTCTGCGGCTAATCGCTCAGTGGAGTTTTTAAACTGAAGTAAATTCAACGCTGCCTTGATCGCTTCATTCGGACTAGCGTACTTGCCTACGAGTATTTCTTGTTGAATAAAATTTTCTAACTCCGGTTTGAGTGTGAGATTCATAAACTTAGAATACAATCAACAATCTTATAATATTATAGTCTAGCAATCCATAGAGTTGTAGATCGTAGATCTATGTCGAATATACAAGCTAAAATTCACAAGATCTGTAGGTTGGAAGCGCACCAAGGAGAACGAACTTGAAACCCGACATTAACACAAAGGAAGACATAAATTAAAGCCTAGATCAACCAAATTGAGTATTTTTAGTTAGCAACGTAGTAGTAATAAAACATTGATCGCACTCATGACTCAAAACAATCCGACTAGCCAACTCGAAATCATTTCCATCCCCGCCAATACACCCACCCCCACAGGCGCGATCGCGCTGTTACATGGGTGGGGTGCCAATCATGAAGATTTAGGCGATCTAGCTCCCTATTTCCATCTGCCAGAATATCAATTTCTCTTCCCCAATGGGATCTTCGAGCATGAATTCACCGAGACGGGCAAAATGTGGTACTCATTCACCGGGGCTGGTCATTTGACCGATCGCAGTTTGGCAGAATTAGCGACTAGCCGCCAAATCCTCACTGATTGGGTGCAATCGCTCCCCGCCACAACTGGAGTACCACTCGATCGCACCTGGATTGCTGGATTCTCTCAAGGAGGTGCAATGACGCTGGATATCGGTCTAGATTTGCCTGTAGCCGGTCTAATTGTCCTGAGTGGTTATTTACACCCTAATCCTCGATTTGAGAGTGCCAGTCAAGGCTTACGACCCTTATCTAGTTCCCCACCTGTCCTGATTGTGCATGGACGACAAGATGATGTTGTCCCCATCGCAGCTGCTCGTCAAAGTCGGGATTTACTAATTCGGTGCGGTGTAAAGGTGCAATATCAAGAGTTTGACATGGGACACTCGATCGTCCCGGAAGTTTTGCAGGTAGTCAGAAATTTTGTCACAGGGTCGGCTCTGTGATCCTTTGACACTACTCACGAGTTCCTCATGTTTTCTAACTAAACTCTAGAGTTATGCTAACCAATGGTTTTTAACTTGATATGAAGTGGAACAGCGATTCTGCTGCGGAGAAGCTCCAGCAACGAAGCTCATCAGGAGAGGCTCCGGCCAATAATATTCTAGCCGATCCAGATCCGCACTCTGGAGTGGTATTTCACGTCCACAACATCGGTAAAGTGTACCGGATGGGCGAAGTTGAAGTTCATGC
This sequence comes from Chamaesiphon sp., assembly GCA_041738715.1. Lineage (GTDB taxonomy): Bacteria > Cyanobacteriota > Cyanobacteriia > Cyanobacteriales > Chamaesiphonaceae > Chamaesiphon. The sequence goes on from JBGSPI010000114.1 coordinate 14,888, forward strand.
CTTGCGATCGATCGACCTCGATCTTTATGAGGGTGAATTCATGGTGTTATTGGGCGCATCGGGGAGTGGTAAATCGACGCTGTTGAATATTTTGGGTGGCTTGGATGTGCCCACCAGCGGGCAGATTTTATTCCAGAATCGCGATCTCACTCATGCTAGTGAAGCCGAATTGACCCGCTTTCGGCGCGATTGTGTGGGGTTTATCTTTCAGTTCTACAATCTGATTCCCAGTCTGACTGCGCGGGAAAATGTCGCCCTAGTGACAGATATCGTGCGTCGGCCGATGCGCCCGGAAGCTGCGTTAGAATTGGTGGGATTGAGCGATCGATTGGATCATTTTCCCGCCCAATTATCGGGCGGCGAACAGCAACGAGTCGCGATCGCCAGAGCCATTGCCAAGCGTCCAGAAGTGTTGCTGTGTGACGAACCTACGGGGGCACTCGATTATGCTACGGGGAAATTAGTCTTGGAAGCTTTGGCACAGGTGAATCAAGAGCTGGGGACGACGACGGCGGTGATTACGCACAATGCGGGTATTTCAGCGATGGCCGATCGGGTGGTGACGATGCGGAGTGGTGAAATTATTCGCGTTCAGCATAACGAACACAAAGTTTCGCCTGGGGAGTTGGAATGGTGATCGTTCTTCAGGTCTAAAATAAAGGTGGTTGACTAATTGAGGCGCGAAGGATGGTAGCGGTAAAAGATAATTATCCCCGGTTTACTCCCGCAGAATATTTTGCTTGGGAAGAACAACAATTATGTCGCCATGAATATATTGGTGGCGAAGTTTATGCTATGAGTGGGGGAACTATCAATCATAGTGAAATTGCTGGAAATTTTTTGTTTTTACTTAAAGGTCATTTACAAGATAGTGGTTGTAAAACTCTAAATTCAGATGCTAGAGTTAATATTTTAGAAACAACTGATTATACTTATCCCGATGTTAGCGTTACTTATGACGAGCGCGATCGAACAACAACTCAATATATTACTTATCCGTGTCTGATCGTTGAGGTTTTATCAGATAGTACCGAAGCTTATGACCGAGGCAATAAGTTTTTCATGTATCGTCGCAATCCTCATCTTCAGGATTATGTTCTGGTTAGTTCTAAGGAAATCGCGATCGATTTATATCGGAAAAATGATGCGGGGGAGTGGGTAATTATTAACTACCGTGCTGGTGATGTTGTCGAGCTTAAAAGCATCAATTTAAGTTTCCCGATCGAGCAAGTTTATCGAGAAATTGTATTCGTGCCTGAATCAGAATAGGCTACTAAACCCTTGCTGGTTGGTGGAGTTGCCAAAATATTAAGTTAGGGGATGTGTGAATATACAGATCGATTATTAAGTTCATGGATGTTTACTCTGCTTCGATGACAATAATACTAAAATCTGCCTAATGTGCTTGTGCCCCATGACATCACGGAGATCGAACGGTGCAATGGTAGTTTCCTCGATGTGTTGGTAATAAACAGCTTTATGGAAAACTGTTTTGTAAGACAATTCGATAGTACTTTTGTTTGCAATATTTTATTTTATGGAGTAGTATATATTTATTAACTCATCCCCTAGGTAACAATATAATGCTCAAACAGTTACTCTTATGCAAGCGTCTATTTAATGAAGGGATGACCTTTGCAAAGCGATCTGATTCTGTTTCTAATGGAATCGCCATCTCACTTTTTCAAGATTCTGTTGAAATATGCGTATGGGCTATTATCAAAGACAAAAATATACAAGTTAAAGATGGCGCACCATTTACTGGTTATATTGAAGCAATTCAAAAGGCGGGACTTATATTACCACAAGTGGCTAAAATTAACGAATTGAATAAAGCTAGGGTGAATTTCAAACACTATGGTAATCTTCCTGCATCTGAGAGGATGTCTGAGAACTCGAAACCTACGCTAGCCGCCTGAGCATAATGCGGATCATCGCAATATAGATTAAAGTCTCAGAAGTTTCTGGCAGAATCTCATAATCTTTGGATAATCGACGACACCAATTCAACCAGCCCCAAGTTCGTTCCACAACCCACCGCTTTGGCAACAACACAAATCCTTTGGTATTGTCTGAACGCTT
>JBGSPI010000095.1:0-76160 GCA_041738715.1 Chamaesiphon sp.
CGCAATCGTGCTAAGGAGCGATTATGCTGACGTTCAGACTGATCTAACTTGCCCTGGCGAGGCTTTTTAGTCGGAAGACAACTATTAGGATGCAGTTTAGCCAGCCCCTGATATCCTTTATCTGCCAAACACAACTGTTCGGGTAACATCGGTAATCGCTCTAACTTAAATAAGCGGAAATCATGAATGGTTCCTTTTCCAAAAGCGGTACAAATTATTTGCCCTGTTCTTTGGTTGACGACTACTTGTGCCTTGAGTGTGTGATGCTTTTTCTTCCCACTGTAGTAAGTCTTTTGCTTTTTTTTGGTCGTTCTATTGGACTTTCGGTCACATCAACTACGATTACTTGCCAATTATCAGCTTGCTGATAGAGTTGTTTTTTGCCTGGTAATCTAAATTTACCAGAGTCCATCAGTAACTTTTCTACTTTGCTAATGAGTCGGCATACTGCTGACTCACTTATATTCCAGCTTGTACCAATATGAAATTGAGTTCGATATTCTCTCCAATATTCTAGTACTACTAGTAACTGATCTTCTACACTGAGTTTGCACTGCCCACCTCTTTTTCCCCTTCGATCTAGGTGTGGTTTGAGTATTTCAATCATTTGATTAAATGTTTCTATCTGCAATCCACATCTTCTTTTGAATGCTTCCGGCTTTAGCTGCTTTAGTTGTTCATAGGTCATGGTTTCTCCCCCTTTTCTCTACTTCTACCCCAATTCTCCCTATTCACGCAAGAGGTCTAGTGGATGTAGATATTCGGCTAGATCCAGAACCATCAGGAATTTTTCAAGCGATTGCCAAGCTGAAGCAAGAATTGAATATCAATATCAATATCGAATTTGCCTCCCCACAGGACTTATTGCCATCTCTTCCAGGATGGCGCGATCAAAGTGTGTTCATTGGTAAACGAGGTCAAATTTCTTTCTATCACTATGATTTTACAGCCCAAGCTCTTGCTAAACTGTCCAGAGGATTTGATCGGGATATTAAAGATGTTGAAGCTATGTACGATCGGAAATTATTCTCTCTGAGCGAGCTAAACGATTGCTTTGAGGCGATTGCACCTGACATAATTCGATTTCCCTCTCTTAATGCTGATGTACTTAGAAACAGAGTCGAGAACTTCATCGATCGTTTTGAAGAGCGAGGGGCGGAGGATCGATGATGAGTCTCAATGATTTGCCAGGAGCCGAAATAATATTACCTGGATTAAGCGATCTTCACAGTGGTAATTCAAATACAATTGGGGCTTTACTAATTGCGATCGCCGCAACACGTTTAACTGAAGCAGGTTTAGATATTCAAAATTATCACTTAGCCCCAGAGCCAGAACTAACTTTGTATGCTCGTATCCAAAAAGAACGAGAAGATGCTTACCCCCACTACAATGCTTTGCTGAATCGCCTTAATAGTTTTTGCAATGCACTCGAACTCAATTACAAATATAAACTGTCTAACAATGCGTTGGAGCCGACATCTAAACGATCTTCAAAAGTTTAATATTATTGGCGGCCGCTCAACTTCACCGTTGTATTTTGCGATCGGGATGGCATGAGATCGATCGAGCATGATTTTATAGGATTGATTAGATCTTAATAGTGATATCGACAAGAAATAATAGTCAAGTACTCATCTTCCACGGCATAAACCAAACGATTTAGCTCATCAATTCGCCGCGACCAAAAACCAGCTAAATTTTCGCGTAGGGGTTCTGGCTTACCAATACCTTCAAATGGTTCGCGCATCGTCGCCTCGATTAGTTTGTTAATTCTCTTGAGCGTCTTTTTATCTTGTGCCTGCCAATAAATATAACTATCCCAAACCTCATCTGTCCAAGCCAATTTTCTACTCATTTAGTACATCTCGCACTACTGCTTTTCCTTGCTTAAACTGGGCGATCGATCGTTCTAAATGGGCAACGTTGGCTGGAGACTTTAATAAATGCACCGTTTCCATCAGACTATTAAACGATTCCAATGACATCACCACTACGTCATCAGCATCCCGTCTAGTCACGATCGTATAATCTGCATCTTCAACTACTCGGTCTAGAACAGTTTTGAGGCTATTTCTGGCTTCACTGAAGGATACGACTTTCATACAGTACTCGTACAACTACTGGTACAAGTATAGCAGACTATCTTGCATATTAAAGGTAATCGACAATAACTGGGTATTTTATAGTTAGGTAAAGCAATAAAATAGCCGTCACCTTAATGCAGGAGAATAGTCAGTGAAATTACCAGAACCCCAAACAAGAACATTTAGTAGCTTAGTTGGCGAAATTGAGAAACGTCAAATTAAGATTCCACAATTTTAGAGAGACTTTGTTTGGAAAATTCAAAAATCAGCCAGTTTGATTGATAGTATTGTTAGACAATCAGGATATTTTTGTTAACGTTAGTGAAAGAAAATTAAGCATCTTTGTGGTTACGAATCAGATCTTCAGTCCCTTGCAAATCATGCTTCGGACTTGCACGGCATAGATCTTCTTGCGAACATCTACGCTGTGCTGTAGGCGATTAGGCTAAAATGACGATCGATTCAAATGTTTGAGATCCGATCGAGTTATGGAAGCCACACCCAGTCAAATCAGTCAAGCGGTTCAAAATCTCTACGATACCTATCCATTCCCCCCCGAACCGCTCCTGGACGAACCGCCCCCAGGTTTTAACTGGCGGTGGGATTGGCAAGCAGCATACCACTTTTGTACCGGACAGATGCCCAAACGCCAGGATGTTCGGATTCTTGATGCTGGTTGTGGTACGGGAGTCAGTACGGATAGTCTAGTTCATCTCAATCCCCACGCTCACGTCACGGCGATCGATCTTAGTCCCGGCGCGCTGAAAGTCGCCCAGGAACGGTGTCAAAGATCCGGTGCTAACAGAGTAGAATTTCACCATCTTAGTCTATTCGATGTTGACCAGCTACCAGGGCAATTTGACCTAATTAACTCGGTTGGCGTGCTCCACCATACCCCTGACCCAATTCGGGGCATTCAAGCTCTAGCGGGCAAATTAGCCCCTGGTGGGTTGATGCACATTTTCGTTTATGGTGAGTTGGGGCGGTGGGAAATTAAACTAATGCAACAAGCCATCTCGATGCTGCAAGGCGAAAAACGCGGTGACTATCAAGACGGCGTAAAAATTGGTCGCTCAGTATTTGCCTCACTGCCGGAAAACAATCGACTAGTTAAACGGGAAAAAGAACGCTGGGCGATCGAAAATCACAAAGATGAATGCTTCGCTGATATGTACGTTCATCCCCAGGAAATTGACTATAACATCGACACATTATTTGAATTAATCGATGCTTCTGGATTAGAATTTATCGGCTTTTCTAATCCTGAATTTTGGAATTTAGAGCGACTCCTAAATAAAGCACCAGAAGCCCTAATTAGAGCCAAATCTCTAGATACTCGCGCCCAATATCGCCTGATCGAACTCCTCGATCCAGACGTTGCTCATTATGAATTTTTCTTGGCTAAACCGCCATTACCAAACTGGATAGATTGGTCGCAGGATGAACTGCTACTCCAAGCAATTCCCCACCGTCATCCCTCGATCGAAGGTTGGGAAAGTCGGAACGTATTTAACTATAATTGGCAATTGATTAATCTGACGGATCTTGAATTTGCCTTCATGCAAATTTGTGATACTAATCAAACAAATCAACTAACAACTGCCGAGATTTTAACAACCCTAAATTTCTCGATCGATAACGTCCGCTCCCTCCTGAAAAATAAACTGATCATGTTGCAAATTAAATAGTCTCAGTCTCAATCCCAATCCCAGATCTTCAACCTTGAACCACCCACCAAACTTCGCCTTCGACTGTCACGCTAAATGTAGTCACACCCATGCCCGTGCCGGTGTATTTCACACCCCACATGGTATCGTCGAAACTCCTAGATTTATGCCCGTCGGCACCACCGCCGCCGTTAAAACCCTCACCCCTGCCCATCTGGCAGATGCACAGGCACAAATGGTGCTAGCTAACACCTATCACCTGCACCTCCGCCCCGGCGAAGATGTAATTAAAGAGGCCGGTGGATTGCATAAATTCATGGGCTGGAAAGGCCCGATGTTGACTGATTCAGGCGGTTTCCAAGTCTTCAGCCTCAGTAAAATGCGGAAAATTACTGAGGAAGGAGTCACCTTCAAATCACCGCTGGATGGGCGGATGATTTTTATCTCTCCCGAAAAATCGATCGAAATTCAAAATGCCCTGGGTGCTGATGTGATTATGGCATTCGATGAATGTCCTCCCTATCCAGCCAGTCGGGAAGCAGTTGTCGCCGCCACCGAACGCACTTATCGGTGGCTAGAACGCTGTATCACAGCCCATCAACGCCCCGAAGACCAGGCATTATTCCCGATCGTCCAAGGGGGCGTACACCTCGATTTACGGGCAGAAACAGCCAAATCACTCCAAGATTTTGATGTCCACGGTTATGCCATTGGCGGGGTAAGTGTGGGCGAACCTGCCCATTTTATTCACAAAATTGTGCGGGCTACGGCACCATTATTACCCGGAAATAAACCGCGTTATTTAATGGGTGTAGGTACATACAAAGAAATGGCAATTGCCATTGCTAGTGGAGTTGATTTATTTGATTGTGTTATCCCCACTCGCGTTGCCAGACACGGTGCCGCCTTCGTACGTGGCGAACGATGGAATCTAAAAAATGCTCCGTTCAAACGTGATTTTAGACCCCTAGATGAGACTTGTCCTTGTTATACCTGCCAGAACTTTAGTCGCGCCTATCTCAGCCATCTAGTTCGGTGTGGTGAAATTACTGGTTTTACCCTGTTATCGCTGCACAATATTACTGAATTAATCCGCTTTACACAACAGATTCGTGATGCAATATTACGCGATCGATTTATGGAAGAGTTTGGTCACTGGCTAACTAGTGAGGAGCCGGAGGACGAAGTAATCGTTACGGTCTAACTCGGAGTCTTTAGCTCTTTTTCGTCTAAAATAATAACGATCTCACCACCCTCATACTGCTGCTACTAATGGATAATTACCGAATTGAGAAAGACTCGATGGGCGAACGTCAGATCCCCGAATCTGCTTATTATGGCATCCAAACTCTACGGGCGATCGAGAATTTTCCCATTAGTGGTTTGAAACCACTAGCTACCTACGTTGATGCTTGTATTTTAATCAAAAAAGCCGCCGCGATCGCTAATGGTCAATTAGGTTGTATTAGCAGTGAATTGAGTCAATCAATTGTCCAAGCAGCAGATGAGATTTTAACAGGGAAGTTGCGCGAGCAATTTGTGGTGGATATCTACCAAGCTGGGGCGGGGACTTCGCACCACATGAATGTGAATGAGGTATTAGCTAACCGCGCGCTGGAATTGCTCGGCGATGTCAAAGGTAATTATCAGCGGGTGAGTCCCAACGACCATGTGAATTACGGTCAGTCTACCAATGATGTGATTCCCACAGCCATTCGGGTGGGCGGATTATTAGCCCTAACGCACACTCTATATCCTGCGCTAGAGAGTGCGATCGCCGCACTGGACCAAAAAGCGGTAGAATTTCACTCGATCGTCAAATCTGGACGGACTCACATGCAGGATGCTGTGCCTGTGCGGTTGGGGGATAGTTTTGGCGCATTCGCCCAGATTTTTCGCGAACATCAGGTGCGGATTCAGACAGCGGCGACGGATTTGACGAGATTGGGTTTGGGTGGTAGTGCAGCGGGAACGGGGATGAATACTCATCCGGCATATCGATCTCAAGTTGCCCAGATTCTGGGAGAATTAATCGGGCAACCCCTGACCGTCGCCCCCCATCTGATGGCAGCCATGCAGAGTATGGCACCGTTTGTTAATGTCTCTGGTAGTTTGCGAAATCTCGCCGCAGACTGCGTGAAAATCTCCCATGACCTGCGCTTGATGGATTCAGGCCCAAAAACAGGTTTGAAGGAAATTCAACTGCCTCCCGTCCAACCTGGTTCGTCGATCATGCCAGGGAAATATAATCCGGTGATGGCGGAAATGATGTCGATGGTTTGTTTTCAGGTGATGGGATTCGATCGGTCGATCGAAATGTGTGCCCAAGCCGGACAATTAGAATTAAATGTGATGATGCCGTTAATTGCCTATGATTTGATTCATAGTATCGAGATTTTGGGCAAGGCAATTCAAGCTCTCACGGATCAGTGTATTGTCGGCATTACCGCCAATCAACAACGGTGTCGGGACTATGCCGAGGGGAGTCTCGCCCTCGTCACGGCTCTAAATACCCATATCGGGTATCTGAATGCGGCAAATGTAGCCAAGGAGTCTCTAGCTACAGGTAAATCACTCCGGCAAATTGTATTGGAGCAGCAATTAATGGAGCCGGAGTTATTGGCGCAGGTACTAGATCTAGAAGGGATGAGTCAATTACCGGAAAATTAAAGGTGGTCATTCAAGTCAATGACTGCACATCATCCGTTCGACCCCGATCGAATGTAGTACTAGTCACAAATCTTAATAGAAATTCTTATCAAATTATCCTAAGCTATCTAAATTAGTGGGTATTTATATTCGGAAATTTTAATATGACTTCTAATTTAGCTACCAAATTGCGTGAGGGCACCAAGAAATCCCATAGCATGGCTGAAAATACTGGATTTATCGCCTGCTTTCTCAAGGGAACTGTTGAGAAAAAATCCTATCGGAAGCTCGTCACCAATCTCTACTTTGTCTACTCAGCGATGGAAGAAGAGATGCACAAGCACGCCAACGATCCGATCTTATCGAAAGTCTTTTTCCCTGAACTCGATCGCAAAGCTGCCTTAGAAACAGATTTAGCCTTTTACTACGGTGCTAACTGGAAAGAGCAAGTAGCTCCATCCGCAGCGACTGAAAAGTACGTCGCACGGATTCACGAAGTCGCCAACACAGACCCCGCGCTGATGGTAGCACACCTTTACACCCGCTACCTAGGGGATCTATCCGGCGGTCAAATCCTCAAAAAAATTGCCCAAAATGCCATGAATCTAACCGATGGGGAAGGCACGGCATTTTATGAGTTTGCCCAGATTCCTGACGAAAAGGTGTTTAAGGCTAATTATCGTCAGGTGATGAATGAGTTACCCATCGATGAGGCAAAAGCCGATGAGGTGGTTGAAGAAGCTAATGCCGCTTTTGCCATGAACATGACTATGTTTAAGGAACTCGAAGGAAATCTAATTAAAGCAATTGGGGTTCAATTATTCAATCTCCTCACGCGCAAACGCAATCAGGGCGGAAATGAGCTAGCAACGGCGGAGTAGGGGAAAGGAAAAAGGAAAAGGATAGTTCGCTATCCCTCCACACCTAACCCTTAACCCCTAAACTAAACTCACTCCACCGCCGACTGATTTGTTGATAGCAGTCAGGCGGTGGAACCTTGAGACGTTGACACCAGCCAATATCGACATTTATACCAGACTCTAGTGCGAAAATAAGTTCCGTAGCTGGTTGGTAAGTACTAACAGCAGGCAAGATTGACTCGATCGCAAGTTCCGGCACCAGCCATTCTTGGAGATAGAGTGGTAGTTGCAGTTGGGGGATATAACGAAAATTGAGACTTCGATCGATCGACTCCCGACAGTAGTAGTCAGAGCCATCCTCAACCGGGAGATTGCTACTAACCACTACAACGCCGCGATCACAATTTAAGTAGCCTTGCCAAGCATAATACCCCACCCACAGGAAGTTTTGAGCAAAGATATCCCCCTGCCGACCTTGATTATAATGTCTCATGAGTTTGCGACGAGAGGGTGAGTGGGGGGATTTTGGCGAGGATACCTTGCTTCAGTGGCGCAGGACGTTCTGCCCAGGGTAGCACGCCAGTAGGATGGTGATAGTATTTAACGGCACAATCAAGAATATTAGTCAAGTGAATCTGCGAATCACTAGCCGAGATATCACCGAATAAATAGGTATGCTTACCCGCTGCGGCAAAGGAAATTGCACAAGACCGACTGCAAGCACTCATACACCCAACTGATTGGATTGGAAACTCATTTGCCAAATCCCAGTTTTGGTGCAGGGTTTGCAACTCCTGGAGCAGTCGTTCGCCTTCACTTGTACCGACGCGCTGACCATCATGCCACTTACTGCCGCAAGTAGCACAAACAAATAGACAATGTTGTGGGTTCACCTAATACCTCGTAGGTTAATTGACCGATATATGGGTTCTGGTGGGCGTTCTGACTTTATCGATGCAAGATCAGTAGCGATCGCAGTTGTAGGCTGTTCAAGGCTAATATTGCATCAATCACAGTTGCGGGACAGTGCTGGATTTTCACCAGGCTTTCCCCATTACTTTGAGTGGCTGTTCCCCACTCAAACCAGATTGAGATCTCATTATAACCACATCTGGCACATCTAGTTGTTTTGGCATGGAGTGAAAAACCTTTAGCCCTTTCTCTGTCTATGTTTTGGCTTTTATTAGCCAGCCTTAAATAGGGCACGCATTCCTTCTTGGCGTTTCAGAGCGAGTTTGGTAACTTGGCGTTTCTCCGCTTGACGGATAATCCGATTCAGCAGTTCGGTATATACCAAGGGTGGATGAGATTTCATCCACAGGTAGAAGGAGAGCGAACCAGGGAGAGTATTAATCTCATTGAAATAAAGCCGGTCGCAGCTGCTATCGATAATAAAGTCAATCCGCGACACACCCGAACAACCCAATACTTTAAAAGCTTGTTTGGCATAATCCAGGGCAGCTTGTTTGAGTTCGGGATTGAGGTCTTGGGGGTCGATGATCCGGGCTAAACTTGCCATCCCTTGGGATTCACTACCACCAGTCTTTTTCCCCCCGTCATCGCGCAGATACTTCTCTTCAAAGGTAAGAACACCACTGAGCGAGACAGGCATTTCAATTACCGAAGCAGTAATTTGATCATCATCTTCCAAGACCGAGACATTAATTTCCAGAATCTCTTTCACGCAAGGTTCGACGATCGCGTGACTATCATACCGAAAAGTATTCACCAAGCAAGCATTTAAGCTGCGCTCATCTTTCGCTACACCAATTCCAATACTCGAACCCAGATTACAGGGTTTAACAAATAGGGGTAGTTGTTCCAATCCTGGTGTTGCAAAGATCTGTTCGCGAACTGCGCTCAGGCTCTTTTGGGCATCCCGGCGATCAATTTGGACGGCGGGTAATACGGGAATCCCCGCAGCTTTGAGCATGATTTTACATTGATATTTATTCATCCCCAAGGCGGCAGGCAAAACACCACAACCGGTATAGGTGGCATCAGCCATTTCGAGCATTCCTTGAATACACCCATCTTCGCCAAAGGTACCATGGAAGGCGAGAAAGTAAATATCCACCGCGAGAATGTCAGTACGGCGAGAGTTTAAATATGTAAGTCCTTTACTACCAGCTATAGGCAACAGGGCAACTTCCTGCGCCGATTTGACTGAATTAGGCAACCGACGATAAAAGTTTTTGTCGAGCAGATTGTCACCGACATACCACCGGCCGGTTTGGGCGATATAGACAGGAATGATATTATATTGGGTCACGTCGATGACGTTAATCAGTTGGAGAGCAGTAATGACGGAGATTTCATGTTCGACGGATCTACCGCCAAATAATACTGCGAGGTTTTTCTTCTTCATTGCTACTACCCTGTATCAGACGATCGTGCCGTCAAACATTTTACTCGATCTAGCAAATCCAGAAGAAGAATATCTGAGATCGACTTTATCCATCAGGAGTTACGCAGTTGGTATGAATCTAAACTCAGTATCGTTCGTGATGCTGTTCGCTCTTATTTATCTGCTCCTTTGTTTACTCTTTCTCCAACTGCGTAACTCTTGATTGGGATGAGTCCTAGAAAATAACATCTTCCACCGCAGCAAATTTTCACGTAAGATGTAGGAGCTTCGCCTAGACATCGTTTTAAGTCATTCGATCGATGGAATCTCCTCCGTCCCAATCTCCGGTAATTCTTGCCGCCCAAAAGCTCACCCGTCAGTTTGGTGGACTTGTCGCTGTCAATAATGTTTCTTTCACAGTTACTCAGGGGGAAATCTTTGGCTTAATTGGCCCGAATGGAGCGGGTAAAACGACGACATTTAACCTGATGACAGGGCTAATTCCAGCATCTAGCGGGCAGATGTTGCATCAGGGTACTGATATTTCCCGCCTACGTCCATTTCAAATCGCCCAGCGGGGAATTGCGCGGACATTTCAAAATATTCGTCTCTTTGGCAATCTGTCTGCCTTCGAGAATGTCAAGATTGCCCATCATCTCCATACTCACAGTCAACTATTTCAAGGCATCCTGAATTTACCACCCACACCAGCCGAAGAACGTGAGATCCGCGATCGATCCCATGAATTACTGCAACTGGTCGGTTTAGCCGAGCGATCTGCTGTTGCCGCGCGACATCTTGCCTATGGCGATCAACGTCGGTTGGAAATCGCCCGCGCGCTGGCGTTACAACCCGAAATTTTGCTCTTGGATGAACCAGCGGCGGGGATGAATCCAAATGAGAAGCATCAATTGAGTGATTTTATTCGCCAAATCCAGCGACAATTTAACCTAACAGTCTTACTGATCGAACACCATGTGCCGTTAGTAATGGGTTTATGCGATCGAATTGCTGTGCTAGATTTTGGGCAACTGATTGCCCTGGGTAATCCTGAATCTGTGCGTAACGATCCGGCTGTAATTGAAGCCTATTTAGGCAGTGAGTAACAAGTAATAAGTAATTATGTCAGCAGTCGCCGCCCAATCCATGCCACCTATTTTAGAAGTTCAGGATCTCAATGTTAATTATGGGGGCATTCAAGCACTCCAACATCTCGATCTGATTGTCAAAGCAGGAGAAGTTGTCACCCTAATTGGCTCAAATGGAGCGGGAAAAAGTACCACACTGCGAGCTATTTCACGGATTGTCAAACCTGTGAGCGGTCAGATTATCTACAATGGACGTGAGATTACCCGCGAATCTGCTCATACGATCGTCAAATTGGGCATTGCTCACAGCCCGGAAGGTCGGCGGGTATTGACCAAGCAAACTGTCTTGGATAATTTAATCTTGGGTGCTTATTGTCGCCACGATCGACTCGCCATTAAGTCCGATTTAGAATTACAATTTCAGCAGTTTCCCCGACTAGCCGAACGGCGCAATCAGTTAGCTGGGACACTTAGTGGTGGCGAGCAACAAATGTTGGCGATCGCGCGGGCATTAATGAGTCGTCCCCAACTATTATTATTAGACGAACCAAGTTTAGGTTTAGCACCGGCGATCGTCCGCGAAATATTTCGGATTATCGAGCATCTGCGGCACTTGGGGGTGACAATTCTCTTAGTCGAACAAAATGCGAATTTAGCATTACAAATTGCCGATCGCGGTTATGTGTTAGAAGCTGGAAAAATTACGCTCTCAGGGTCTGCGCCAGATCTGTTGGCAGACGATCGGGTCAGACTTGCTTATCTAGGCTAGACTGAGGCTATGATTTCTTTGCCATCCTCGAACCTCATGTCAACTGCATCCACGTCAACTCTGCCACGCACCCATCGCCCCCAATTGCTGGCACCAGCCGGAAATTGGGAATGTGCCAAAGCTGCCGTCGAAAATGGCGCGGATGCCATCTATTTTGGGTTGGAGCGGTTCAATGCCAGAATGCGGGCGGAGAACTTTACAGAGGCAGACTTGCCGGAACTGATGTCGTGGTTGCATCAACGGGGTGTGAAGGGATATGTCACGCTGAATACGCTGGTATTTACGCATGAATTGGGTACGGCAGAACAATACCTGCGCAGTATGATTTTAGCTGGGGTAGATGCGGCGATCGTCCAAGATGTGGGCATTTGTCGATTGATTCGACATTTGTCGCCGGATTTTCCAATTCATGCCTCGACCCAAATGACGGTCACGAGTGCAGCGGGGGTGGAGTTTGCCCATGAATTGGGATGCAATTTGGTTGTTTTGGCACGGGAATGTTCGCTGAAGGAAATTAATCAGATTCAGTCCCAATTAGCCAATCGAGAAATCTCGCTGCCATTGGAAGTATTTGTTCATGGGGCATTATGTGTTGCTTATTCCGGTCAGTGTTTGACTAGTGAATCCTTGGGCGGTCGATCGGCAAATCGCGGTGAATGCGCTCAAGCCTGTCGGATGCCTTACGATCTAATTGTCGATCGTCAATTATATAATTTGGGAGATAAGAAATATCTGCTCAGTCCACAGGACTTAGCTGGATTGTCAGTATTACCAGAAATTGTTAAAAGTGGGGTCAGTTGTCTAAAAATTGAAGGTAGACTTAAGACACCTGAATATGTAGCGAGTGTGACGCGAGTATATCGACAGGCTCTAGATAAAATTGTTGAAGATTTAGATAGATCTGAAGATGAGCAAGGTCGAGACTTGTACAGTCTAGAAATGGCATTTTCACGCGGACTATATACCGGCTGGTTTGAAGGGATTGATAATCAAGCTTTAGTTCATGCCAGATTTGGGAAAAAACGTGGCGTATATTTAGGCGAAGTAATTCGAGTATATCCCGATCGAGATGCAATTATGCTCAATCCGATCGCCCCGATAGAAGCTGGCGACGGCATTGTCTTTGATAGTGGACATCCTGAAGCTAGAGAAGAAGGTGGGCGAGTATATGAGGTATTTAAAGGGAGTAGTCACAATGCCGAAACTATGCTGACATTTGGACGGGGTGCGGTCAATTTTCGGCAGATAAATATTGGTGATAAGATCTGGAAAACTAGCGATCCAAAACTAGATAAACAAGTTCGTCAAACCTATGCTGGAGATATCCCCCAATTCCAACGCTCGATCGATTTAGAAATACATGGAGAAATTGGTTATCCATTAATAGTGATCGCCCGTGATGAACAGGGACACGTTGTGCGCGTAGAATCAGAAATATTACTAGTCGCCGCCCAAAATCAACCACTGAATGATGACAAACTAAAATCCCAATTAGGCAGACTAGGTAATACCCCTTTCTGTTTAGGCAATCTCACCAATCAGCTAAGTGGTGATTTGATGCTACCTGTCAGCGCACTGAACCAGATCCGTCGAGAATTAGTGAGTAAATTAATAGCAGTCCGCAGCCAGCCAAAACAGTGGCAATTACTCACCGATCGCCACTTATCGGACTTACTACCTAATGTTGGCAAAATTTATATTCAACCGCCACAGTTAATTATTTTAGTCCGCAAACTAGATCAAATTCCCGCCGCGATCGAATCTGGTGCCACCACGATCTATTGCGAACTCGAAGATCCGCGTCAATACCGCCAAGCAGTAGAATTAGTCCACGCCGCTAAACAGACCAAAATCAATCCCCCACAAATATTTGTTGCCCCACCACGGATTACCAAACCAGGGGAAAATTGGATTTTAGAACAAGTTCGATCGAGTGATGCTGACGGCTATTTAATCCGCAATTATGACCATCTAGAGTTTTTCAAAACCGAACGTTGTATCGGCGATTTTGCCCTTAATGTCGCCAATCCTCTCACCGCCGACCATTTTTACCAAAACTATACTTTAGAACGTCTCACAGCCTCCTACGACCTCAATATCGACCAATTGACCTACTTGATCCGCAGTTGTCCCCGTGATTGGTTTGAAGTAACCATCCATCAACACATGCCCATGTTTCATATGGAACATTGCGTATTTTGTGCCTTCCTCTCCGACGGCACCGACTACACCAATTGCGGTCGCCCCTGCGAAGAACATCAGGTCAAATTGCGCGACAGAGTAGGCACAGAACATATCCTCAAAGCCGACGCTGGTTGTCGGAATACGATCTTTAATGGGACTGCACAAACTGGGGCTGAATATGTCCACCGCCTATTGGAATTGGGCATCAATCACTTACGGATCGAATTTGTCGATGAATCACCCGCACAAGTCAGTCAAACGATCGGCTACTATCAACAATTAATCGGTGGTCAAATTAGTGGTACAGAGTTGTGGCAAGGCTTGAAATTGAGCAATCAGTTAGGCGTTACTCGCGGTTCTCTGGGAGTGTAAGACCCTGTTTTGTCTCTAGTCTAGATTTTTCTTGTCCCTGTAACCGTTTCAGGAGTTTTCTCCACTACTAAGGTACCTACCCATTGAAAGACTCTCTACCCCTACCCTTTATTCCCTGATGCTAAATTGGCAAATCCCGCCGCAATTAGACATCCCCACTGAATTTGTTACTGCTGTGCGGGCGTGTAAACCAACAATTAATGGTAAATATGCTGCAAGACTACTATGGCAACGGGGGATGAGGGATATCAGTCAGCTTGCTGGTTATCTTGACTCCGAGAGTTATCAGCCGAGTAGTCCATTTGCGTTTGGTGCCGAAATGACGGCGGCGATGGAGCGATTAAAACGAGCGCACATTTTTGGTGAAAAGGTGACAATTTGGGGTGATTTTGATGCGGATGGGGTGACGGCTACTAGTGTGCTGTGGGATGGCTTGGGTCAGTTTTTTCAGCAGGTAGATCGGCTCGATTATTATATTCCCAACCGGATGAAAGAATCTCACGGCTTGAATAAGTCGGGGATTAAAAAATTGGCTGCTAAAGGGACAAAACTAATAGTTACTTGTGACACTGGCAGTACCAATATTCAAGAGGTAGAATATGCCGCTAAATTAGGTATTGATGTTATCATCACCGATCATCATACTTTACCACGAGAACGTCCACCTGTAACGGCGATTATTAACCCCCGTTATTTTGATTCTAATCACCCATTATTTCATCTTTCCGGGGTAGCTGTTGCTTATAAATTAGTTGAAGCTTTATATCTAACTTTGCCGGATATTCCTCAACAACCTGTTGAGTATTTATTAGACCTCGTAGCGATCGGTTTAATTGCCGATCTAGTGCAACTTAGTGGCGATTGTCGGTACTTGGCGCAGCAGGGAATTAAACGGTTAACTTTACAGAATCAATCAGGGATTGAAGGATTTAGACCAGGCGTAAATAAGTTATTGCAATTGTGTAAGCGAAATGGCGATCGACCGACGGATATTTCGTTTGGGATTGCACCGAGAATTAATGCGATTAGTCGGATTCATGGGGATGCCAGTTTTGGGGTGGAATTATTAACTAGTCGGGATGTCGATCGATGTCACGATCTGGCGGCGGAAACTGAACTTGCCAATACTCGGCGGAAGGAATTGCAGAAAAATACGCTGATTCAAGTTCAGCAGAAGTTAGCTGAATTAGATTTATCGACGACTTCGGTGATTGTGCTAGTCGATAATAATTGGTCGCCAGGAGTATTAGGTTTAGTTGCCGGACAAATCGCCCAAGAGCAGGGTAAACCGACGATTTTATTAAGTACGACTAGCGATGGGGTTGGCAAGGAGAAAGTCAAGGTTGCTAGAGGTTCTGCTCGATCGACTCAAAATATCGATCTCTATCAATTGGTTAATTCTCAAGCTCATTTACTCAATAGTTTTGGCGGACATCCATTTGCGGCTGGGATGAGTATTGATGTCGATCGAATTCCGCTATTCACTGAAGCTATCGACCAACAATTACATTCAACGATCGGCGAATTACCCTCACCCTCGATCGCGATCAATTTAGTAATTACTTGTGCGGATTTACATCGCGCTGACGGACGCGAGTTGTTTGAAGATTTACTGTTGCTTGAGCCTTATGGAATGGGCAATTCAGTTCCTAAATTATTAATTAATAATTGCACGTTTAAAGACGTGAAAAATAAAAACATTCGCGATCATAACGGAAATAAAGTTCAATACATTAAAACTGAATTTAAACTGATTGACAAGACAAATCAAACTGGCTTTCCAGGAATCTGGTGGGGTCATTATGATTATGAGATTCCACTGGTAAATTGTGATGCGATCGTTGAATTAGATTTCAATTCGTATCAAAAGCGGTGGGAAGTTAGATTGATTGAAGTTCGTCCGGCGGCAGTGGAACATCAACCAGTAGTCGATCGACATTACAGTGTCAAAGTTCTCGATTTTCGCCGAGATCCGATCGATACTAAGTCTACCGAATCAGATCCAATTATTTGGGTAGAACAATGTCCAAAAAGTTGGACACAGTTGCAATCGTATTACCGCCAAGCAGCACTAACCAATAGTCACTTGGCTCTCAACTATGAAGCGACAGATTTACCGAGTAGTCGAGAGATATTTCAACAGTTAGTCGGTATCGCCAAATACCTAGCAAGTCGCCAGGAAGAGGCGAGTTTAGACAAGTTAACATCAAAACTCAATATTGGCGATCGAGCCTTGCAGATCGGGCTAAATGCGCTGCGAGAGATTGGTTTTCAGGTGTCGAAGGGGAAAAGCGCAACTGACCTGCGGATCGAATTTCCAGACCGAGTGACGAACCATGAGGTTGATTTGTACTCTCTGCCACCAGTCCAGAAGTTTCTAGCCGCGATCGAGGAAGAGCAGTTTAATCAGAATTATTTTTTACAAGTGCCAATATATATGATGGTCTTTTAAGAGATCTTATCCAGTTCCAAGCTGCTCATAATCCTTCTAGTACCTAGATTGTCTGAGATATATGAAGACACTAATCAACATCTGTGTAAAATTTCTTGCAAAAAATATGCAATAGCTGATAGGATGCAAAGAAGGGGTTAAGCGTCATTACCTGGACTCAATGGATATCCATCAGTCCGGTCAAAACTTAACCCCAAATCAAAAATCACTATCTCCATCATGAAAGGTTCTGCCCTCATTTGCAATAGCTGTGGGCTATTGTTGCTTGCTCAATTAGCGATCGCCCAAAACGCGACCGCGCTGCCATCGGATGTTTCAACTCCAGTAGATTCAGTGAATATCGTCCAAGTCAATTCACCCTCAAACTTGCTGGTACAGCGGCGAAAAAAACCTGTACAACGGCGGACAGTCAAGCCACAGACTCGACCTATTCAGTTGAATCCTGTTGCAGTACCGCCACCACCCCAAGTGGGTGGCAGTGTTTGGGCACTGACAACACTCCAATCTCTCGCCGAGCGGTATGGTTGTAGCGTACCAATGGGAAACCAGGAAATTACCCGGACTGAGTTTGCGACCAGTCTGAATGGTTGTATCCTCAAAATGGAAGAAGCGATCGCGACCAAAGCAGTCGAACCAGTCAAAGAAGACATTGCCGCACTCGAAACATTGCAGCAAGAATTTGCCTCAGAACTAGCCACACTGATTATTCGGCTCGATGAAAAAGCTGACAAATCCAGGCAGTTTTCCACCACGACTAAGCTTGCAGGTGAAGCAATTTTTGCCGCAGCCGACACAGTTGGGAATAATGCGACTGGTAGCGACCGGACTGTTCCCGTTTTTGGCTATCGTGCCCGATTGAATTTTAATGCCAGTTTTACAGGTAAAGATCAATTGCGCGTCAGGCTTCAGGCGAGAGATGTGCCCCAATTTAGCGGCGGTACCAGCACCGGAACGAACATGACTCGCCTCAGCTTTGATGGTCAAGGTGGCTCAGGAGTCACTATTGATGACTTCTTCTATAGATTTCCAGTTGGTTCTAATACTAATGTTTGGCTAATTGCCAATGGTTATGGAAGTGATAACCTGGCCCCCCATCTTTCACCCATATCTAGCAGTGGACGGGGTGCTATCTCACGATTGGCACGTTTCAGCCCCATCTACCGTCAAGTAGAAGGGCCAGGTGTGGCAATCCAACACCAATTTAGCGATGACGTTAACCTGTCATTGGCATATAGAGCTAGAAATGGTACCAATGCTACTCCAGGTAACGGGATCTTTAATGGTAACTATGGAGCTTTAGCTCAATTAACCGTTAAACCCGCCGCCGGATTGGATATTGGCGTGCAATATGCTAATACCTACTTTCCCGCTGGAGCCGCTAACGTTGCTGGTGGAACTGGGAGTGACTTTGCCCAAACTCCCTTTGCGGCAAATACAGCAACGGAAGCGAGTACCTATGGAGTTGTCGCTAGTTACACGTTTAGTCCCGAATTTAGCCTCTCTGGTTGGGCTGGATATACCAACGCCAAAGGTCAATCGGGAACAGATGCCGGACGCAGTGCCTCAGTCTCGAACTGGATGATGACTTTAGGATTTCCCGATTTAGGCCAAAAAGGGAATTTCGGCGCACTGAGTGTCGGAATGCCACCCAAAGCCACTGACAATGACAATGCTGCTCGACGAGATTCAGGTACATCCCTCCATGTTGAGGCATCCTATCGCCATCAGGTCAGTGAAAATATCGCCGTTACACCAGGGCTAGTTGTGATTACAAATCCCAACCATAATTCGACCAATCCCACTCAAATCGTTGGCGTAGTCAGGACAACTCTAAGTTTTTAAAAGTCCAGGGGTCAATTAGACAACTTTTGACCCCTACTAACTCTTCCCACTATTTACTCATTAATTCATCAAATTGGAGACTAGAAAATTGAAAAGATCTACACTAATCACCGCAGCATTTAGCGGTTTAGCCTTGGTGGTGGTTTCGGGGATTGTGATGAGCGTTCAAGCCCAGACAATTACCATCTATTCGGGTAGAGGTCAAAAACTAATTCAGCCATTAATCGATCAAGCCAAAAGTGAATTGGGGCTGGACATCAAAGTCCGCTATGGTGACACCGCCGAGTTAGCCATCTCCTTATTAGAAGAAGGTAAGAATAGTCGTGCAGACTTATTTTTTGCCCAAGATGCGGGTGCTTTGGGTGCGCTAGAGAAACAAAATCGCTTACGAACGATTCCGGCTAATTTACTCAATCAAGTCGATAGTAAATTTCGATCGCCGAATGGCAAGTGGATGGGGATTTCTGGACGCGCCCGTGTTATCAACTACAATACGAAACTGGTAAAACCAAACGAGTTACCCACTTCAATTAACGCGCTCACTCAGCCGAAATGGCGCGGTAAAGTAGCTTGGGCACCAACAAATGGTTCTTTCCAATCATTTGTGACGGCGATGCGAGAGGTCGATGGAGATGCCAAAACGCTCCAATGGCTCAAGGCAATGAAGGCGAATGGTGCCAAAGATTATCGGAACAATACAGCGATTGTCGAGGCACTGGGACGTGGGGAGGTATCATTAGGTTTGGTCAATAACTATTACTTGCCTAACTTCAAAAAAACGCAGCCAAATGTCCCTGTAGCGGCACATTATACAAAGAAAGATGCTGGATCGATGATTAATGTGGCTGGAGTCGCAATCATGAATTCGACTAAACAATCAGCAGCAGTCGAAAAGTTCATTGGTTATTTACTCAGACCGACGGCACAATCTTATTTTGCTAAGGTGAATAATGAATACCCGTTGTTGAAAAAAGCACCAGGGCCAGCCAATCAAATCCCGATCAATAAAATCAGCACTCCTGCTATTAATTTATCAAACTTGGATGACTTGCCAGGGACATTAAATCTATTGCAAAAGGCTGGGGTTTTATAAAAGTTGAAATCGGTTCGTCCTCCATTATTTTTAACATTAGCGGCTGGGGTTGTGGCGATCGCCATTTCCCTGCCTTTAACTTATTTAGTTATTCGGACATTTGGTGTGGGTGTGGCAGAACTATGGGAATTAATTTCTCGCCCGCGCCATGTTGAAGTGTTTGTGAATAGTGCGGCTGTAGCCGCAACCGTAACTTTATTCTCGCTTTTAATTGCGGTACCGTTAGCCTTTCTAACTGTCAGAACAGATTTGCCAGGACGTAAATTTTGGTCGATTGTTACCACCTTACCTTTGGCTGTGCCCAGTTATGTTGGCAGTTTTGCCTTGATTGCTGCCTTTGCACCGAGAGGCAGTTTTTTACAGATATTACTAGAACCATTGGGCATTGAAGAATTACCATCTATTTATGGTTTCTGGGGTACAGTTCTAGCTATTACATTATTTACATATCCCTACTTATTGCTCAGTATTCGCTCTGGATTGCAAGGTATCGATCCAGCACTCGAAGAGGCTGCTCGTAGTTTAAATTGTACAAACAGAGAAACATTTTTTCGAGTTGTTTTACCTCAGTTAAAACCATCAATTATTGCGGGTAGCTTGTTGGTCGCTTTATACGCTTTGCGTGATTTTGGTACGCCTTCTTTGATGCGATTTGATACCTTTACGCGAGCGATATTTATTCAGTATAAATCGAGCTTTAATCGTAACTCGGCGGCGGCTTTATCATTGATGCTAGTGTTACTAGTCTTGATGATTTTATTATTGGAGTATCGAGTGCGATCGCGGGCAGTTTATTATAGTCGTGGCTCGGCTTCACTGCGTCCGCCCAAAATTGCCCAGCTAGGCATCTGGAAATTTCCGGCTGTGGCTTTTTGCTTATTAATTACTAGTTTCGGTGTGTTGTTACCAGTGGGCATCACATTATTTTGGATTTTCCGTGAAATCGACAGTCAATATAACTTTGCTAATTTATTTACGGCATCTTTTAATTCAATTTTAGCGGCTGGGCTTGCCGCATTAGCTGCAACTATTTTTGCCATTCCCGTAGCGATTCTGGCGGTGCGGTTTCCGAGCAAAATTAGTGCTG
This sequence comes from Chamaesiphon sp., assembly GCA_041738715.1. Lineage (GTDB taxonomy): Bacteria > Cyanobacteriota > Cyanobacteriia > Cyanobacteriales > Chamaesiphonaceae > Chamaesiphon. The sequence goes on from JBGSPI010000095.1 coordinate 20,498, forward strand.
CGATCGAGCGGGCTTCCTATCTCAGTTTTGGCATTCCAGGGATTGCGATCGCCTTTTCTTTAGTATTTTTCGGAGCTAATTATCTGCCTGTTTTATATCAAACTTTACCAATGTTGATATTTGCCTATCTAATTTTATTTCTACCCCAGTCGATCGGCACAGTTCGCAGTACATTACTGCAAGTGAATCCTCAATTAGAAGAATCAGCTAGGAGTCTCGGTCGGAACCCCGCGCAGACAATTAGAGATGTGACTATACCATTAGTTAAAACGGGAATTCTCAGTGGTGCAGTGTTAGTATTTCTCACAGCAGTTAAAGAATTGCCAGCAACCATGCTATTAGCTCCAATTGGCTTTGATACCTTAGCCGTACAAATTTGGCAAGCAACCGAAAATGTTAGTTTTGTCGATGCAGCCTGGGCTTCACTTCTGATGTTAGTTGTCTCGATCGGTGCAACATTAACGATCCTATCTCAAGAAAACATTAAATAGTTCATCAATTTATCTATTATGGAATCTATTATTCTTCAACTTGAAAATGTCAGTAAACAGTTTTCTAGTGACTCTGGTTTCGCTGTCAATAATATTTCGTTAGCCTTAAAGCAAGGAGACATATTAGCTCTGCTAGGGCCATCCGGCTGTGGCAAAACAACACTATTAAGGATGATTGCGGGATTTGAATCAGTTCAAACTGGAACAATTTCGATCGGTAGCAAGATTGTCAGCGATCGTCAAACTTCCATTCCACCCGAACAACGAGATGTGGGGATTGTGTTCCAGGATTATGCCCTATTTCCCCATCTCAATGTCCGGGAAAATATCACCTTTGGATTGCAACATTTCAGGAAAGAAGAACAAGCCCAACGTGTTGCCGAAGTTTTGCAATTAGTCAGACTTCAAGGCTTAGAAGAACGTTACCCCTATGAACTCTCTGGTGGGCAACAGCAGCGAGTAGCTCTAGCCAGAGCATTAGCCCCCAAACCTCAATTGATCCTCCTCGATGAGCCACTGAGTAACCTCGACGTGCAAGTTCGATCGCATTTACGCGAAGAAATTCGGGATATTCTCAAAGCCGCCGGGACTTCGGCAATTTTTGTCACACACGATCGCGAAGAAGCCTTGTTTATCGCCGATTTGGTGGCGGTGATGCAGGCTGGACGGTTGGAACAACTAGGTACGCCCGAACAAATTTACACCCATCCCGCCTCCCGCTTTGTGGCTGAATTTGTCACCCAAGCTAGTTTCTTTCCCGCCCAACGACGGGGAAATGTCTGGGAAACAGAGGTCGGCAATTTTGACTTACCCGTGGATTATGCCGACGATTTAGGCGAAATAGCCATTCGCCCTGAAGAGTCAATTTTGACAGCAGCCACCGACGGCTTATTATCGATTCGGACGCGCCGCTTTTTGGGCAGAGAGTATCAATATTGCTTGCAAACTCCATCAGGCAAAGAATTTCACGCCCGGATCTCCACCGATGTAGTTTTACCAGTGGGATCGAGAGTCAATTTATCGATCGCAAGCGATCGAATGCACATCTTCAAACCTGGTCAGGCTCCGATGCTAACCGCCAGTGGTATTAAATGAGTAACTATCTGAGTTAAAATATAATTGCTGTTTTGGGCACATAATATAATGGTTATAATTTTCGACTTAGCTCTATTTGCTTTAGTAGTACTATCTTTCGTGATGATTGTTGGTGTACCTGTAGCCTATGCTGCACCCCAAAACTGGGATCGATCGAAACAACTCCTGTTTGTTGGTTCGGGAGCTTGGGCACTTTTAGTAGTTGTAGTTGCTATTTTAAACTTCCTTGTAGTTTAGATTGCTTACTGTCAAAATCGGCTGCTGGAGTAAGCTTTAGAGCTAGTCGCAGTCGATTAGCATCATTGCTTGTCGTTAGCAACTCATTATTCATAATTTTTAATAATTTAAATGGCAGTTTTTGAAGGTACTCTTGTCGCCGATGGTTCACTCAGATTTGCGATCGTTATCGGTCGATTTAACGATCTGGTGACGAATAAACTGCTAGCAAGCTGTCAGGATTGTCTCAAACGCCACGGAATTGATGTCGATCCGCATGGTACTCAAGTAGATTATGTCTGGGTTCCAGGTGCTTTTGAGGTGCCATTGATTGCCAAAAAACTCGCCTTCTCCAAACGCTATGATGCAATTATCTGTCTAGGTGCGGTAATTCGGGGCGATACACCCCATTTTGACTATGTTTCGGCGGAAGCAGCTAAAGGTGTGGCAGCAGCAGCGTTTCAAAGTGGTACGCCAGTTGTCTTTGGCGTGCTAACCGTGGATACCATGACTCAAGCTTTGGAACGTGCGGGAATTAAGAGCAACCACGGTTGGGGTTATGCACTGAATGCCCTGGAAATGGCAACGTTAATGAAAGCGATGCCAGTAGAGATTAGTGGTTAAAGAGAATTTCCACATCATAAAGATCGAACAACCGATCTGCACTAACCATCGTCATCCCTTCCACCTGGGCTTGGGCGATTAATATTCGATCGAATGGATCGCGATGATGTAAAGGTAATCTAGCAGATTGGATCGCATGATCTGCCCTGATTTCTAACGATCGTGCGCCCAATTCTCTCATCCGACTGGGTAGATAGAGATCGAGCGGTTCGGGCAGTGGCAATTTACCCAATCCTACTTTAATCCCTATCTCCCAGACGCTGGCAACCGAAAACCACAACTCATTAGTTTCATCAGCAATTTGAGTGATTATTTCCGGCTGCAACCGCTCCGGTTCGGCAAACCACCACAACCAACATTGAGTATCGATTAGCAGCTTCATTCTGCCCCACCTTCAAAAGCTGCCAGCAAATCCTCCGGTAATGGCTCGTTAAAGTCTACTGGAACGGTAAATAACCCCCGATCTTGACCTAAACTTTGACGGCGAGACTTTGGTGGCTGCAATGGTACTAACTTAGCCACAGGAATACCTCGATTGGAGATGATAATCTCTTCCCCCAGTTCTACTCGGGATAACAGACGCGATAACTGAGTTTTAGCTTGATGAATATTGACAGTTTCCATAGCTCAAACACAACTAGACTAAGTTTATAAACTTAGTCTAGCAGATTTATCTAATTACGCCGACGGGACAACACCAAAAAATCGATCGATTCGATCGAGTTCTAAATCGGCAAAAGAGTCGATTGTCCAATTTGCCTGACGCTGCAACATGTGGAAGGGATAGGTATGGGCGATCGCTACCACTTGGATTCCGGCGGATTTGACAGCTTGAATACCAGGAAAAGTATCCTCGATCGCGAGACATTCAGATGCTAATAAATTGAGATCTGGATGCAGTTGATTTAGTCTTTTAATTGCTAATAAATAACCTGCTGGATCTGGTTTACTTTGACTAATTTCATCCCCAGTTACAATCGTCTCAAAATAGCGATCGAGTTCTGCTTGGTGTAAGACTAGTTCGACTTCCGATCGAATTGCCCCAGTTACAACCGCCAATTTATAGCCGCTAGTGTACATTTTGTCAATAAATTGCACCACTTCAGGGTAAATAGGTAAAGTAACTAATTGGCTCAATCTTTGACGATAAGCGATCGATTTTTTAGCAACTAGTTTATCTAAGGCTTCATCGGTGATAAATCTACCGCGTAATTTTAATAAATCGCTCAGACAAGCCCTGTCGGTCCGCCCGACAGATACTTTCCAAAACTCTTTCCCTTGCGGTTGTAAATTTTCGGCAATTAATAGCTCATCGATTAATTCACGATGAATCTGTTCATCGTTGATAATTACTCCATTAAAATCGAACAAAACTGCTTTTAGAACCACGGAGATAGGGAAGTGAGAATTAGGAATTAATATGATGCTTATTTGTTGAGTTTTTGCTTGAGTATTGCTTCCATTTCATGCAAATCATCATCTGTTTGGGGAAATCGATAGGTTTGACTATTGGGATTGCCCTGATTAATCAAAGCTTCGATCGCATCATCATCATCCCTGTGCTCTAAAATATAGCTTCTAAGCTGTTCGCGAGTCATGCTACTAAAATTAGGTTTCGTCATTGTTAAACCTCCATTGACCATTGGGGAAAACTAAGATTTCTAGGCTTTCGGTCGCACCCCCTAGGATAAATACTATTTTAGTATTGACATTGTAACGAAATACATGGACTGGCTGGTATCCGTTCGAGAGCATTTGACATACTCTAACACAAGCAAAAGCTTGTTCTGCGGTCGGCATATTGTGAATTTGATAATTATTTTTAGGATAAACTCACCGCTAACAGGCTAGCCCCTAATCTGACGAGATTCTAGCCATTCGATCGTTTGTTGAGCTAATTGGACATTATTGAGTCGATCGATCTCGCGAATCCCGGTCGGACTGGTAACATTGACTTCGGTGAGATAGCCACCAATGACATCAATTCCGACAAAATATAAGCCCTGTGCTTGGAGTTTTGGGGCAATAGCGGCACACATTTCATACTCGCGATCGGTAATATCGACTTGTGCGCTGCGTCCACCCACAGCCATATTACCGCGAAATTCGGTACCTGTGGGAATCCGATTGACGGCACCCAAGGGTTTGCCCTCTAGTAAAATAATCCGCTTATCCCCATCTTTGGCGGCGGGGAGAAACTTCTGAATCATCAATGGTTCTTGTCCCTGCTTAGTACTAATTTCCACGAGGGAGTTAAAATTGCGATCGCCTGGTTCGAGAAAGAGAATCCCCTCACCGCCTTTACCGCCTAGTGGTTTGAGTACGCCTGCACCATGGGTTTCGACAAACTTTTTAATTACCGCCTTATCACGCGAGACAATCGTATCCGTCATCCACTCGGCAAATTGGAGGGCAAACATCTTTTCATTTGCCGTTCTCAGTCCATTGGGACTATTGACTACTAGCGTCTTGGTGGGGTCGATATAGTCCAGAATATAGGTGGTATAGAGGTAGGGTACATCCACAGGTGGATCTGTCCGCATGAATACAGCAGTCATCTCTTCCAGTGGGCGAAAGACGGTATCACCCAATTGATACCAATCTGGCTGGGCTACCCACAAGCCCTCTTGCAGAGTCACGGGGGTAATTTTGACTTGTTGGAGGAATCCCCAAGCCTTACCGCCAACGACGCTCAATTGTTCGGCGCGAGTAATCCAAACTTCATGCCCCAATCGATCGGCGGCTTCCATGAGGGCGACACTGGTATCATGTGTGGGATCTAGTTTGGCGATCGGATCGATAATAAATGCTAGCTTCATGAAAATGTTGGGGGGATAAAGATTAATGGGGGGAAGTTGGATTTAGGAGATCGCGTAAACAACCTAATCGGATTTTAAACGACCCTTGCCTATTTCCCCACACTATGAACTACCCCTGTTAAGGTGAGCATCTGTACTGATTAACGCTGTTGCGCCATTCCTTCGATCGCGATCAGCAAAGTATCTTTACTATGAAGATTATATAGTGTCTGGAACCGGAGATCTGGGGGTTCCGACCCCCAGACCCCCCGTTGAGGGGAGGAACGCCGCCCCTCAAACTCCCCTGCGTATTTTGGTTATTTTTACTTCGTGGCTTGTGCATTGCTTTCACCTGGTGGCTGCGGGGTAGGGTCTGGCTGGTGTTAATCATAATTGATTGTGCATCCACCCTCCCCTGGTCGCAAACATGGGGCTATGACTCTAAAGGCGCAAGTTCGTCGATCAACTATTACAAAAAGTCACCTTAACAAAGGTACACTATGAACCAATGTCAACAGGGCACCCATTTGTTCTTGTCCATTAATGGCGAGATCGCTATTACATAGATATAGGCGTTGCGTCACCCGCTGGAGGAGATCGCGTAAGATGCGCTCCAGCCGATGCTTGTCGCTAGTTTCGGTATCGGCTTCCGTCCAAGGTCGATCGAGTCTATCCTTGAGAAATAGATTCGCACCATAGAGCGTGGCGGCTCCTCCTTCTGCCCACAGACTCGAACCAACATCGAGCCAAAAATGATAAGGATGGGATTTTTTACTGGCGCGGTATTGGAAAATATTCGACAGGGTGACGGCTTGATGATGGGTTTGCAGTTGGCGAATCGGATAAGGATTGGCACTGACGGTACCTTGGCGCAGGAGAAGAATAAATTGGGCGGTAATCTGATGGGCTGATTGAGTATATTCGGTGGGTCTGTGGGTACGTTCGGCGACTTGCCAGTAGTGTTGGGCGGTTTCCATCAGTTCGCGCAGGGCTGAGAGTCTGTCAAAGGGTAAATAACTACCCTGCTCAAAAAAATAACCGATCGCGTCTGTGAGTAAATTTAGTGGTAGCGGTTGTTGCTGTTGCACTCGCTCTACCCACGCGAGAATCCGCTCGTAAGCCCTGGTAGCAGCAGATCCGAGGCGATCCCAGCGGGGGAAGTTAGAGTAGGGTAGTAGGCGCGGCTGGGATAGGGAGGGAGCATAGCAATAGTCGGCGAGTAACCCTGCCCGCACGGGATCGATCGCTGGTGGCTGCGGTGAGGCGATGTGCTGGTGATGTTCGCTGAGGGTGACGAGGAGATCGGCAATTTCATCCCGCCCGATGAGTTGTCCCAAACCAGGATAAGTTAATGCCATCAGATTGAGCAGAGCGCGCACACCAGGATCGCTATTGAGTGGACGTTGAGCATTCAGGGATTCGATCGGGATCTGATGTCTATCGAACATCTCGACGATGGTATATCGGGAAATCGCATCTAAACCAGGGGCGATAATGGCAATTTCCCCCGGCTGAACTTTGCCGCTGTTAATTTGCTCGATCGCAACTGCGGCTGTCTGTTTGAGCATTTCCCCACGGGTGCGGGTTTCGATCGATCTGACCCGATCGGGTAAAATGAGTAATGTACCCGGATCGATCGCGGCGCGGACAATCAGATCGATCGTCGGTGAATTAGTCTGTCGATCTGTAAATAATGGTGGCTCTACTGGATCTAGATAAATTATCTGTGTGGGATGGCATCGGGATTTTAACCCCAATAAATAAGTCGGATCGGCACTCAAACCTAGCCTTACCATGCCATCGGGATTGTAACTAAACGCAGCCAATACACCCGCAGCTAATAGCCACTCACAAATATCTCGACCGATTGCCGGATAATCATCCACATCATCAGCAATTAAACCCCAATATCGATCGCGTAAATGGCGTTGATACTCCGGATTGGGTAATAAATGCCGCCAGTATAACTCCGTCATGATGCCATAAGTCAATAAGCCGCGATCGAGACACCAATCCCGCCACTCGGCAGCCAAAGATTCCACCCCACGATAAATCGGCGCAGCGTCCAACTCCACGCCAAATCCCTGGGCAAGTAACTGGGGCATTTCTTCCAGCGGCGTACAACTATAAGCAGCCAACTGGAGTAAATCCAACGTCCGCCGGACAAATCGGTACTCAGAGGGGGCTATTTCCCGCCAATTCAGCCGTTCGAGGGCTGGCTGCCATAATTTCGTCGCCAACTCCTGCTCCGTCTCAGGGCGCAATCTCAGGGGCAAATAGGCAGGTAGCTTTAACTGCTCAATCAGGAGGGGATAAAATAACAACACCTCATCTTGAATAAACCCAATCGTGGTTTTTGCTGTAATCGAGCATTTACCCTGAGTCGCCACCGTCAACCGTTCGGCTAAATTTCGTTTACTATCATCATTACCCGCCAACACCAAAACTTTGGCACTGGGATCTGATTGTTTACCCAGCACAATTCGCTCGTCCCACCACTGACAAAATTGAGCAACTAACGCCGCCGTCTTCCCGCTCCGCGTCCCCCCCTCAACCCAAATCGCCCTAGAATAGATCACACTTCAACTCCAATTTTTATTAATCCCCCTCCTCCATTAGTCCAAGTAATCAGTAATCTACTCCCTTTCCCCTTTCCCCTAACTCCCAACTGACGATGGAAAGCTTTCTAGTCAATAAATTTGGTCAATACTGGGCACGAGCGAATCAGTGGTTTTATCGTACAGCCGATCGAGCCTTGGATGAAGCTTACAAAGCGGCATTAAAAATCAAAGCGATCGAAGATGAATACTTTGGCGGTGAGAAGATCGAGATTAACCCGGAATTTACAGGAAATCAAGTTGCGACATATTTTCAGACAGATCTCAATAAATATCTAAATATTGCCCGCATTCGACTAGCTGAGTTCCAGACTAGCCGCACGATCACGGGGAATAAATACTCCCAAGGATTAGAAAGTCAACAACTAGATCGTAGTTTAAATTCGATCGATCCATATCCGCCAGACATCGAGCAAGAAGCCCGGATTTTGGAGAAATTGAGCTTCATCGATGATATCTTGACACGCTATGCCGATCGTCCCATCCAACCTGTACTTGTGGATGAAGATCGATCGACATTTAGCAAACAGGCGATCGATCGAATTAGTAGACTAGGCGATATTACTCTGCCCAGTCAAGAGCGAGGCTCGATCGAACCATCAACTTTTCTGAACTACCCAGATCCCCCCCAGTCTAGCAATATGCCTAACCCCTTCGATCGATCGGATAATAGCATGAATAAAAAAGCTATTATCGATCCCTCCCTGATCAAAACCTTTCGCCGGATTCAGCAAGATCTCAATCCCCAAGCCGAAGCTCAAGTCATCGAAAACTACCGTTTTCATCAGGGCAAAACCAGAACAGCCTTGCGATTTATCCTGCTCCTGATTTTACTGCCCCTCCTCGTCCAAATCCTCTCCAAAGTCGTCTTCATCGGCCCCGCTGTCAACCTCTATCGTAGCTACAGCAACGCGGATGTCTTTCTCAATGTCAACCTCGAACAAGAAGCGATGGAAGAAATGGAACGATTTGAGAAGAACCTCAAATTTAAGCAACTGGTGGGCATCCCACCAAAGTTGACAACACCAGAGATAGAGGCAAAAGTCAAGGAAAAAGCCGAAGAAATTAAAATAAACTTCTATCGTCAAAGTGCCGAAGCCGTTAAAAACTGGTTTGCTGATATCCTGTCGATCGTCACCTTCGCCTGGTTGATTGTCAACAGCAAACAACAAATTGCCGTCCTCAAATCCTTCCTCGACGATCTCATCTCTGGACTCAGCGACACCGCCAAAGCCTTTATCATCATCCTCCTCACCGATACATTTGTTGGCTTTCACTCCCCCCACGGCTGGGAAATCATCCTCGAAGGCACCGCTAAACATCTTGGTCTCCCCGAAAACCGCGAGTTCAACTCTCTATTCATCTCCACTTTCCCCGTCCTCATCGATACCGTCTTCAAATACTGGATCTTCCGCTACCTCAACGGACAATCCCCCTCAGCAGTGGCCACCTACAAAACGATGAATGAGTAACTAGACTTTATCGCCAAACTTACCTATTGTCCTGTTTTTGTCTGCGGCACAACTTCAATTAGTGCTCTCAGTGCCTTATTCACTGACTCCGGTGTTGTGAAAACCTGAGCCACATCCTCATCTAAGACAACTACACTCATCCTTTGGGTAGAATTGACGAATCGATTAGGTTTCGCCTGGGTATAGTCAAATTCATATTCGACAGCAAGTTCATTATCTAAATGCTGAGATTCTTCAAAATCTGTTTTGTTCATAATCTTCACTCTCCTTTCGAGTAGCTAGACGAGCACTAATGAGCCGAATCACACCGCAACGTTCTGTAAAAGACACCAGTAATAATTGGTTTTTACTAGAATGACCGATGATAATTTCTCTGATTTCACCGATTGAGTGGTGCGGATCGTCAAAAATCGCAGCTAGTGGGTTCTCAAAGATAGTTTGAGCTTCTTCAAAGCTAATCCCATGTTTTTCAAGGTTGGATCTTTTCTTCGATTCATCCCACTCAAACTTCATGCTCGGTATACTGACAACTACTGCCTAGTGTATTCGATCTTTAGGTCTTCAGCCTGGATCATTTTGGTTGAGCAACCATAGATCTAAACTGCCGACCAAGGCGGAAAGCTCGATACAACGCGCTTCCAACCAAATTTAAAAAAATATCCTGATCGGGTGATAGGTAAATAGAAAGAAGTGGGTAAGCTGAGGACACGAAGCAAGCGAACCAATAAACCCCAACCCTTTCGGAGATATTAAAAGTGAGAACTGAACTACAAGCTAAACTTATCCAACACCTCAACCGCAAACAAAGCGAAAAAGGTTTTACCCTCGTAGAACTCTTAGTTGTAATCATCATCATCGGTATTCTAGCTGCAATTGCATTACCTAACTTCTTGAGCCAAGGTGCTAAAGCCAAGCAAACTGAAGCTAAACAAAATGTCGGTCTTGTTAACCGCGTTCAAACTGCTTACCGTTCTGAAAACGCTAGTTTTGCAACTTCTTTCGATACCTTAGCTACTGGTACTTTGGCTGGTAACACCAATGCTAGTACTACTAGCTATTCCTACGCCCTAAGTGCTAACACAGACACTACCGCTATTACTGCTCAAGCACTAGATACTGCCCTCAAATCCTACAGCGGTGGTACGGTTCGTTATGTCAACGCTCAAAGTCAGAGTGTGGTTTCCAGTATCGTTTGCGAAGCCAATGCTCCAGGTACTAGTTCAGCAATCGCCCCCACACTGAGTAGTGCTGGGACTACTGCGTCTGACGCAATCAGTTGTGATAGTGCCTACAAACCATTATAAGTTTGATTCTGCTTTTCATCTAGTCCAATGCACTCCCGACTTATTTAGTTGGGGGTGCATTTTTGTAGCAGTAGCTTAGTCATCCTTAATCTAGTTTACACCTTCGATCTTCAAATCCTCCATTTGAAAAAGTTTTAAACGAATGACGGATTACCTTAGCAAAATGGGTAAACTGAGGACAGCACAGCAACTAAACCCCATCTCGACGACAATATTCACCATGAGATCTGAACTAGAAGTAAAATTCATTCATCACCTCAACCGCAAAGAATGTGGACAAGGTTTTACACTTGTAGAACTTTTAGTGGTGATTATTATCATCGGTATTCTGGCTGCGATCGCCATTCCTAATTTTCTCACTCAAAGTGCCAAAGCCAAGCAAACAGAAGCCAAACAAAATGTCTCTCTAATTAACCGCTATCAAACTGCCTATCGGGCCGAAAACCCTACCTTTGCCAATACATTCGATATATTAGCTACTGGTGTTCTCTCCGGCGGATCGCAGGCAAGCACTAGTGAGTATACTTACAATATTATTGCTGCTAGCGATTCTACCACCATTACTGCCACAACCAACAATAGTGCTCTAAAATCTTACGGTGGTGGTACATTTAGATATGCAAATGCTCAAAATCAAAGTGTTGTTTCTAGTCTTATTTGTGAAGCCAATAACCCAGGTACTAGCACAGTAAGTTTACCGAATATTGGTAGTAATTCAATTTCTTGCGCTAGTGGTTATAAGCCATTATAATTCGATTTTTAGTTAAGATTCAATATTGACTTATCTACAATAGTAATAATTGAATTGCGATCAAAAATAATCTACCCTTTTCTAAAATTTAAGCTACCATGACAATGATATGTAGTCCAACTAAACTGGATATCGATCCAGAATTAAATGCAATAGATTTTTATGAATCGCAGATCGAAATCGATCAGACCTGCATTGATAATTATTGGCACTTAGGGGTTGCTTATTTATTAGCGGGTAGGGAAGAAGATGCTCAACTTGCTTGGTTTACACCTCTATCTACAACTACTGAAATAGACAATCTCACCAGCGATTTAGTACTCATTCTAGAGCAAACCGCGAAAGATTTAGCTCAAATACCAGATTTGGCACAAGCTTGGTTAGTTCGTAAGCATATCCATCTGTTGATGCCAGATCGACTAGAAAATATTCTGGAGTCGATTGTCTTAGCACATGAAATGGACATCTTTACTTCAGAACAATTCATTGAATGGGATGTCGATCGTCTACTTTTAGAAAGAGAATGCCTTGAGAATCTTGATGAAGATTTACTGGCACGCTGCTTAAGAGCATTAATTGACATTCCAATAGATACAAGTTTCAAAACTGTTAAATCATTCCTCCAATTAGCTGGAAAACATCAAGATAGATTAATTTATAGAACAACCATTACAGCATTCAATCTTTTTCATCAAAAAAATGATCGAGTTACCGCAATAGCTCTAGCAGAAATTTGTCATGAAATTATCCCAGAAAAATTAAATACTATTCAGGTTCTAAGCGGATTTTATTCTCTTTCTGGCATTTACAATAAAGCCGTATATGCGGTAGAACTGTATGCAAATTTAGCTTCTGAAATCGTCGAAAAATTATTTGCCAGCTATCTATCTCAGGGCGTTCATTTTACGGCTGGTAACTGGGAAGGTGTCGAAAAAAGGCTTACAGAACATCGTCGATTATTGTCAGAGATAATCAAGCTGTCTCCACAGAACTTAAGTTACGGACAAACACAGAGATTGGTTGTTTCTTCTTTTTTCTCACCTTACATTGAAGATAACCCCAAAGTTAATAAACTGCTACAAAATCAATTAGCAACTATTTATCAGAAAAACCTTGAGCCACTACAATTCAAATCAGAACTAGATGACACATTACTTAAGAAAAAAACAAGCTGCTTGAGAATAGGCTATGTTGGCTCTACTTTTAAAACCCATTCTGTTGGTCTACTGAGTAGATGGTTAATCCATCATCACGATCGCCAATCTTTTCAAATATTTGTTTATTCATTGAATTTAGATAAAGAAGATGGATTCAATCATCACTGGTTTCGAGACAAAGTGGATGTCAGCTATTACTTTACCGGACATCCACAAGAAGTTGCGGCTCAAATTCAAGCAGATGAAATTGACATTCTCATCGAATTAGATAGTCTTACTTTCGATCTGACTTGTCTGGTAACAGCGTATAAGCCTGCCCCCGTACAAGTATCTTGGTTGGGTTGGGACTCTTCTGGGATTCCAGCCATAGATTATTTTCTTGCCGATCCTTACGTCCTTCCAGATGATGCTCAGGAGTATTATCAAGAGAAGATTTGGCGATTACCTCAAACTTATCTAGCTGTCGAAGGATTTGAGGTTGGTATTCCTACTCTGCGACGTGAAGATCTGAATATCCCATCTGATGCGGTTATTTATTTTAGCAGTCAGTCTGGTTATAAACGTCATCCAGATAATATTCGCTGCCAGATGGAGATTATCAAAGCCGTTCCCAATAGTTACTTTTTAATTAAAGGTAAAAGCGACCCAGAAACTATTCAAAACTTTTTTGGTAAATTGGCCGCAGAAGTAGGCATCGAGCTAGATCGGTTACGCTTTTTGGATCGAGATATCAATGAACCGATTCACCGTGCGAATCTAACGATTGCTGATATTGTTCTCGACACTTTTCCCTATAATGGTGCCACGACGACGCTAGAAACTCTCTGGATGGGAATTCCGATGGTAACTCAAGTAGGGCAGCAATTTGCCGCACGGAATAGTTATACCTTTATGCTAAATGCTGGGATTGAGGAAGGGATTGCTTGGAGTCGGGAAGAATATATCGAATGGGGGATAAAACTGGGACTCGATCGCGAGTTAAGAGATAAAATTGCTGGTAAATTAAGATCGGGTAGATCGACTGCACCTGTCTGGAATGCCAAACAATTTACACTTGATATGGAGCAGGCATATCGAGAAATGTGGGCAAAATATCAGGAGCAACAAAATCTGGATGTACTCGATTTACACGATCTCAACTGATCATTCCTGAAACATAGACTGATTGTGGGCACTAAGCGTAGCTTGAGTGCCCAACTAGCACGTTAAAATTTGCAAATTAATAAGCAAGAGTCTCTAGGGTCTCGCGCAGATAGCGTTGCACGCGAGCATCTAAGTTAAGATCGGCTTGTTCGATCGTCGATAATTGGGTTGCCCAATGCTGAAATCCAGGACTAGCAGCGATCGCTTGTTTGAGACTAGTCCAAACACTGGTGTCGTTGGTCGGTGCAGGTGAAGAAATACTCATGTGAAAACTGTGCCAAAAAACGAATAATTTTGTTGTGGCGAGAAGTTTTACAGCAACTTTTGTCACAGCTTTTATTGTAACCCAGTTTATCAGTAGAAATCGTTACATTGGACACAGGTTGAATATAAATTTCAGCTAGTGCGTGAGAGTCAGAATATCATTTTTCGCCAGACAGCCATCTTCCAAATGGACAATCCGATCGGCTACATCTAAAATCCGGTTATCATGAGTCACCATCAGGATAGTTGTACCCTGTTCTTTGGCTAATTTTTGCATAATTTCGACAATCTCCCGTCCTGACTTACTATCGAGTGCGGCGGTAGGTTCATCAGCTAAAACGAGTTTAGGATGGCTCATTAGGGCACGAGCGATGGCTACGCGCTGTTTTTGCCCACCAGAAAGACTATCTGGATAGTAATTCTTCCGTTCGCTCAAACCCACCGCATCGAGCATCTGGATGGCACGATCTTTGATTTCATGAGTACTCATTTCGGGATGAAGTTGTCCCGCCATTTGGACGTTTTGCTGGGCTGTTAGGGATTTGAGGAGGTTATGGGCTTGAAAGATATAACCAATATTCCGTCGAACTTCGATTGTTTGTTTTTTACTCGCGCCTACCATTTCGACTCCGAGGACTTGCATACTCCCTGATTGAGGAGAGCGTAAGCCGCCCGATAGTGTAAGGAGAGTGGTTTTGCCAGAACCGGAGGGTCCTGTCATAATCACGATTTCTCCTCTCCCAATTTCGAGATTAATGTCAAATAGGACTTGTTTTTTCAGATTGCCTTTGCCAAAGTAATGGTTGAGATTAGTAACAGCAACAACTATATCTCGATCGAGATTAGGTCGATCCATCTGGACTGATTCTAGCGACTTTGATTTGAATCCCAACATATATTGATTAGTATAATATTTATTTGTATTTAATTATCAATTAATTTAAAACATATCAGCAGGATCGGCAGCGCGGAGTTTTCGCACCGCGATCACCCCAGAAATAACACACATTATCATTGTTAAAGTTAGAACTGTAATGGCACGAGCTACGGTCATCATTAATGGCAGATTGGTAGCATTACGGGTGAGAGAATACAGTCCAACTGCGGCAAACATACCAGGAAAAAAACCAACGATTGACAGAATAATTGCTTCTTGAAAAACAACTGTCAATAGATAGAAATCTGTATAACCCATTGCCTTGAGTGTCGCATATTCAGATAAGTGATCGGCAACATCAGTATAGAGAATTTGATAGACAATCACGATACCTACAATGAAACCCATGACAGTTCCCAGGGTAAAAATAAACCCGATCGCTGTACCCGTTTGCCAGTAAAGTAGTTCCTTTGCAATGAATTCTTTGCGAGAAAAAATGACCACATCTTTGGGAAAATATTCACGCATTGCGGCAATGGTGGCGGGAATATCAGTGCCTTCTTTTACTTGCACCACGCCAATATCAATTAACCCTCGATCGCGTTTGAATAACCTAATAAAGTTAGTGTCACTAGTCAATAAGTTGCCATCGGCACCAAAGGAAGCTCCTAGTGTGAATAATCCACCAACGGTAATCCGCCGGCTCTGGATCTCCGTTTCTACTTTTTTCCCTTCATTAAATAGTCGAGGAATCGGGCCAAATTGTTCGCGAGATTTGGTGTCAAATAAATAAGTATCTTGAATTTTTAGTTTATCAATATTCTCTTTGATCCCTGGTAGTTGAAACATTTCAGCTTCGTTAGGATTAAAACCATAAACCATGATTCCCCGTGTGCTTTTATCAACGGGATTTTTCCAAATCGTCTGATTGATATAAATCGATGATGCTGTCTTAACTCCCGGAAAGGCAAGGGTTTGATAAAGTCGCCGACTGGGAAAAGGCTTCATCGCAATCAAGGCTGTAGATTGCGGACTTTGGAGAAAAATATCACCATTAAGATTGCTGTGAAACCGAATAGCACTTTCAAATAGAGCATCACGGAAGCCTAACTGCATAAACATCAAGATGTCAGCAAAACTAATCCCCGCGATCGCTACTAATAACCGAATTTTTTCGTGACTAAGTTGTAACCAAGCAAGTGGAATATTCCTAAACATCTTATTAATTATTGCGGCGTATTAATCTTGACAACTACTTTAGAGTTAGTTAATTTACTCACTGTTTGACTATCGGTAGGATCGATGGTGACTTTGACTTCGACGATGCGAGAATCGGAGTCAGCAGCAGGATCGGTATTTAAAACATCTTTTTTGCCAATCTGAAGTCCAATTTGGCTCACTGTTCCTCTAATCGTCTGAGCAAAAGCACCAGCTTCACTAGTAATAGTGGCAGTTTGCCCAACTCTGATTTTGTTGACATCACTTTCATAAACTTCTGCCACCGCCAGCATTTGATTGGTTTGCCCCATTTCGACAATTCCTTCCCCACTCACGGGAATTTCGCCTGCACGGGCATGAATTTTGAGGATTTCACCGGGAATCGGGGCACGAACATAAGCTTGGGTTAATTCGGCTTTGGCTTGACGTGCAGCGGCTTGAGCGCGGGCTAGTTCGGCTGTCGCACCTTGAACATCGACGCTGCGTACTTCGGAAATTTTCGCCAGGGTAGCTTTAGCTGCGGCAATTTGTTGGGTGGTAGTAGCGAGGGTTTTATCGTAGTTGGCTTTGGCTTCGGCGAGTTGTTGTACTAGGGTCGTTTGGAGTTTATTTTTGGTTGCCTGATTTTCGATAATCTGCTGGCTGAGGGTAGCGATAGTCTGATTATATTTAGACTTAGCTTCAGCTAATTGTTGACGGGCGGTTTCGACTTCCAAGCGTTTGGCATCAACCTTTGTGGCTTCGATCGCTCGATCTGCGTATAGTTGTTGAAAGCGTTGATAATCAACTTCGGCATTGCGCAGTTGTGATTCGATCCGGCGGACTGTAGCAGCTTGCGTCGGCTTTTCGCCAGCGAGTTGAGCTTGGCTGGCACGGATTTTTCCGGCTTGCGCCGCAGGCTCCCACTTGAGTTGAGCTTCTAACCGCGCTTTGGTGGCAATATAGGTCGCGGCATCCCCTTTGAGTTGGCTTTCGAGGCGAGAAATTTCTGCGCGTTGGGCGGCAATTTCGCCCTGTTTTGCGCCTGCTTTGACTTTGGCGAGATTGGCACTAGCTACTTTAATGTCTTCTTGTGCTTTGCTCAATGCTGCTTCTAGTTTTTGGCGATTATCGAGGATGGCGATAGTTTGACCGACTGTTACTCTATCACCTTCTTTTACCATCAATCGCTCGATCGTTGAGGAACCACTCTGAGAACTTGGGGCTGAGACCTTAATGACTTCCCCCAACGGTTCTAGTCGCCCTAGTGCAGTGACAGCTTGGACTGTTATTGGTTTTGGCTTAGCAAGTTTGCCATCAGCAGTCTTTGGCTCTGGTGGCTTTTGGGCAAACATCCCTGCATAGTGGAGTCCAGCAGGCAAAATCAGGATCGCTGCAACTGATGCACCGATGGCAATCAACCGACTCAAGGGGTTAAGACCTTTGAATTTATCTACTATAAAATTACCTTCTGCCATAGCCCTGAGGGATTCCTGATACTTGCTTTGAAAGTTTACTTACTTGTTAGTTAGTTTAACGTGAAAATAAATTATATGTCAATTTAGACACATTTGCTGAAATCCTTGCCATAATAGGAGTTTAGACGTGACTATATACTGACCATTGGGTTAAATATAACTATATCTTCATTCATATAATGCCCGTAATCAACAAACAAAAGATTAGTAAACAGACTCACTCCATCCGTAATCCAGAAGTTACCAAGACCAAGATTTTGGATGCCGCAGAAGTCGAGTTTGCTGTCGCTGGGCTGAGTGCCGCACGCACCGAAGCAATTGCCGCGCAAACTGGTGTGACAAAGGCAATGATCTACTATTATTTTCACAGCAAGGAAGAATTGTATCAAGCAGTACTAGAGCGTTGTTTGAGTGATGCCATGAGCACAATGGAGCGATTACAACTCGATTACCTACCCCCGGATGCTGCTTTAGTCAGATTACTGACACAGATGCTAGCCTGCATGTCTGAAAATCCCCGAATTGGTAGTATTTTCTCCTTGGAAGCAATTCAGAATAAGGGCAAGTACTACCCAAAACAGTTGGGAGATCTACTGTATGGAACGATTGTAACTATTTTGGAGCAAGGTATGGATGCAGGGGTGTTTCGTCGCCTTGAACCTCGCCATACGGCGGTGAATATTGTGGGCACTTGTGCTTTTTACTTTACCGCGCAGGAGAATCTTAAATATCTCTGGCCAGGTAAACGCTTGTTGGGCAAGGAATTGCTCCAGGGTCATACTCAGGAATCGATCGATCTGATTATGGCAGGAATTAGGAGCTAGATGACTACATTTTTTAACTTTGAAGCTGATTTTGTGGATTCGTTGCGCTGTATTCCGATGGTGGTGCGATTGAAATTGGATACTTGCGGGGTGAAGTTAAAATTAGCTGAGTGGAATCATTTGACGCAAGTTGAGTGCCAAAAATTGGTCGATTTGCCGTGCGAAGATCCTGCGGAAGTTTTAGCCTATCGAGAGTATGTAAGTCAATTAATTTTACAGCATACAGGACATGAAGCGAGTTTATTGCCTGTCGAGACTAATCCAGCCTGGTTGAACGATCGAGTGATTCCGGTGCTCATTCAGGATCGGGCTAGGGAAACACAATTAGAGATTACGCTGGCTCAATGGGCTGGATTGACTCCGCTCCAACGGTTTGCGTTAATTAAATTAACACGATCGCAGCATGAAAATAATAACTTTTTTCCAGCGTTACGTGAATTTGGTTTACTGGATTAACTCGCTCGATTTTGCGGCTAGGCTGCATGGCTAAAAAAATAGTGAGTCATCTCCGCACAGATACCTTCTAGTTCGATCCGGCTGGATTCTGGTAAGCCAAAATTAATGTAACTCAACACCTCTTCCCATGCTTGGAGTTCTTCCATCGTCCTGACCTGACGCAGTTTTTCAACATAAAAATTGTGCCAGAATAATGGTGCGATCTGGTCGTATTTTTTCCAGCGTTTGCGCCAAGCTCGAACATCTCGATGATTGGGCAATGTAACACCGACGATCGGTGGTAAGTCCGCATAACTGACAAATGTACTCATCTTCTTGCCAACGACGTGTACCACATATCGCCAACAACTAACTTTGTAAATTTCATCAGTCGATCGCTTGAGATGCATGGCTAGAGCATCTTTTGTCACAAATCGGCTTTGGGGATTAATCGTGACAGTGCTGGGTTGTGTAGAAGCTAGTAACATGAGGAGACACCAAAATAATGGGCGATGTATTGGTGGTGATGCGGTGGAGATAAGAATTGGGGATCAGATCTATTATAGTACTTATTTACTAAAATAGAAGCGAATGGAGTCACATTGTACGCCGAATTTTGGTCGGAATTCAAGCCCCCAGATGTGGCGTAGCCAAAAGATTTGACCACTAATCGCCCAGCAGATTCGCTCCACTTCCATGGCGGTGCGGCAAAAAAATTAATTCAACAATATCTAGGAACCTGAATTAATTGGGAAAAATATAGAAATCCCATTACCCTTATTGCTCCGAATGGTTGCACTTGTATCCCAATCGCCGATTCAGCGGCTCAAAGCTAATATTGCCCAACAGATTGTGGGTAAAGACAGGGCGATTGAGCTTGTATTAACAGCATTGCTTGCGGGGGGACATGTCCTCTTGGAAGATGTACCGGGAGTTGGTAAAACTTTATTAGCTAAATCTCTGGCTAAATCGATCGATGGTAAATTCCAACGGATTCAGTGTACGCCCGATCTTCTCCCTTCAGATATTACTGGGACAAACATCTGGAATCCCGGCAGTCGTGAATTTGAATTTATCCCTGGGCCAATTTTTACGAATATTCTCCTCGCCGATGAGATCAACCGCGCGACTCCTCGCACCCAATCGGCACTACTCGAAGTGATGGAAGAACAACAGGTGACGTTGGATGGACATTCTCGCCCTGTGCCGACACCCTTTTTTGCGATCGCCACCCAAAACCCGATCGAGTCTCATGGTACCTTCGCGCTGCCTGAAGCTCAGATGGATCGGTTTGCGATTTCTCTCAGCTTAGGCTATCCCAGTGCGGCGGAAGAACTCCAGATGCTCCAAGGCTTAACTAATGGCACACCAGTAAATAACTTGGAACCCTGCATTACATTAGAACAACTCCAAACCATTCGGCATCAGTGTCAACAAGTCAAAGTCGATCCAGCGATTCAGAAATACATTATCGATTTAGTGCGCGCTACCCGCAATGACAGCGAAATTGGGCTAGGAGTCAGTCCCCGTGGGGCTGTGGCTCTGCACCGCACAGCACAAGCTTGGGCATGGCTACATGGTCGTGCTTACGCCATTCCAGATGATGTTAAAGATCTTGCCTTATATGTCTTAGCCCATCGAATTATGCCAGTCGGTGGTCGTCGGGGTACTCAGATCATTGCCCGACTCTTGCAAGAAGTGCCGGTGATCGCGTAAATGTTAATTACGAAACTGGATCTGGCAATAATAAAAGTAAAGCTACACTAGAAGATATATCAGTCTAGATCGCCAGTCGTCACAACTAACTGCTCACGACGACGGATTAGCATCAGGTGCAGATAAAGGACATAAATAATATATATGCGTAACAGTTCCCAGGTCGAATCAAAGCGATTTTCCAAGTCATTGTGGCGATTAGCGGCTGGCTTGCTAATTGCTCAGGGAGTTGTCTGGGGTAGCCCAGTTCTGGCTGAAAAAGATCCCAATATACTTAACTATGGGGAACTGTTTAAGGAAATCGATAAAGGATCGGTAACAAAAGTAGAACTCGATCCCGTTACTAAGAAGGCAAAAATCACCTTAACGGATACATCGGCTAAGAAGCAGAGTAAAGAAGTCGTGCTGTTGGATGACAATACCGAGTTGTTTAACAAGCTCAATGCTAAAGGTATCGACTTTAGCATTCAAAGGTCTGCGGATAAGAATGCGATTGTGGGCGTGTTGCTCAATGTACTCCTGCTCGTGTTCGTAATTACGGTATTATCGGCAATTATTCGGCGATCGAGTAATTCTTCTGGACAGGCTCTCAGCTTTGGTAAATCCCGCGCTCGGTTTCAGATGCAGGCTAAAACTGGAGTAATGTTTGATGATGTGGCGGGGATTGATGAAGCCAAGGAAGAACTGCAAGAAGTTGTGACTTTTCTGCAACAACCAGAACGGTTTACATCAGTCGGAGCCAAAATTCCCAAGGGTGTACTATTAGTTGGTTCCCCAGGAACAGGTAAAACCCTGATGGCTAAAGCCATTGCTGGCGAAGCAGGTGTCCCTTTTTTCAGCATCTCTGGTTCGGAATTTGTGGAGATGTTCGTTGGTGTCGGCGCATCTCGCGTGCGGGACTTATTCAAAAAAGCTAAAGAGAATGCACCCTGTTTAGTCTTCATCGATGAAATCGACGCAGTGGGTCGTCAGCGGGGCGTAGGCATCGGTGGCGGGAATGATGAGCGGGAACAAACCCTCAATCAATTACTGACCGAGATGGACGGATTTGAGGGCAATAACGGCGTAATTATTATTGCCGCAACTAACCGCCCCGATGTCCTCGATACGGCATTATTACGTCCGGGTCGGTTCGATCGCCAAGTACAGGTCGATCCCCCAGACTACAAGGGTCGTCTGGCAATTTTAACAGTTCACTCGCGCGACAAAAAAGTCGATCCAGAAGTCTCCCTGGAATTAATCGCTCGACGGACACCCGGATTCACTGGTGCAGACTTGGCAAACCTGATGAATGAAGCGGCAATTTTTACCGCTCGGCGGCGGAAAGAGGCGATGACGATGTCCGAAATCAATGATGCGATCGATCGGGTCGTGATGGGGATGGAAGGTCGTTCGCTCGCTGACGGCAAAAAGCGGCGGCTGATTGCCTATCATGAGATCGGTCACGCACTAGTTGGGGCGATCGTCGGTTACAAGCCGCTGCAAAAAGTAACAATTCTCCCCCGCGGGCGCAGCGCGGGTTCTGCCTGGTACATGCCCGATGAAGAGCAGGGTCTAACCTCTCGCGCCGAGTTTCTAGCGGATATTGCGACAACAATGGGTGGCAGAGCGGCTGAAGAAGTCATTTTTGGCTCGGCGGAGGTAACTGCTGGGGCTAGTGGCGACATCGAAATGGTCACTCAAACCGCGCGGAATATGATCACTCGATATGGGATGTCGAATCTAGGTCAATTTGCCATTCAATCAGATGAAGATTATTCGGAAGATATTGCCGCAAAAATCGATATCGAAATTCGTAAACTAGTTGAAGCCGGACGAGCTAAGGCGATCGAAATTATCAGTACAAATCGGCAACTGGTCGAGACACTGACAGATTTGTTACTGGACAAAGAGACAATTGAAGGCGAAGAATTTCGGCAAATTGTTGAGCGGGAAACTCAGAAAAGTGATCCTGTAAATAACAAACCTTCTTTCGCTAGCACGTAAATTCGTCAAATTTAGGGTATCCATAAGGGGCACCCTAAATTTGCGTGGATACTTTCGACGATCGCAAATTCTTACCCACTCTCTAATTTATGAGTGAAGTGGAAATAATCTGATGCCTGTAGTGGCATCAAAAATAAATAGCGAATCGATCGCTAATTCAACTGTCAATTGGTCGCCAACTCGACCAATCCAATCTGGAGATGCCAAGAGATTTAGAGATGTTGAAGTGCCACAAATTTGACCTTTGAGGAGAATTTCTCGACCGAGAGGTTCGATGACTTGAATGACGATCAACAATGAATCTAGGGGACGATCAAGGGCAATGGTAAGATGTTCTGGTCGAATCCCTAGATTGAATCCTTGTCCATTTTTAAGTTGCAATTGAGTGATTAATTCTGGCTGACAGCAGAAAGATTGTTCGCCGATTTGCCACATACCATTTTGATAGGTTGCCGGAATAATATTCATTGGTGGTGTACCAATAAAAGTTGCCACCATTTGATTAGCGGGAAGATCGTAAATGACTTGCGGTGTATCAATTTGTTGAATGCGGCCGCGATCGAGTATGACAATTCGATCAGCTAGGGTCATCGCTTCGACGCGATCGTGGGTAACATAAATAGTAGTAATTCCCACTTGTTGATGTAATTGTTTTAATTCTGTGCGGGTATCATCGCGTAATGTAGCATCGAGATTTGAGAGCGGTTCATCTAATAAGAATACCTGGGGAGATCTAGCGATCGCTCGACCGAGAGCCACTCGTTGTTGTTGTCCACCCGATAATTGATTTGGTTTTCGATCGAGTAATAAATCGATCGCCAGAGATTTGGCAACAGTATTAATTCGTTCTTTAATTATCTGTCGATCCATCCCACGCATTTCCATCCCAAATGCTAAATTCTCACCGACAGTCATATGTGGATAAAGAGCATAATTTTGAAATACCATTGCCACATCACGCTGTCTGGCGGGGATCTTATTCACCAATCGATCGCCAATATAGATATTCCCACTAGTGGCAGTATCTAGTCCAGCAATAATCCGCAGTAATGTAGATTTACCACAACCAGATGGGCCAACTAGAACCCAAAATTCACCATCAGAAATCTCGAAGGAAATGTTGTCGAGGGCGATTGTTTTTTGGCTGAGTTTCTCTCTGGGAGTATCGAACTTGCGGCTAATTTGTTCGAGTTTGACACTAGACATGATTTATCATAATTAACTAATATTAAATGTTGCACTGACTCCAGCCGCAATAATGATTTGGGCACAAGCATGAGCATCCGACAGGGCATTATGATGCTGAAGTTCGATCTCCAATTTATGACAAACATCAGATAACTTCGTCGGTCTAATTTGCCACTGTTGACGAGCAAGTTGGACAGTACAGAGGAAAGGATGGGGTTGTTGTTCTAGTTGATAAGTTGCCCGACAAGCTGCTAAAACTCGCCGATCAAAACTGGCATTATGTGCAGCCAGGAAGTCTGCACCTGCTAAAAAACTATCGATTTGTGGATGCAATTGGGCAAATGTCGGTTTGTCAGCCACCATCGACCAATCGATATCATGAATATAGGTAAATTCAAACCAATTTGTTGGTGGTCGGATTAAATATTCCACTTGTTCAATGACTTTGAAATTTTCTACTTTGACTAAACCAATTGCACAGGCACTATCCGCATGACGATTGGCTGTCTCAAAATCGATCGCGACAAAGTTCATAGAAAATATCTGGAATTTACCCAGTGATTGAAAATGGGGCGTTGCTGAATTTAGGGATAGTTTATTTGAGAGATTGATTGTCTGGAGGCACGCGGCGACAGAAATCACAATTGCCACACCGCCATTCTCGCCCTCGTGGCTGACACCCAAAAGCAGTCAGCAAATATTCCCACCTACACCCAGGATACTTAATATAAGTCTCCACCTGCTCAAAAAGTAACTTTTGTTGAGTTTTGATCGACTGCCAATTGGGTAATTTTCCAGTTACAGTCCGCCGATAATTAAATGGCGTTTCCCAGACTAACTCCCCAATACTATGCAATAGAGACAGACTGATCGCGCCTTGAGGAAACTGGCGATCGATTTCAGTCACATCACCACTGACCGGAAGCTGTTTCACCAATGACCCTGCTGCATCATAGTAGCGACCGACACTCTCTGTAAAGAACTTGTGTCGTTGGCGATCTTCGGGGTACAACAACCCAGTTGGTTCGCATACTAATAATAAGGCTTCAGCGGGTTTCCCATCTCGCCCTGCTCGACCGATTTCTTGGATATACTCAGCCAACAGTACCGGAGGTTGAAAATGAGCGATCCACCGGACATTTCCTTTATTAATCCCCATACCGAATGCACAAGTACACACCACATATTGCAGCTTACCACTTAACCATTCCTGTTCTACCAGTCTGCGGGTTTGAGGACTCAAACCCGCATGATAAGCGGCTGTTCGATCGCCTTTGTCGCGAAACCAGGTGGCTAAATCTTCGCTAGTTTGTCGAGTTCGCACATATACCAGTCCTGATTGCTGGGGGTATTGCTGGATAAATTTGGCTAATTGTTCGCGTCTCCCGCGTGGTGTCCAGATCGATTTGACTGCCAAGTGGAGATTTTGACGATGGGGGTTAAGGATAAATTCGGCGGGGTTGTCGAGTTGGAGGACTTGCTTGATCGTCTGCTGTGAGAGGGGGTCAGCCGTCGCTGTGAAGGCAGCGATCGCTATTTTGGTACCAATTAACTTATGTTGAAGTAAGGCGGCGCGAACAGCCCCTAAGCGGCGATAGGTGGGACGAAAAGTTTCACCCCAATGGACGAGGCAATGGGCTTCGTCGAGGATCAATCGATCGATTTTCAGGTTGGGTGCGACTAATCTCGACCAAACTGGCGGGGTGAGTAGTGTTTCGGGTGAGATGTAGAGAAGTTGAAGTTGTTGATTTTCTAGGTCTTGAAGTGTTTGTTTGCGTTTGGCGGTGGGTAGTTCGCTATGTAATAGGGCTGCGGGTAATTTTTTGTCGGTCAATTCCTGGACTTGATTTTCGATCAAGGCGACTAGGGGGGAAATGACGATGGTTAGGCCGCTGGTGAGGAGGGCGGGAAGTTGAAAGCAGAGGGATTTGCCGCCCCCTGTGGGCATGACGATTAGTGCATCGCGATTTTCAAGGATGCACTGGATGATTTCGCCTTGGGGGGATCGCAGTTTTTCATAGCCCCAAATTTCTTTTAGTTTTTGGTGGATTCGATCCATGCTTTCATTTGCAGGCTTACGGATCTTTGAGTGTGAGTGATGATTTCTGGTGGGGTAGAACCCGGATCTGGGGGGTTAACCCCCCAGACCCCCCACTGGGGGACGCACGCTGTCTTGATGCGCTAAACCGTCGGGGAACCCGAGCGCGCATCGCTTCCCCCAGACCCCCTCCGAAGGGTCGATCTGTGGGGATCGATTTGGGTGTGGCGGTACTCTCCGTTTCAATTTTAGTGAGAAATTACTTGACTATCGAAGTTTTAGAGTTTTTTGAACTTCCATCCACTATTCACTATCCACTATCCCCTACACCTTAACCCCCAGTCAAAACTTCTAGTCGATCTCGATCGGATAATTTCCAGACTTTGCCGTCGAGAGCCATTTGCTCGATCAATGTGGCAAGACGGAGGGCTTTAAGGGCTTGTTCTCCACCGACTGATGGTTCGTTGCCACACCTAACACAGTTGACAAAGTGTTCTAGTTCTGCGTACAGTGGCTCAATATTTTTGACGTAGACTTTTTCGATTAGGCCGTCTTGACGATACAAGCCTTGATGATACTCGTTAAGGAGGTCGGCATTGTGTCGATGAATCAGGATTTCATTGTTGAGGAAGTTGGCTTCTGTTAGTGACTGACGGCAGTGTGCGGCGATGCGACGCATTTTGCGGTGGGTGACTTTACTAGCGGTGAGGGTGGCAACTACACCATTGGCAAATCCCAGTGTTGCAGTTACGTAGTCGAGATATTTAGATTCGGGGCAACGACTACCACTGGCTGTTAAACCGACAACTGGGGCACCAGCGAGTTCGAGTAATAAATCGATGTCATGAATCATTAAGTCCAAGACGACAGAAACATCATTTGCCCGATTGGAGTAGGGACTCATCCGGTGTGCTTCGAGGGCTAAGACTTTTTCGGTTTTGAGGACTTGACTGAGTTCTTGGAAGACTGGATTGAAGCGTTCGATATGACCAACTTGGAGAATACACTGGGACTCTGCTGCTGCATTGACTAGGGCTTCGGCTTCGGCAATTGTGGCAGCGATCGGTTTTTCGATCAGGACATGAATTCCGGCTTCTAGGCAGGCAATCCCTACTTCATAGTGTAATCTTGTCGGTACAGCAATGCAGACAGCATCGACTTGGGGGATGAGATCGCGATAGTCTTCATAAAATCTAGCTTTGTATTTACTGGCCGCTTCTAAACCCTGCTCGACATTGACATCAGCGATACCAACTAGTTTGACGTTCTTGAGTAAGCTCAACACTCGTGCGTGGTGTTGTCCCATATTCCCGATCCCGATTAACCCTACTTTCAACGGTGGGGGGGAACCGGGCTGCATCTCTGTGTCTAACTGTCTGGCTGACATGCTATTCTCCACTCTAAATTTTACTCCTCAACCACAAGTCAGTTATCAGTTATCAGTTGTCTAACCGATCACTATTAACTGTCCATTGTTTTCTCTGTTCGTAACAGTTTTGATACTATCACAGCATCATGATTGTAAAGAACAGAAAAGTTTTGTTTATGTTCCTAAAGACTATGTTCCGATCGATCTAGCACATTAACGAAGGGGAGATAATGCTGGTCTGGAAACAGTAAAAGTTAGAATAGAAAGTAACTAATCGCTAGTGAGGGATTTGACTTTCCCTCAATTCACTATCCACTATCTACTAAACTTATCCCTTATCCGTTGTGAAAGCAGTTGTTCTCCTCTCAGGTGGTTTGGATTCATCGACGGTATTGTACCTAGCTCGGAGTCAAGGGTACAGTTGTTATGCTCTATCTTTCGATTATCAACAACGTCACCGCCGCGAATTGGAATCGGCTCGATCGATCGCTACAACCGCAGGGGTTGTGGAACATCAAGTCGTGAGTTTCGATCTGCGGTTGTGGGGTGGTTCAGCACTGACAGATAATTCTGTTGCTGTACCCCAACACCGCGATCTTGCTGCAATGTCAGAATCAATTCCCATTACCTATGTTCCCGCTCGCAATACGATCTTTTTAAGTTTTGCCCTTGCCTATGCAGAGGCGATCGGTGCAAGTCGGGTGTACATTGGGGTCAATGCCCTGGATTATTCTGGCTATCCCGACTGTCGTCCTGATTACATCGATGCGATGCGATCGGTTTTTCAGCTTGGTACCAAACAAGGCAGGGAGGGCGATCCGATCGAGATTGTCACTCCACTGATCGATCTCAAGAAGACTGAAATCATTCAGCTTGGCAATCGTCTCGGAGTCCCCTGGGCGCAAACTTGGTCTTGCTATTCTGGCGATCCCGTCCCCTGCGGGACTTGTGATTCCTGTCTGCTCAGATTAGCTGCTTTTGCGGAACTAGGTTTGGTAGATCCAGGACTAGGAGTTAGTGGTTAGGTTTTAGAGGAAAGGGGGAAGGGAAAAGGAACAGTTAACTGTCAACTGTCAACTGTCCCCCATCCCCCAGTCCCCTCCTCCTAACTAATCCGCTGAACTCGGACTTGATGAATTCTGGGTCCCACGGTAGAGACGACGGTTAAATTCCAGTTGCCATAATTCAATGATTCCCCCATTTTGGGGAATTGTTGCAATTTATTAAGCAGAAATCCGGCGAGGGTTTGATAATCATCAGCCAAGGGCAGATCGATCCCTAATTGTTCGTTGAGATCTTCGAGATGGATCTGAGCTTGAACGAGAAAGGCTCCATCCGTGAGTTGATTGAGTAGTTTGGTTGGTCGATTGGCTGTAACTTTAATGCCGATCATTTCCGCGATCGCATCTTGGCGAGAGATTAAACCAGCCGTGTTGCCGAATTCATCGACAACGATCGTCATTTGGGTCTCGGCTTTTTGCATTTGCGTGAGTACAACACTCAAAGGTGTGGATTCGGTGACAAATTCTACTGGTCGAATCCAGCGATCGATCGCAATTTGTCCAGCAGGTCTACCTTGGGCGAGTAAGGGGACAAAATCTTTAAAGGAGATGGTGCCGACTATTTTGTTGAGAGATGTATCAGTCACAGGGTAATGAGAATAGCCTGTTGCGGCGACTTGGAGTAATAGGGTTTGACAACTAGCTGTTTTAGGAATAGTCACCATTTGGGTGCGGGGAATCATCACCTCTGCTGCGACAACTTGGGCAAATTCAAAGACTTTATTGAGTAATTCCCGCTGTTCGATCGCTAGTCCACTTGACTCTCGCTCGGTAGTGACAATAGTTTGTAACTCTTTGAATGTCACTCGACTATAATAATCATCTCGATCTTTGATGTTTAATAACCGCAAACATAGTTTAGTCGAACGATTGAGTACCCAAATAAACGGACTAAAAATTCTCGCGATCGCCAGACTGGGGGTACCGAGAAATTTGGCAATTGGTTCGGCATAAATTAAAGCGATCGACTTAGGAATTAATTCGCCAAAAACAATCTGAAGATATGCCAACAAACTAAACGTAGCTACAATTGAAACCGAGTGCAAAAGCGGAATATTTACTAGATTCTGGGTTAAGATTTGAGAGATCGCCCGTTCGCCAATCCAGCCAAGTGCAAGACTTGAAAGTGTAATCCCCAATTGAGTGGTGGAGAGTAATCGCTCGATTCCTCGTTGTAGATCTTGAACTTTTTTAGCCAGATTATCGCCAGATGCAACTAGTTGGGTAATGCGAGATCGCCGCACCGAAAAAATCGCAAATTCTGTCGTCACAAAAAAGGCATTGATCAAAATCAACCCCAACACTAGTAGGAGTCGCCACCCAATTTCCGAGCTACTGAGAAGTGGAGGAGGGTCTATCATTTACTTAACAGGTACACCTGATGCTTCGAGTTGCAGTTTTCGATCGATATCTGTCAACTGAAGAGAGACTGTTTTCACCTTGTCGAGAGCATTTTTCGGCATAGTGAGAACAAATTTGAATTCCTTCCCATTAGCTGGAAGATTTTTTGGTAATCCTGTGGCATTTGCACTGATGTTTTGACTGCGATCGTTGGTGACAGTGATGTTACCTTGACCGAAATTCACGGCTTGGCTACCCTGATTGCTGAGAGTGACTTCGAGTTTAACATTACTTCCTTCTGGTTTGATGGACTTCACCGCCATGACAATCCCCTGATCCTCTCTCACTATTGGTAGCTTGGCAGCCGGAATACCCACTTTAGGGTCATTTTTCACAGCCTGTTCAAAAGCCTTAGCTTGGTTTTTTGCATTTTTTGCCTGTTGGGCAATTGTAGCTGGATCTTCAACACCCATTTGTTTTTTAACACTAGCAATGAGTTCTGACTCTTTCAGCAATTCTAGACCTTTGGTATTGAGATTTTGTTGATTGCCAGCTTGACTATTATTTGGTCGAATATCTGGTTGGGTGACACCTTTTAGTGCGGCATGACCAGAGACAAAGCCCAACACACCACTAGCAATTCCCGCAGCCAACATAAAAAACAGCAGAATACTAGTTAAGAGCAAGTTGCGATCGCTTTTTAAACTTTTTTTCATGGGGAATCAGGGAGCAGGGAAATGAGCTATAAGATGAGTCTAACAAATAAGGGGATAGGCAGTGGGCAGTAGGGGAGCAGGGAATAGGGTATTCGGTGGAGTTGAAAAAACTATCTGTATTTTCAACTCTCGACTCTCTAGCCTATACCCTCTAGTGCTAGTATTCACGGAAGCCTAGTAACAAGAATTATGCTTCAATAGTAGAATCAGAGGGAGTTAGAGATTTTCACAGGGCACAGGTCGCCCACCATTTTTTTACCAGGCTAGAGTCACACCATGAGTTTAGATACCCAAATCAGAGTAAATTCCGGCACTAACACCAATCGCGCTTGGCCAGGATTAATTGAAGCGTACAGAGGGTATCTACCCGTGACTGCGGCTACGCCTGTCGTGACACTGCACGAAGGCAATACACCCTTAATTCCCGTGCCGACGATCTCGGCAGAAATCGGACGTGGTGTACAGGTATATGTCAAATATGACGGTTTAAATCCCACTGGTAGCTTCAAAGACCGAGGGATGACGATGGCAATCTCCAAGGCGAAAGAAGCTGGAGCCAAGGCGGTAATTTGCGCTAGCACGGGTAACACCTCCGCTGCTGCCGCTGCATACGCTGTGCGAGGTGGGATGCGACCCTATGTGCTGATTCCTGATGGTTATGTTGCCTTGGGTAAACTCGGACAGGCTTTACTCTACGGTGCTGAAGTACTGGCAATTAAAGGAAATTTTGATGACGCGCTGGATATCGTGCGGCAGATGGCGGATAGCTATCCAATTACACTGGTAAATTCTGTCAATCCCTACAGGCTAGAGGGTCAAAAAACCGCTGCCTTTGAACTGATTGATGCCTTGGGTGATGCACCAGATTGGTTATGCATTCCCGTTGGCAATGGGGGGAATATTACTGCCTACTGGATGGGTTTTTGTCAGTATCATCAGGATGGTAAGTCTCAGCGGCTGCCTCAAATGATGGGCTTTCAAGCCGCCGGATCTGCGCCCTTGGTAAATGGCGCACGAGTCAAAAACCCGGAGACTTTGGCGACGGCGATTCGGATTGGTAATCCCGTAAATTGGGACAATGCTGTGGCTGCCAAAGAGGCTAGCAATGGTGAGTTTAATGCTGTCACTGATGATGAGATCGTTGCCGCTTATCGCTGGTTGGGCAGCAAGGAAGGAATATTCTGTGAGCCAGCGAGTGCGGCTTCGGTAGCAGGTTTACTCAAAGTTAAAGATCGCGTTCCTAGCAATGCTACTGTGGTCTGTGTGTTAACGGGAAATGGACTAAAAGATCCCGATACGGCAATTAAAAACACTATCAACCCCTTTAAGCAAGGAATCGAAGTTAATCTTGAGGCAGTTGCGGCGGCGATGGGTTTTTAAGCCTGACCGTCCTTCGTCGAGCGAATAATCCCCCCGAGTTATCGGTGGGGAGTCATTTAGATTGAAGTCGAGCCAATCGATGGCGGATTCTCCAGGCTAGTTCACTAACCATCATCGGTTTACAAAGATAATCATCAGCACCGACGCTAAAGGCTTCCTGTTGCGCGATCGAGTCGTGGCTCGCACTGAGAAATAGAATGGGCAAATGTTGCCAGAGGGGATCGCTGCGGAGCACTTGGCATAATTCCAGCCCATTAATTTCGGGCATTTTTAAGTCCAAGATCAGTGCATCAGGCTGGACTAATTGTAGAACGGTCCAAAACTGATGCGGATCGGCGAGGGTACTTACTTTTAGTCCCCATGGTTGTAATAATTTAGGGAGGGCACGTAACCAGTCGAGATCGTCATCAACGACCATTACCTTAACTAGAGTGGTTGCTGGTTGCAGCAAGGAGGTCGCCGTAGTAAAGATTTGGTCGATCGAGATTCCTGTGGTTCCCAGAAATTTGCCCCCATTACGGGCTACCGCTAATCGATCGGTTAAGTTATCCCGCTTTGCCAGTACTAATACCGACCAATGGGGAAATCGCTGCTGGATGTTGGAAATCGATTCTAACAATGGTGTGGGGTCGAGATCCAAACAGAGATCCAATAACACAACAGTAGATGAGAGAATATCGATCGGGGTATCGGGAATAGTAGACAGATAACTATTCGCAGCATGGATGTCAGCAATTGTCAAGGTTTGGATATTCTGGACTTGGGCTAGATCTGTCAGGGCGACGGTGAGACTGGGATCTAGACCGACAAATAATAATAATGGTCGATCGGCAGTGGCCAGATTAGCTGTTTGGCAAGGTTCACTGTCGGTAATTTCTGTAACTAATTCAGCGATCAGAGAAGATAGTGTTGCCGCTTCTGGGGGGGTTAACAGAGTCGATCGATCGAGTAATTTTTCCATTTGGCGCATCATCTCCATCGCTGATCGCAGTCCAAATACACCTAAAGTACCGACTAATTTGTGTGCCTGTTGATGAGCCTGTACTTGTTCAGCATCAGTGCAGATACCTAGTTGCAATCGATCGATAGTAGCCATAATTTCGGTTAATCGTTCCAGGCATTGAGGTTTAGTTGTCAGCCAGGTTTCCCGCAGAAACGATTGATACTGTTCTTGCTGCTGTTCCAACTCAGGGGATCGATCTAGATCGGTTGCGGAGCGTGAAACGTTCGTTGTTAAATCTGACTGAGGTGACTTGAGATAATAGCCGCGCCCGTGAATAGTGCTAATCAGATCGGCTGGTGCGCCGATGGCTTGAAGCTTGTGGCGGAGTCTGCGTAAATGCGATCGCACCGTCGCCTCTGCGGGAAAATCATCAGAAGACCATAACCTGTCGATAATTTCGTCGCTGCTAAAGACATGATAACTATCGCGTAAAAACAGTTCTAACAGATCGTATTCCTTTGTCGTCAGGGTTAGAGGTTGAGCATTATAGGTAACTTCGCAGGTACTCGGATCGAGCAACAAATCGCCCCAACTCAACAATGGCAGTGGATTATTACTACTGCGCCGCAACAAAGCACGCATTCGCGCCATCAGTTCATTGATATCAAAGGGTTTAACAACATAATCATCAGCCCCCGCATCTAAACCCTGCACCTTCGCCGTAATCAGATCTTGAGCAGTTAAGAGCATAATCGGCGTGGTATACCCTTCCCCCCGTAACCTTTTGCATAGGGTAATCCCATCTAACTTGGGCAACATGATATCCAACACGATCGAGTCATAGTCAAAGGTCGAAGCATAAGTCCACCCCATTTCTCCATCCTTGACCGCATCGACAATATGATGTTGGGCACTGAGAGTCCGAGTTAAGAGGGCAATTAACGCATCATCATCTTCTATCAGCAGAATTTTCATAGATTTGGCTCACCATTGAAGGATCTTGGTGATTTGCTCCGGTAAATCGAGCGAATTAAACGGTTTTGTAATTACGCCACTAATGCCGATATCGTTAAACTGTCGGCGTTCGGCAGTTTGGGCTTTAGCCGTGAGAAAGATAACTGGAATTCTGGCGGTAATGGGGTTAGCTTGCAGTGCCTTAAACGTAGCAATTCCATCCATTTCCGGCATCATCACATCGAGGAGGATGGCATCGGGCAGTTCTCTTTGGGCGGTATCGATACCTGTTTTACCTGCACTAGCAGATAATACTTCCCATCCCGCCGCTAGCTTGATCCCAAATTTAACGACTGTTTGGATCGCTTCTTCATCATCGATAATCAACAAGCGTTTATGACTCATTATTGTAGGCTGGTAAGGTGAATGAAAATGTACTGCCAACACCCAAGGTACTTTCTGCCCAAATTTTCCCCCCGTGTTGTTCGATAATTTTGCGACAGATCGTCAATCCCAACCCCGTGCCACCTTTTTTCCGCGAGTCCGAGGAATCAACCTGTTGAAACCGCTCAAAAATACTTTCCAATTTATTCGCTGGAATACCTTGACCTTCATCGCGTACTTGAAATAATACGCCGACTGATTCGGCGGCAATTCGGGCTTTTGCTGTTTTAGATCGAACCGATTTTCGACCGCGTGTGGGCGGTTGACATTTCACGACTAACCACACACTTTTACCAGGGGCAGAAAATTTAATGGCATTACTAATTAAGTTAGTCAAAGCCTGAAGAATATAATCTGCATCCACCCATAATCGAACATCGACAGATCGATCGATCAGGGTAATTCCATGTTGCTGCGCCATCGCCTGCATGGCGGCTACAGCTTGAATTGTTAAATCCGCAGCATTACAGGCTTGTTTTTCCATCTTCACCGCCCCAGATTCGATCCTTTGAAGGTCTAAGACGTTGTTCACTAATCTGACCAAGCGTTCGGTATTTTCATCGGCGATCGCTAGTAGTTGTTGTCCATCTTCGGGGAGAGTACCCAATCGTCCAGTTGCCAAAATTTTTAGGGCACTGTGCAGGGATGTCAGGGGTGTGCGGAGTTCGTGACTGACGACGGAGATAAATTCATCCTTCATCCGTTCGATCGCTTTGCGATCGCTAATATCGCTGGTGAGGGCAAAGAAACCACTGACTCGATCTTCAATGTCAAGGTGGGGAATATAGGTGACATTGACCGATCGAATGTTGCCATTGGGTAGGTTAATTTCATTTTCATAGGTAACAACATGCCCCGATAGAACAGTGTAGACGTGTGGTTGCATCCGCTGATAACAGTCTTCACCCCAGACTTGGCGCAGGTGTGTCCCAGAAATTGTGGTTAAGGGTTTGCCCAGCCAATCAGCATATGCTTGGTTATTAAATTGATAGCATTCTTGATCGTCCACATAGGCGATTAAAACTGGCAGAGCGTTGGTGATCGATCTGAGTTGGTTCTCACTCTGGCGGAGTGCGGCTTCAACCTGTTTCCGCTCATTAATTTCCTGTTGCAGACTACAGTTTGCCGCTTGGAGTTCTGCTGTCCGTTCTGCGACAATCTCTTCTAAATGCTCCCATAACTCCCCTTGGGCGAGGGCAATACTAATTTGGTCACTTAGCTGTTGCATTAGTTCTAGCTCAAAATCGACCCACTGGCGAGGCCGATCGCATTGATGGGCGATTAGGAGTCCCCACAGGGCATTTTGAGGGGGTGAAGAGCGGGGTGGGTGAACGCTCAAACTATGTAAAATCGGCACGATTAACTTCGCTTTGACGGCAAACTGTTCGACAAATTCGACTAAACAATCAGCTATTTCCGCGCTGGAATCATGGACATTGGCGATCGCCCTCACTCGCCCTTGAGCGTATAGTTGTTGATATTCCGTCGGGAATACTTCCTCAGGAAATTCCATACCTAAAATTGCCGGATATGCTGGTAAAACAGCTTCGCTAATTGGCTTTCCTGTTCCATCAGGAAATACTTGATAAATCAACACTCGATCGGCTTGCAAAATCCGCTGAACCTCGCTGACAGTTGTGCGGAGGATTTCTTTTAGTTGTAACGACTGGCGAATTTTTAGGGTAACTTCGGCAAATAATTCCACCCGTTGCCGTTCGCGCTGCAATTGTGCGGTTGGATGTTCTTGGTTAATCTCTTCTAAACCAGTCCTGAGAGAACAGGCTTTGCGTTTTTGTGGTTTAGAAGGTTTACTTTTCATTCGATCTATTTTACTACTAATAATTATATACCCGACTTCTGTTAAAAAGTCGGGTAGCGATTCGAGCCAGTTAAACTAGATTTAGATCGGGATTAAGTCACCCCAAACACGACGACTAAACCTAATACTGCGCCAAAGATAATCAACGCATAGAATTGAGCGCGTCCGGTTTCAAAATATTTCAGACCCTCGCCGCTGAGTAATGTAGCTAACCCAGCTAAGTTGACAGCACCATCAACCACACGGTAATCGACTTCCATCACCTGACGAGCAACTCGGCGTAAGCCGATGACAAATACACTGTTGTAGATATCATCGATATACCATTTGTTCAGGGACAAATTGTACAAGGTGGGGATTTTTGAAGCGATCGCACTTGGATCGATTTTACGACTGAGATACATCAGCGAAGCCAAAGTAATCCCAATTAGCCCAATTCCGACTGAGCTTCCACCCATAATCAAGAACTCATTTAAATCAAACTCATGGGCGTGTTCAACCACCTTTCCTGGTGCGGAAATAAACCCTTCAAAGTAGTTATTAAATGGGGTACCGACTAGGCCAATTAGAGCAGAGGGAAATGCCAAGACCACTAGGGGCAAAGTCATACTCCAGGGTGATTCATGGGGCTTGGCCGCGTGGCTGTGACCGTGAGCATCATGGTCGTCATGGGTACTCGCACCAGCCGCCGCCAGTAATTGCTCCCGAATCTTTTTGTCATTGCCTCGGAAACTGCCCTCAAAGGTCGAGAAATACATGCGGAACATATAAAATGCCGTTACACCTGCCGTGGCGAAACCCACCAGCCACAGCAGCGGATTGGCGGCGTAGGTGGCACCGAGAATTTCATCCTTCGACCAGAAGCCCGCAAAGGGGGGAATCCCCGAAATCGCTAAAGTACCGAGAAAGAAGGTGGAGGCGGTAATCGGCATGTGTTTCCGCAACCCGCCCATCAGCCGCATATCTTGAGCCAGTACAGCATTGTGTCCGACAACTTCTTCCATCCCGTGAATCACGGAACCAGAACCCAAGAACATCATCGCTTTGAAATAAGCGTGAGTCATCAGGTGAAATAATCCGGCGGAGTAGGCACCGACCCCCATCGCCATCACCATATAACCCAGTTGGGACATGGTGGAGTAGGCTAAACCTTTTTTGATGTCATTTTGGGTAATGGCAATACTCGCACCCAAAAATGCTGTAGTTGCTCCCGTCCAGGCGATCGTATTCATCGCGATCGGGATATCCTCAAACACAGGATACATCCGGGCAATCAGGAATACCCCCGCCGCTACCATCGTCGCCGCATGAATTAATGCGGAAATTGGCGTAGGCCCTTCCATTGCATCTGGGAGCCAAACGTGGAGCGGGAACTGAGCCGATTTAGCGACAGGCCCCATAAAGACGAGAATCGCGAATAGGGCAGCTAAACCACCGCCAATCGCCCCTGATTCGACCAGTTCCTGGAGTCTATCACCCATGATTTGGAAATCAAAACTACCAGTCGCCCAGTAAATCCCCAACATTCCTAGCAATAAGCCAAAGTCACCCACGCGGTTGGTGACAAATGCCTTTTGACAAGCATCAGCCGCCGCTTTGCGATCGTACCAAAACCCGATCAGCAGGTAAGAACACATCCCCACCAATTCCCAGAAGATATATACCTGAACGAGATTGGGACTGATGACCAAACCCAGCATCGAGGAGCTAAATAAACTCAGATAGGCATAAAATCTCACATAACTGGGGTCATGAGACATATAGCCGTGGGTATAGATCATCACCAACAGAGCAACAGTCGTGACGATGACCAACATTAATGATGTCAGATGGTCGATCGTGTAACCCATAGTCAGATGAAAATTGCCCGCAGATGCCCATTCAAATGAACGAATGTACGTGGGGTGTCCCTGAAACTGACTGGCTAGCAAGGCAAAGGACATGACCATCCCTGCACCAATGAGCGAAATAATCAGGACTGCATTCAGTTCGCGCAATCCATTCGTAAATTTATTCAGTGAAATCAATCCCAATCCGACTAGCATCGCCCCAGCGAGGGGAAACACTGGAATCAACCAGGCGTAATCGTATAATGGTTCCATGTATGTATGCAAAATCTAACGATCGAGGATGGACAAGCTAATCTGTGCTGAAGAGTAAGTGGAATAATGGTGGCTCTTAAATTTAAGTCATCATCTTAATTATTCCCAATTACTGCATCATCAATAATTTCGCTGACGATGGGCGAACATCCATTCACTCGGCACTGCCATGAGCAATTATACCGATACCCACCAGTGCTATCTTATCGTGCCAGGTGAGTAATGACTGTTCGGCTCGATCGAATTTTAGCGGGGATCGAGGCTTATACGTCTGTTAGCACAACACTCTTGGCATTGATGTTGACAATTGCCTGTCAACACTTCGACAGGCTCAGTGCAAGCTGTCAACTGAATATTCCAGACTCATATCGCACTCGATTCAACAATCGTTGTTAGATGCAGCGGTAATTCTTGATATCTATTAAGATAGGATTGGGTACTGCGTAACATTTTTTAACAATGCTGACCGAAAGTTCCGAGTCGTCAGAAACCAATTTCCATCCATTCTTGACCAAGATTCTGTTCGGACAACAACCGAGTCCAGAACTACTGGGAATTTTGGTTGTGTATGCCGTGCAAGGTATCTTGGGTATTTCCCGCTTGGCGGTGAGTTTTTTCCTCAAGGATGAATTAGGGTTATCTCCAGCCGAAGTCGCTGCCATGACCGGGATCGCGGCTCTGCCTTGGGCGATTAAACCCGTCTTTGGGTTCATTTCCGATGGGTTCCCGATTTTTGGTTACAAACGAAGACCCTATCTAGTCTTATCAGGTTTATTGGGCGTAGCTGCTTGGTTAGGATTAGGAACTTTGGTCAATTCCTCCGCAACAGCGACGCTGGCAATCCTGATGACCTCACTTTCGGTGGCATTTAGTGATGTGATCGTCGATTCACTAATTGTCGAACGCGCTCGCAGTGAATCGCTCAGTAAGTCGGGTTCGCTCCAATCATTGTGCTGGGGTGCCTCAGCCCTTGGGGGACTGCTGACTGCCTATTTTAGTGGGGTATTGCTCGAACACTTCACTACTCGCACCGTGTTCATCCTTACTGCGGTATTTCCGCTGATTGTCTCGGCGATGGCGTGGTTAATTGCCGAGGAACCAGCAGTCCAAACGGGCGACGCTGGCAAAGTTCTCGTCGCAGCGCAAATGCGGGAATTACGCCAAGCAATGAGTCAAAAAGTGATTTGGTTGCCGACTCTATTCCTATTCATCTGGCAATGTACGCCAACTGCTGAATCGGCTTTTTTCTACTTTAGTACGAATGAGTTAGGATTTACTGCTGAATTTCTCGGACGGGTGCGACTGGTGACTAGTTTGGCATCCTTATTGGGAGTGTGGCTATTTCAACGCTTTTTAAAAACTATTCCCTTTCGGCAAATTTTTGCCTGGACGACGATTTTATCATCTCTATTGGGTTTGACAACTTTACTACTTGTCACCCATACCAATCGTAATTTAGGCATCGATGACCATTGGTTTGCTTTGGGCGATAGTTTGGTGCTGACGGTGATGGGACAACTAACATTTATGCCTGTTCTAGTTTTAGCTGCAAGACTATGCCCGCCAGGGATTGAGGCAACTCTATTTGCAACATTAATGTCGGTGCTAAATCTATCAGGTTTGGTATCCAAAGAAGGCGGAGCCTTGTTAACTCATCTACTCGGAGTCACTGATACTAATTTCGATAAATTATGGCTACTAATTTTAATTACTAATCTAGGCAGTATGCTGCCATTAATATTTATCAACTGGCTGCCAAATACAGATCCCGCACAGATGGCTAATCATCCCGATTCAATCCCCCCAGGTAGCGTGGTCGAGCATCAAACAACTAGTATCATTGGTAATCAATCATTTATTCCGAATATGGTGCCTGAATTTCTGGAACCAAAACCAGACAAAAAATCGATATAAGCGGCTGAGTAGTTTTGCGATCGAACAACAATTGGTAAGTCTAATAACTCGATTACAAGGTAATATTGCTTCGCCAACAAACATCTGTAGAAATATTTAAAAAACCACAAATAGATGCAATACTTTTTGGTTCAGTCTTGAGCAGTTTTTAACTGAGAAGTATTGCAAGTAGATGGTAATAAATGCCGCTTATTTTCGATTGTGATGGTGTGACAGCCAACCCCAAAATTATCGATAGATTGACTGACTGATTGGAATTATCAAGTTCCAAACTAAATTTTTGGTGGCTAGTGACTATTGACCAATCCGAAATCGATCGGGATTCAATTTTTTACCAACTCCAGTACTGGGAGCAACCGCTGCACGGGGGCGAAGTTGGGTACCTGTACCACCATCTTGAATAGAGAGGAAAGGACGAAGATCGATGCTATCTTTGTTCTGAAGAGGTTTGACGGCTGGAGAGCTAGTTGGAGTATTCCCGCCACCGGAGAAGATATTGCCCAGCATCGAACCAAAACTATTATTGCTATTTCCATCGGCAAAAGTGTTTACGCCGACAGTTTGTTGCCCACTATCAGCCATAGTCAGATTGCGGAAAACAGAATCTCTAGTGATAATCGGATCTTTCCCTGTTGGCACTGTGAAGACAATGCGACATTCATCATTTCTTTCGGTGGTGACACAGACGATATCATACTGATTTTTGATGTCTGTGCGGAGTTCTTTTAAACCATCCCGTCGATATTCTTCCAAGCGACGGGCGATTTCGGTACAACGTCTACTGGCGTTCCAATTCGATCCCATTGTGCTAGGCACTGCCCAGGGATACTTGTCATTGGGTCGATCGACGGGATGATAGGTGACAGTATACTGGTTACTAACTAATTCGCATGTGAAGCGAGCTTGATTACCCCCGGATGGTACACCTGTTTGTGGCGTGGGCGGGCCGTACTGTGCCCCAGCACTACCTGCTGTCAAAATTGCCCCTAAGACTGCCCAACTCCAGATGTTTAGATGTGTTTTCATAGGTTTAATTCCAATTTAGGGTAAGGATGCGGCGATTAGTTAGTTAGATATCATCTTGCCTGTGATGACAGTCGATCAAGCGGGAATGTTCCAAATTGATCGTGTTACGGGTGAACCTTGGCGATCCCAATCCCCTGTAACAAAAGCATATAATGTTAATTAGTGCAGAATCTAGACTTATAGTGACGATCCAGGCAGAGACATTAGAATTATTAGAATGGTCGCGGTTATGTCAACAGGTGGCAACATTTGCCGCGACTAAATTAGGAACAATAGCTGCGAGACATTTAATAATTCCGACGACACCTAGTGTCAGTCTAAATCTGCTCGCTCAAACTAAAGAGGTTTATCAGTTAGAAACTCAACTGCTGGGTGGACTATCCTTTGATGGGATTGAAGATTTTGGCGACGCGCTCGAACGAGCATCGATGCAGGGGATGTTGTCAGGTCGGGAACTCCATCAAATTGCCACTACTTTAGCCGGAGTGCGGAAGTTGCGGCGAACGATTGAAAGCCAGGAAAATATCCCCGTTTTACAGGCATTAATAGCTGATGTCCGCACTTATCCTGAGCTAGAACAGGATATCTACCATTGTATCGACGATCGCGGTGATGTGACCGATCGATCAAGTGATAAATTAGCCGAGGTGCGTGTCAAACTCAAAGGACTCCGCGATCGCATTTATCAACTTCTAAATAGTCTGATCCAGCGTCAAAGTAGTGCGATTCAACAACCTTTAATTACCCAACGGGGAGATCGTTTTGTTATCCCAGTTAAAGCTTCCCACAAGGAGGCAATTCCTGGGGTAGTCCATGATACCTCTAGTAGTGGTGCTACGCTCTACATCGAACCGCAGCATATTATCAACCTGGGTAATCAACTGCGCCAACTCCAACGCCAAGAGCAACGGGAAATCGAACTGGTACTCCAAGCTCTCACCGCTAAGGTGACTGAAGTATCTGAAGATCTCGAACATCTGCTGGCAACTGCGACAACGATCGATCTGGCTACAGCTAGAGCTAGATATAGTTTGTGGTTAGAAGCCAATCCGCCAAGACTGATCGTTCGCGCAGCGTCTCCTGTGGGTAATCAATCAGCGAATGAATATATTACCCTGCGCCAACTCCGCCACCCATTATTAATTTGGCAGCATCGTCACGAGCAGGGCGCAGCCGTCGTGCCGATCGATCTATCAATCCGTCCCAATCTGCGCGTAGTTACAATTACTGGCCCAAATACAGGTGGTAAAACTGTTACCCTCAAAACTGTCGCGATCGTCGCTTTGATGGCTAAGGTGGGGTTATTTATCCCTGCTCGTGAGCCAGTTGAGATTCCCTGGTTCGACCTAATTTTGGCAGATATCGGCGATGAGCAATCTTTGCAACAAAGTCTCTCGACTTTTTCAGGACATATTCGGCGAATTAGCCGGATTTTAGGGGAGATTGAATCGAACCCACTCCCTGCACCCGCCGAGGAGCGGCTCACTCCAGTCGGGTTTCCTAATTATGGCAGCGGAAAGTGCGGTCTTGGGGTTTCCCCAAATAGAGCACCTTTCCAAGACAGTGAGATAAGAGAGGGGAATGATTATCGCGGGGATGAATCGTTAGGGGTATCCCTTGTGCGTACCCCAGGGGTTAATGACGATCGCTTACAGACGGCTAGAAATTACCCGAATGCGTTAGTTCTGCTTGATGAAGTCGGTGCGGGGACAGATCCGGCAGAGGGGAGCGCGTTAGCGATCGCATTATTGCAGTATCTAGCCGATCGAGCGATGTTGACGATCGCCAGTACTCACTATGGAGAATTGAAGGCACTCAAATATCAAGACGAACGGTTTGAGAATGCCTCGGTCGAGTTTGATGATGTTAGTCTCTCGCCGACCTATCGGTTATTATGGGGGATTCCCGGTCGATCGAATGCACTGTCGATCGCCCAGAGATTGGGCTTAAATCCTGAAGTAATCGACAATGCCAGATCCCAGGTGGTCTTGGGCGCGACTCAGGAAGTGAACGAAGTAATTGCTGGATTGGAAGCACAACGGCGCGCCCAGGAAACGAAAGCGAATGAAGCCGCCAAAATCTTGAAACAGGCGGAAGCCTTCTACTTGGAAGTCTCCCAAAAAGCGGCGCAATTGCAAGCGCGAGAACAGGAACTCAAACTCAATCAGGAACGGGCAATTCAAGCGGCAATTGCTGAAGCCAAAAGTGAGATTGCCCAGGTGATCCGCCAATTGCAACAAGGCCCCCAAACTGCCCAAGCTGCCCAGCAAGCGACCACAGAACTCGATCGGGTGATGGGAAGTCACTTGCCCGCTAAATCGACCCCCAAGCCCCCTGCAGGCTTCAATCCGCAGGTCGGCGATCGCATCCGCATCCCCAAATTAGGTCAAAAAGCTGAAGTTCTGACCACTGTTGACGATCGGGGCAACCTCGATGTCAAGTTTGGCATGATGAAAATGACTGTCGCCCTCGCCGATATCGAGTCATTGACAGGGGAGAAGGCGACGATTCCCGCCAAAAAAGCACCAGCCAAGACACAGCCTGCGGCTAATCCAGTCGTACCAGTGGTAGCAATTCGGACATCCAAAAATACCGTCGATATTCGCGGCCAAAGAGTGGCAAATGCGGAGAGTGAAATTGAACGCGGGATCGGCCAAGCTTATCAATCAGGCATCATGTGGGTCATTCATGGCAAAGGAACAGGTAAACTGCGAGAAGGGGTACATGAATTTTTAAGAACTCATCCTCAAGTCGATCGATTTGAATTGGCTAGCGATCGGGATGGTGGTGGTGGAGTGACGATTGCCTATTTAAAATAGGTGAAAATTGCCTACAAAAAAGACCGTTCGCGATGAACGGTCTGACAAAATCAACAGTGAAATGTTATTTAATAAACAGCATTTCTTGATAAGTTGGTAATGGCCATAGATCGTCAGCGATTTCAGATTCTAATCCATCTGCATATTTCCGCACTTCATCCATTAACGGACGGACAGTTTGGACTAAATACTGCATGTGTGCAGCGGTAGAATCAAAATCATGATTGCTCAATGCCAAATCCAACTTGCTGACTAAATCCATCATCGACTTTGTTAAATTAGCTACCTTTTGGGTAATTTCGGTATCAAAATCGACACCGATTTCTTTGAGTCCAGCAACAGTAGTTGCTAGATCGGTTAAATAACGAGTAGCCGCCGGATAAATTAGTGTTTTTGCCATACTGATCACCAGTTTGGCTTCAACTTCGATCGAGAGAATATACTGCTCGGCATAAGTTTCATAGCGACTTGCCAGTTCCACCGGCGAGAGAATGCCCATGCTGTCAAATAGCTCTTCGATCTCTTTTTCTTGCAAGACAGGTAAAGCATCTGCTGTCGTCCGCAGGTTACGTAAACCGCGTTCTTCGACTGCCATTTTATGCCACTCTTCCGAGTAACCGTTACCATTGAAGACGACCGCACCATGAGTATCGATCACTTCCTTCAGTACGGTCTGAATCGCCGCATTTAGTTCGGTGCCTTTGGCGATTTCACCTTCTAATTTATTCGCCATCCAGTTCAGGGAATCCGCCAGGATAGTATTCATCGCGACGAGTGGCCCTGCCACCGACTGTCCAGAACCCACAGCCCGAAACTCAAACCGATTGCCAGTGAAGGCAAATGGGGAAGTCCGGTTGCGGTCTCCGGCATCTTTGGGTAATACAGGTAGAGTATCTACGCCAATGTGCATCACCCCTTTTGTCGTAGATCCAGTTAAAGCTCCCTGCTTGATTTGCTCGAAGACATCTTGCAGTTGGGAACCCAGATAAACGGACATAATTGCTGGTGGAGCTTCATTGGCACCCAAGCGATGGTCGTTGCTAGCCGTCGCCACTACCGCCCGTAAGAGTGGCCCAAATTTGTGAACGCCGCGAATTACCGCACCACAGAAGACCAGGAATTGGGCATTGGCGTGCGGTGTGTCGCCAGGATCTAAGAGGTTGCCTTGAGTGGCATTGCCGACCGACCAGTTGACATGTTTACCAGAACCATTAATCCCGGCAAAGGGTTTCTCATGGAGTAAACACATGAACCCATGCTTTTTGGCAGCGGTGCGCAAAATTGTCATGATCAACTGCTGGTGGTCAGTTGCCACGTTTGCAGCTTCAAAATAAGGGGCAATCTCAAATTGACCTGGAGCTACTTCATTGTGGCGAGTTTTCGCCGGAATACCGA
The DNA here is from genome assembly GCA_041738715.1 of Chamaesiphon sp. GTDB lineage: Bacteria > Cyanobacteriota > Cyanobacteriia > Cyanobacteriales > Chamaesiphonaceae > Chamaesiphon. The sequence continues at coordinate 65,453 of JBGSPI010000095.1, forward strand.
GTCGGTATAACCGCTCTTCCACATCCTGCATATATACTTGTACCCGCTCAGGAATTGCCCCAAAGTAGTGGTCATCAAATTGTTGACCTTTGGGTGATGGCTTGCCAAATAGAGTTCTTCCGGCGAGGAGCAAGTCAGGACGACTATTGGCAAAGTTGGCATCGACGAGAAAGTATTCTTGTTCGGCACCACAGCTAGAGTTGACCGGAGCAATGTTAGTATTGCCGAGGATTTTTAAGACTCTGGTTGCAGCTTTATTCATTGCTGCATTGGAGCGCAACAGGGGCGTTTTCTTATCTAGAGCTTCACCTGTCCAGGAGACAAACACAGTCGGAATGCACAGGGTGGCACCGTTGTCTGTTTCCATAATAAACGCTGGACTGGTGACATCCCAGGCAGTATAGCCCCGCGCTTCAAAGGTGGAACGAATCCCGCCATTGGGGAAAGATGAACCATCAGGCTCACCTTGAACGAGGAGTTTACCCGCAAACTCGGAGATCACTGAGCCGTCGCCCTGCACGGAAATAAAACCATCGTGCTTTTCTGCCGTGGCATTGGTTAGGGGATAGAAGACGTGAGCATAATATAATGCACCTTTTGAGATTGCCCAGTCTTTCATGGCGATGGCGACTGCGTCAGCGATCGATAGATCGAGTGCTTCGCCTGTTTGAATTGTCTTTCTGACGGACTTAAAAATGTCTTTGGGCAGACTCTCCTGCATTTTGCTCAGGGTAAAAACATCTGCGGCCCACAGATCCTCTAACCGTTTGGGAGCCTTGGGTGGCATTGGTTCACGGTTGGTGATTTGATAGATTGCTTGACTCCGGGCTTCGTTTCCACTCACTGCTTTTTTCCTCTCTGGCTCTTGACACTAGTAAATAATAATTGTGATAGATACTAAGAATAGATACATATGATACTGAATCTACACTAATAAATCTGCATGTGATGGTAGTTGACGGCAAAATTACAGTAGTTTTTTGCAACTACTGTAACTGCACGTGGTAGCTTCTAACATTAAGTCAGACTGTACGACGGATAAGATCGATCGAAAACAATCTCATTGTGATGAGTAGCTCGACTTTGCTGGTCGATGAGAACTGAGGCTGTCTTAATTAAATACTAGCGCGAGATCTGCCAAATTTCTGGCGATCGAGATCGGATCGAAATTAATGGACTAAATATTGTTACGATCGGGTAGATGGATCGATCGATTAGAGAGAGTTGAATTATGCTGCACGGTTTAATGTGGTTGCCGTTACTGGCAATATTTATCTGGCTAGCTAAAGCAGGTTATGATGAGTATCAAAAAATTGAGGCTTACCGACGCTGGGCGGTTAATTTCGATCGATGCAAATATGATATATATGCGGTGATGGGGTTAAAAGATCGTCAAATTAGCTGGGGCAAACCAACTAAATCTGAACCAAAAGATCTCCAAAGTTTCAGTCTCGATCGAGTTAATCAGATTCAACTATTTGTCGATAATCGCTCGATCAATCTAGCAAATATGCCCGATCGTGGTCAGAAAATTAGTCTGAGATTCCAATTTGCCGATACCAATGAATCGATCGATATTCCCTTTACTGAAATTCCTCTAGCGGCTGAATGGGCAAAATTACTGTCAATTTTAGAGGATAGCCACAAAGCTCCAGAAATATCAACGATCGATTAATTAACCTTCATCACCACCATTGTCATATCATCCCCACCAGATCGATCGACACCAATAAAAGTATTGAGAGTAGCAATAATTCGATCGAGAGTAGCTTGAGAACCTAGTCGCTGCTGGCAAGCCAAATGGAAGGTATGAATCAGATTTTCCTCACTGAACCGTTCTCCATCCTGATTAGCTGCATCAGTAAAACCATCAGTGTAGTAAATGATCGTATCACCTGACTGGAGTTGGATCTGCCCTTCCTCATACTCAGAATCAGCATCCAGTCCAATCAACATCCCCTGTGTATCCAGTCGCGAGATGCGATCTGTTGCGGCTTGCCAATATAGAGGTGGATTGTGGGCTGCATTGGTGTAGGTTAGTGTTTTGGTAACGGGATTGTATTCTGAATAAAACAAGGTGACAAATCGACTGGAATTTTCGAGATCGGCATACATAACTCGGTTGAGATGTTGCAGAATCAGCGCAGGTGAATGACCATTTAAGACTTCAGCCCGTAACATTCCCCGTGTCATAGTCATAATTAGCCCGGCGGGGACTCCTTTTCCCATCACATCCCCAATCACAATACTCCACTTATTTGTCACCGCAGCATCGATTTGTTTATTAGTCAACCTGTCGTAATTGGCCGGAATAAAATCATAGTAATCACCAGCAACATGATTAGCATTGAGATAGCAAGCTGCCAACTCCAGCCCAGGAATATCCGGGAATTTTTTGGGTAGTAATCGTTCTTGAATTTCAGCCCCAATTTCCAACTCACGATTGAGTCGTTCTTTATTTCTCAGTTCAACAGTTAATTCATCATTGGCAATCGCCACCGCAGTCTGGTCGGCGACTAACTGTAATAATTTCTGGCGATCTGCTGTCCACTCATAGCTGGAATTGCTAGTAAACACATATAGCCGACCTCTTTCGCCACTTTCCAATAAAATTGGTGTGCGAAAAATTTTGACTCCAAAATCAAGATCTCGCTCGATATTACTCTCTAATTTCTCCCAAATATTACCATCAAAGGTAGTATTTTGAGCAACGTTTGGTCGATCTATCACATCAGTCAAAGTCTGATAAATTGCCGTTTCTATCCCATGCCGTAAATTATTACAATCATTTTCCCCTTGACAGTGCAACTGCATAATCTGAAGTTGACCAGTTTTTTTAAACAAAATAATTGCTCCTGACTCAGCATCAGTAACTCTTGTCACCATTAATGGAATTATTTCCAAAAACTGATTGAGATTTTTGAAACTCCGTAGTGCAAAACTAAGATTGCTCAGGAGTTCGTGAGTTTTCTTTTGCTGCCGATTGAGATTTGCTACTAATTCTTTGAGCGCAACTACTGGTGTAACTTGAGATGCAGACGGGGAAACGGGGGTAGACATATATACTTAGGCTATTTCCTAACCACTTAATAAAGCTTCAACAAACTCATAGCTAGAAAAAGGACGTAAATCTTCGATACCTTCGCCAGCCCCGATAAACCGAATTGGTAAACCAAGTTGCTGCACTACTGCTAGCGCAACACCACCTTTGGCGGTACCATCCAACTTAGTCAAAACTACACCACTTAACTTAGCTGCTTCGGCAAAGACCTGTGCCTGACGTAAGCCATTTTGACCCAAAGTAGCATCCAAAACGAGTAGGGACTCAATCTGGGCACCGCTTGCCTGTTTGTCCACAATCCGCCGAATTTTGCTTAACTCGTCCATCAGATTCTTTTTATTCTGGAGTCTACCAGCGGTATCGACTAATAGTAACTCAGTTCCTCTGGATTGGGCAGCACTAATTGCATCAAACACCACTGCGGCAGGATCTGTATTTTGACCGGGATTAGCAATTACTTCAATTCCACTGCGTTTTCCCCAGACTTTCACCTGTTCGACTGCGGCGGCACGAAAGGTATCCCCAGCCGCAATCAGACACTGATAGCCAGATGACTGGGTCATGTGGGCGAGTTTGCCAATCGTCGTTGTTTTGCCAACACCATTCACGCCGACGAATAACCAGATATTCAGCGTATCTTTGACGGGCATAAATTCCTCGACATAGTTTGCCTGATAGGGCTGGTCGAGTAAATCGCGTAAAATTTGTTTGAGATAGGCGAGGGCTTCTTCTGGTGGCAAAGATTCTTGGCGTAATTTAGCCTGCAAGGTTTCAATTACATAATCGGTTGCTTCTACACCAACATCGGCTTGCAGGAGCAGGGTTTCGATCGATTCTACAGCTTCGGCATTGAGTGGACCTTGACCGATGAGAGCCTTAAATTGATTGATAAATCCCCGCCGGGTTTTGTCCAAACCTTGACGTAATTTTTTCAGCCAGTTAATCTCATCTAAAGATACTTGTTCTGGTGTTCTGCCTAGATCTGCGAGGACTTTCGCCGACCACAAGAATTCATCATCTAATTCGATATCGACCGCAGGAGCATCTGGTTCGACAGTTTCAATTGCTGTTGCCTTGAGTCGCTCAATCCGCTGCTGACGGTCATCTCGTGCCCAGATGGGAGTGTTTTGATCGGCTGTGTCAATTGCTTCTGGCTCATCAATTGTGGTTTCCACCACGAGATCTTCAACTGTCTGCTCAACGGAAATTTCGGCTGGTGCCAAATTTAAGTTTGGCTCACTCCAAGGCTCGGTAATTGTGGTTGCTACCGCTGGTGTGTCAACTGATCCAGGCGTGTCGATTGCTGGTGGCGAATCTATGGTGGTTTCGGCGATCGCAACTTCTGGTTGTTGTGTTGTAGCCTGTTGTTGTTGGATATTTTGATAGGCAGCTTTCGCCCAGACTAGATAGTCTGTCGCAACTTCGGCAGTTGGTGTCTCGATCTTGGCTGCTTCTACCTCTTCGATCTCAGATGTTGGCATCTGTTCCCGATCTGATTCTGGTGTAGATGAATCTTCCGCATCAGATCGATCGAATTTCCGCCGAAACCAGTTGAAAACCATAATAAATATTTGAATTATGAATTATAAGTTAATTAGAGATAGATTAAGTTGGGCACTTGTTAGTCAACAACACCAGATTTTAATTGTTCGGTCACTCGCCGCAGCACACCATTGATCAACTTTCGTCCTTGATCGTCGCTGTAGCGTTTTGCCAATTCGATCGCCTCGTTAATCGCAATCCGTTCTTCTACGCCCAGATAGACAATTTCGGCTACTGCTAATCGGAGAATATCTCGATCGATTTTTGGTAACCGAGTTAGTTGCCAATCTACAATACTTTTACTCAAAAGTGTGTCGATCTCAGCCGATTCTTCGGTAGTCTTGACGAGCAGTTGCAGGGCATAACTACGGACATCTGGACGATTAAAGTTATTGATAGATTCTGGCATTTCCAAGGCTTGGTCTAGCCGTTCGATCGCTTTTTGGAGCAAATCGATGGCATCTTTGGTCATCACTCTCGCACTTTCCACATCACTGGCTCTAGTTTGACTATTTAGTAATCGATCGTTACTGCGTTGTAAGTCGGCAGATGCTGATTCGATCGCTTCTTTAGTTTCTTCCCGCAGTGTGACAATCGCTTTGAGGACGATCTCTTCTAGCGTCAATTGCAACTCGCGCGGTCGCGCCTGTGCCAGTTTTTTTTGGGCTTTGGATAACTGAGGGATAGCTAGTAGAGCCAACTCACGGGCAATAGTTTGAGCTTTCATTGGGGCGATCGGATAGCGGTGGAAAAGCCCCTGATTATAACACGACTGGGAATAGGCGGTCGGTTTGAGTGATTGGAAAATCGTCGCGAATTTTCTTTGACGGATATACCGATCTGTGGTACCTTAATAGATTGTGTGAACTTTATTCAGATCGACAAGCAATAACCCTTGGCTAACGTAGTCGTAATTGGTGCCCAATGGGGCGATGAAGGAAAAGGAAAAATAACCGATTTACTTAGTAAATCGGCAGATGTGGTCGTGCGTTACCAAGGGGGTGTCAACGCTGGTCACACCGTGGTCGTACAGGGTCGAACCTTTAAACTCCACTTAATTCCTTCGGGGATTCTCTACCCCGCAACTGAATGTATTATTGGATGTGGGACAGTAATCGACCCCAAAGTCCTGATCGAAGAACTCGACAGACTTGCCGAACTCAATGTCCCCACCGATAACCTGATGATTTCTCAGACTGCTCACGTCACGATGCCCTATCATCGGACAATCGATCTAGCTTCTGAAGAAGTCCGGGGCAGCCATAAAATCGGGACGACAGGCAGAGGCATCGGCCCCACCTATGCAGATAAGTCCGAACGGATGGGCATTCGAGTTCAAGATATGATGGATGAACCAGCATTTCGCGAATTGCTGACCTGGACGATCGAGCGAAAAAATGAGATTTTGGAAAAACTCTACAATTTACCACCGCTCGATCCAGCCGAAATCGCTGACGAATACTTGGGCTATGCCAAAAGGTTACGCCCCCATATTGTCAATACTTCCATCAAAATATATGATGCGGTGCGCCGTCGCCGCAATATTTTATTTGAAGGTGCTCAAGGAACACTGCTCGATCTCGACCACGGTACCTATCCTTACGTAACATCATCTAATCCCATTGCGGGGGGAGCTTGTGTTGGCACAGGGATTGGTCCAACCACGATCGATCGCGTCATTGGTATTGCCAAAGCTTATACTACCCGCGTCGGTGAAGGCCCCTTCCCCACCGAAATTACTGGTGGTGTTGGGGACATTTTAGGCGATCGGGGTGCCGAATTTGGCACGACGACTGGACGGAAGCGGCGGTGTGGCTGGTTTGATGGCGTAATTGGTCGTTATGCCGTCCGCATCAATGGGATGGATTGCATGGCAATTACCAAACTAGATGTGTTGGACGAACTCGAAGAGATTAAAGTCTGTGTTGCCTACGAAATCGATGGTCAGCAGACAACTGATTTCCCGGATTCCGCTCGTCATTTTGCCGAGTGTCGTCCAGTTTACAAGACCTTTCCTGGCTGGAAACAATCTACCTCGGACTGTCGATCGCTTGAAGATTTGCCTAAAGCTGCTTTAGACTATCTCAAGTTCCTCGCTGACCTGATGGAAGTGCCAATTTCCATCGTTTCCCTTGGCCCTAGTCGCGACCAAACAATTATTGTGGAAGATCCGATTCATGGCCCCAAACGTGGATTACTATCTGCTGACGGGACTCCCGTATAGTGGGGACTGGGGGACGAGGAGATATAGCGAACTATCTATTCCCTACCCCCTACCCCCTTGGTTGCTGAGCGTAGTCGAAGCAAACCCCTATCCCCTTGGTTGCTGAGCGTAGTCGAAGCAAACCCCTACCCCCCACCCCCTAAATTACTATGGAACTCTCGATCGAATGTAAACAACGTGTTGCTGGTAGCAAACCAAATGCACTCCGTCGCGCCGGACAGATTCCGGTGAATCTCTATGGACACGATGGTGATAAATCACTGTTATTAACACTGGATGCCAAAAGTGTTGAAAACTTGATCAAGAAAGCTAGGATTAATAAGACTCCAGTTGAAGTCAGTATTCCTGAATTATCTTGGAAAGGTACGACCGTAATTAAAGAAATCCAAACTCATCCTTGGAAAAACTTTCCTTATCACTTGAGTTTTCATGCTGTCAACGCATAAGATTCATAATTAGTAATCATCTTGCAAAAGAGGGCGATCTAAATGAAGGTCGTCCTCTTTTTGTTAAGCTAGCGCAAGCGACAAAATAACCAATGCCACAGATTACCGGAACGACTAAATTATTAGGAGTAATTGGCGATCCGATCGCCCATTCACTCTCCCCCATTATCCATAATGCGGCGATCGCCCACTTAGATTTAGATTATGTCTATGTGGCATTTCCCATCACTCCAGCTAATCTAGCCATTTCGCTGGACGGTTTCACCGCGATGGGCGTGGTGGGGTGTAGTGTGACAATCCCTCATAAACAAGCAATTATTCCGCTCCTGACAGATATTACCCCCCTAGCGAGAGCCGTAGGCGCAGTAAATACCCTCTGGAACACGCCAACAGGCTGGCAGGGGACAAATACTGACGTTACTGGATTTATCAGCCCTCTGGCGGCAATAGAGCGGGACTGGGCACAGACAACGGCAGTGATTTTAGGCAATGGTGGGGCTGCTCGGGCAGTGGTAGCTGGATGTCATCAATTAGGCTGTGGACAGATTCACGTGGTTGGGCGAGATGAATCGAAATTAGTTGAGTTTAGGGACAGTTGGCGGGATATTCACCTGACTGTCAACGGTCAAAATTTTCCTTCAGGGGTAACTATCCAAACTCATGGATGGGATGAATTACCAACTTTAATTGAGACCGACAATTTACTACTAGTTAATAGTACACCGATCGGGATGCACCCACAGACAGAGGCTAGTCCGATTAGTGCAGAAATCATGGACCGATTGAAACCGAATGCCATTGTATATGATTTGATCTATACACCCAGTCCGACTAAATTTCTGCAATTAGCCCAAGTTCGATCGGGTATTATAGCGATCGATGGACTAGAAATGCTCGTCCAACAAGGTGCTGTGGCTTTTGAATTATGGTTGCAACAACCTGCTCCAATAGATATCATGCGTCAAGCTCTACGTAAACATCTCGATCAAACACATTAAACAAGGAACCGCCCAAAACACAATTAAGTGTTTCAGGCGGAATGTGGTGTGAGGAGTGAACGGAAACATCAGCCTCCGTTATTCATAATTGTAACAGCAGGGTCAGAGATTAGGGGATAGAGGTCAGGGGTTAGGGAAAAGGGGAAAGTTGAAAGTAGAAAGTTGACAGTTGAAAGTTGACAGTTGACAGTTGACAGTCCCCTCGTCCCCCAGTCTCCCAGTCTCCCAGTCCCCTCGTCCCCTCGTCCCCCAGTCCCTATTTCCCCATCCCTAATTGTTGGGCTTTTTGATAGACTTTCCCTTCAGTTAGGAGTGAAGGAGCAATGACTACCTCTACCTGCTGCATTTCTTTAATCGTCTTGGCACCCAAGGTACCCATACTAGTTTTGAGTGCGCCCAAGAGGTTGTGGGTACCATCATCTAATTTAGCTGGGCCGATCAGAATCTGCTCTAATGTTCCAGTAGTACCAACTTTGATCCGTGTCCCTCTGGGTAAAACCGGACTAGGAGTTGCCATGCCCCAGTGAAAACCACGTCCGGGGGCTTCTGCTGCCCGCGCGAACGGTGAACCAATCATTACTCCATCAGCACCGCAGGCAATACATTTACAAATGTCGCCACCAGTGACCAAACCACCATCGGCAATTACAGGGATATATTTACCAGTCTGCTTGAAAAACTCATCCCGTGCTGCGGCACAGTCTGCCACAGCGGTAGCTTGGGGGACACCGACACCCAGCACACCGCGCGATGTACAAGCAGCCCCAGGCCCAATACCGACAAGTACGGCAGCGGCACCTGCTTGCATCAGTTCTAGTGTAATGTCGTAGGTGACACAGTTGCCCAGAATTACGGGCATGGGCATTTCTTGACAGAATTTAGCGAGATTAAGCGGTTGAATCCCATCTGGAGCCAAAAATTCGGTCGAGACAACGGTAGCTTGGATAAAGAACAGATCCGCACCTGCTTTAGCCACGGCATCACCGAATCTCACTGCACCAGCGGGAGTCGCACTGACTGCGGCAATGCCACCAGCCGCTTTGATTTCAGAAATTCGGCGTTCGATGAGTTCCGGTTTGATCGGAACAGCGTAGAGTTCCTGCATCAAGGGGACAAATTCATCTTTACCAACACTAGCAATTCGATCGAGAATCGGGTTGGGATCTTCATAGCGAGTTTGAATCCCTTCTAAATTTAGTACGCCTAATGCGCCGAGTTTCGATAACTCTGCTGCCATGCGGACATCGATTACCCCATCCATTGCACTAGCAATAATCGGAATTTCACGTTTGACGTTACCAATTTGCCAGCTAGTATCTGCCAAACTGGGGTCTAGTGTTCTGCCGCTAGGCACTAGGGCTATTTCATCAAACCCGTAAGCTCTCCGAGCCGTTTTCCCTTTCCCAATTTGAATATCCACGATCGATCTCAACCTTTTCCAAAAAACGTATTTAAGTAAGCCTAACAAATCGATCGCAACATTTGTTTACTTTTAGACAGATTTTTTGGTGGCTAGTTGCTATTTGCCACCAAAATAGCTGATTTCCGCACGGCGTTGCTGAATTGATGTATGATTTGCTGTTTTTGAAACCCATAGATCCCCCAGTCCCCCCGTCCCCCTGTCCCCTACGCTTTCATACCTGGATTCAGCAACGTCTTTCCGGGCGTTGCGGCACTGGTCGGGTAAGAGATGAAAGATAGAATAGAGGGGATACAACATTTTCGAGCAGCTAGATGAAGTGTCCAAAATGCCAGAGTGCGCAAGTAGCAAAAAACGGCAAAACCAGATTAAAAGATGGAAGCCCAATCCAAAAGTACCTGTGTGCAGGCTGCGGGAAGCAGTTTAACGAGCGAACTGGAACAGTAATGGCTCGACTGAGAACACCAGTAGAGTTAGTCGCAATCGCAATGAATGTGAGGACAGAAGGAATGGGACTCAGAGCAGCAGGAAGAGTGTTGGGAAAGTCGCACTCAACAATCATTGAGTGGGAGCGCAGACTAAGCAATCAAGCCAGCGAATGGTCGCCAGCAGCAGCAGGGGCAGAGGTGACAATCGAAGGGGATGAAGTGTACACTTAGCAACGGCGAGAACCTTTCCCCCCAGTGAGTTGCAAGGCTGGACGATCCACTTCATCGAACGTCAGAGCCGATACTGGGTGGCGGCAATCGCAGGACAGAGGAGAAATGAATTATTCGAGCAAGGAACAACAGTGGCTTGGGCTTGGGCACAACCAGCAGCATTTATTCGGTGGTTTACAGATGGAGAACGTCGTTATGGCAAAGAGTTATGGAAATTAGCTAGTGGCGTGACCGGACTAAAACTGTGGGTAAAAATTGTAGAATATATCTATGAGTAACCCAAATTTAAAATATCGAATAAAACTAAGCGAAGAGCAACGCCAAGAACTGTTAGAAATCAGTAAAAATGGCACAAAAG
>JBGSPI010000124.1:0-25197 GCA_041738715.1 Chamaesiphon sp.
AAACTACTTCCCAACAAGACCAAGACTTTTTTGAACTGGCTGGAATCTGGGAAAATAAAAATATTACCTCCGAATCGCTACGTCTAGAAGCATGGAGTAGAGAAAACAATGATTCTTTGTGATACAAATATCCTAATCGAATTCTACAAAAATAATTTAACTGTTGTCAATGAACTGCGACAAATTGGGATTAATCAACTAGCTATTAGCGTCATTACCCAAGCTGAACTCTATTACGGTGCACTCAATAAGGCAGAATTCATCCAAATTCGAAAAAATCTCAATCTACTAAAAAGTATTCCTGTCGATCCAGAAATCTCAGATCGATTCATTCAACTCATGGAAAATTATTCTCTGAGTCATAAGCTTGTAATCCCCGATGCACTCATTGCCGCAAAATCGTTAGTTCATGATATGAGCCTCTATACCCTGAACCTTAAAGACTTTCGCTTTATCGAAGGAATCAATTTACATCAAAAATAGTATAAATCGCACCCCAATTTGAATAATAGTGAAAAGTCCCTATTCCCTATTCACTACCAGATATGAATTGGAAAACTTCCCGAAGCTAAACAGATTATCGCAGAGTATTCACAGATTTTAGTTCAAGCTAATCGGGCGGAATGGGGCGGGTAAATCGACGCTGTTGAAGATTTTTTAGAATGAAAAGAGCAGTTATTTGTGGTGTTTCTGGTCAAGATGGGGCTTACTTGGCACAGTTGCTGCTAAATCGAGGTTATATCGTCTGTGGTACTTCGCGAGATGCTCAGATGTCTAGTTTCCGCAATCTCAAATATTTGGGGATTGAGGGGCAGATACAGCTAGAATCAATGACTCTGACAGATTTTCGGAGTGTGTTGCAGGTATTGACGAAGTTTCAGCCAGATGAAGTTTATAATTTAGCGGGTCAAACTCTGGTGGGGCTGTCTTTTGATCAACCAGTGGAGACGTTGGAAAGTATTGCGACTGGTACGCTCAATTTACTAGAGGTGATTCGCTTTTTGGGGGCGGGGATTAAGCTATATAATGCTGGTTCGAGTGAGTGTTTTGGAGATACTGGGGGCACTGCGGCGGATGAGGAGACACCGTTTCGACCGAGGAGTCCTTATGCGGTGGCGAAGGCGGCGGCTTTTTGGGAGGTGGCAAATTATCGGGAGGCTTATGGGTTGTTTGCCTGTTCAGGGATTTTGTTCAATCATGAATCACCGTTGCGCCCTGAGCGGTTTGTGACGCAGAAGATTGTGGCGGGCTGGTCGGATTGCAGGGGAGAGTAGGGAGAAGTTGCGGTTGGGGAATATGCAGATTCAGCGGGATTGGGGTTGGGCACCGGAATATGTGGATGTCAAAATATAATTTTATTGAATTATTAGTTGCAATGGCAAGACACTTTCACGACTAGATCATTTTTAGGTATAGAGTTTGCCGATTCTCGACTACCAATCCACAATAGCTCCGGTTAAAATGATGCGTTTAGCATATTTTGTGTCTCATCCTATTCAATATCAAGCTCCTTTACTTCGTCTGATTTCACAAGATCCAGATATTGAATTAAAGGTATTTTTTTACAGTGATTTCTCTTTGCAAGGATATCAAGATCCTGGTTTTGGAACTGCGGTTAAGTGGGATGTCCCGCTGATTGATGGATACGAGCATGAATTTTTGAATTGTTGGGGTAGTAGGCAATGGTCTAGTTGGTGGAAACAGCCAGTTGCTACTAATATTTACCAAGTACTCAAAGAAGAAAAATTTGATGCTGTTTGGGTACATGGCTGGTCATGGTTATGCAGTTTGCAGGCAATTTTGGCAGCAGAGCAACTGGGTATTCCCGTATTGATGCGCGGTGAATCTAATGGGATAGAAGAACCAAGTAATCTAGTGAAGGCAAAGGTAAAGCGAGCCTTTTTGAGTTGGCTATTTCAGAAAGTACAGGCTTTTTTGTATATTGGTAGTCACAATCGTCGGTTTTATGAAGGGTATGGAATTAGTCCAGATCGATTATTTTTGGTACCTTATGCAGTTGATAATGATTTTTTTCAACAGAAAGCTTTGCAAGCGGGAGTCGATCGAGAAGCTTTGCGCGAATCATTAGATTTGGCGGTGGGAAGACCAATTATTTTGTATGCAGCTAAGTTGACAGATGTAAAACGTCCGAAAGATTTATTAGCGGCTTATAAGTTACTATCTACTGATGGTGTGCAAGAGCCGGAGTCTTATTTGTTATTTGTAGGGGATGGAGTATTGAGATCGGAATTGGAGGCATCAGCACGAGAAACAGGTTGGGATTCGATTCGGTTTTTAGGGTTTCGGAATCAGTCGGAACTTCCTGCCATGTATGACTTGTGCGATGTATTTGTTTTACCTTCAGGTTTTGAGCCTTGGGGATTGGCAATTAATGAGGTGATGAATGCGGGTAAGGCTGTGGTGGTAAGTGATATAGTCGGTTGTGCTGTGGATCTAATCAGAGATCGGGAAAATGGTCGAATATTTCCAACCGGAGATATTGAAGATTTAAAAGAATCGCTGATGTGGGGACTTGCTAATTCACAAATAGCTGGAGAGAAAAGCTTAAAACGCATTCAGTCATGGAGTTTTCACGAGGATCTCCAAGGCATAAAAGCTAGTTTGGGGATTGGCTAAATGAAGATTTTATTCGTAGCGGAGTTAAGAGTACATGCTAGAGCGAAACAACGATTACTAGCATTAAGAGATTTGGGATACGAGGTCAAGGAAGTGTCTACGATTCCCGATGAAAATTATAGCCATAATCCAAGTATTTTTGATCGCATTTCTTTTAAGTTAGGCTATCCTGTTGATTTAGTCGATCTAAACAACCGAATTTGTGAATATGCGATCAATTTCTCTCCCGATCTAATTTGGGTTGAAAAGGTATTGACTATTCAGCCTGATATGTACCAAAAACTAAGAAAATCTTTGCCAAAAACTAAGATTGTCTTCTATTCTGAAGATGACATTTTTATGAAGCATAATCGTTCTGTCTTGCTCCGAAAATCCCTACCTATTTTTGATTTGGTTTTCACTACCAAGCCTAGGAATTTGCAGGAGCTACCCCAACTGGGCGCAAAAAAAGTTTTTTGTATTTATCAAGCATACGATCGAAATGTTCATCGCCCGATCGATGTTACTCCAGCAGAACAAGCAAAATGGGGTGGAGATGTGAGTTTTGTTGGTACTTTCGAGCGAGATCGAGCAGACCAGATGCTTCTTATCGCAAAACAGGGGATAGTCGTCCATGTATGGGGGCCTAACTGGCAAGCATGGAAGAAAGAACACGCCAATTTGCGAATTGTGCGACGTGCTATCTACAATGAAGAGTTTGTCAAAGTGCTCTGTAGTAGCAAAATAAATTTGAATTTTTTGCGTAAAGCTAATCGGGATCTACATACTAGTCGTAGTTTAGAGATCCCTGCATGTGGTGCCTTTATGCTGACAGAGCGCACGAAAGAACATCAGGAGTTATTTATCGAAGATAAAGAGACAGCATTTTTTGAGACTGTATCAGAACTAGTGGAAAAAATACAATACTATCTCAGCCATGATGAAGAGCGATCTCAAATTGCCCAATCTGGAAGAATTCGCTGCCTATCGAGTGGCTATAGCCATCATGAACGTTTGAAAGTGATGCTGGATCAAGTAAATAAGCTATAAAAAGTAAATATTTTAGAATATTTAATGAAAACAATCACTTTAACTGATAACAATATTTCGACTTCTGCTATTGGCTTCGGTTGTTCTGGCTTGATGGGATCTGGTAATAAATCTGAAAGATTAGCATTATTGAGCACGGCATTTGAAGAAGGGATCTGTCACTTTGATGTCGCGCCCTACTACGGCTATGGTGAAGCAGAAGGAATGCTAGGAGAGTTCGTTCAATCTCGCCGAGAGCAACTTACTATCACTACTAAGTTTGGTATTCAGCCGCCGAAAAGTAATAGTGGGCTGAGGGCTATTACATCTATCGCGCGTCAAGTTGCTAAACTCAATCCGTTTTTGCGGCGTATGCTGTCACAACAGGGAGGCAAGTTAATTCAAACTCAGGCTTTTAGTGTAAACGAGGCACAAATTAGCTTAGAGAGTAGTCTGCGCGCTCTCAAAACAGATTATATCGACATCTATTTACTTCATGACTGTAAACTAGCAGATACTGAATCAGAGAGTTTGCTATTGTTCTTGCAAAATGCTGTCAAAGATGGCAAGATTCGTAATTATGGAGTGGGCACTAGTATTGAGCAAGTCAATGCAATTATTGATTCTCAACCACAATTTGCCAATATAGTTCAATTTGAAAATAATGTTATCGAACAGAATCTTAATAAAATAATAGAACGAGAAAAATATAGTGTAATTACCCATCGTGCTGTTGGATCGCAGTTTCAAGCAATTCAAAGCTTTTTGGAAGATAACCAACAAATTAATAAGGAGTGGTCAGAGCAGTTAGATTTAGATTTGACATCTCCGGCTACACTTGCTCAACTTATGCTGAATTATGCCACTCATACTAATACTCAGGGTATTGTACTCTTCTCTTCTCAAAAGCCTGAGCGGGTAAGGTCTAATATTCGGAGTGTTAATGAGTCTATTTACTCAACTATTCAGATCGAAGAATTTGCTCGATTAGTCTATCAGACTTTACCGCAATCATGATACGTGACTTTAATCATATAGAAGAAGGGAATATTCTTCATACCGATCTCTGTATTATTGGAGCAGGTGCTTTGGGCATTGCCATCGCGCTTGAGTTTCTTAATACTAATACTCAAGTTTTGGTTTTAGAGAGTGGTGGACTGAAGCCAGAAAATGAAACCAGGGCACTTCATGACAGTGAAGTTGTGGGAATGCCACACAATGGTGTTCATAGCGGTCGAACCCGTATTTTTGGCGGGACGACTACGCTTTGGGGTGGGCAAGCTTTACGCCTAGCACCTATCGACTTTGTGAAACGCCCTTGGGTTGAAAACAGTGGATGGGATATTTCTCAATCTGAAATTGAGCCTTATTACCTCCGCGCTGAGGCAATTCTAAACCTCGATCTTCTCAGCTATGAAAAAGCTCCTTGGCAAGTTTTTAACATCACTCCTCCA
Source organism: Chamaesiphon sp. (assembly GCA_041738715.1). Lineage (GTDB taxonomy): Bacteria > Cyanobacteriota > Cyanobacteriia > Cyanobacteriales > Chamaesiphonaceae > Chamaesiphon. The sequence continues at coordinate 5,100 of JBGSPI010000124.1, forward strand.
GCATACGATCAAAATAAATTTCTGCCCTATTTTTCTAAATGGAGTCCGCAGCCAAATTTTGCCTTAGTTTATGGAGATGCTATTCGACGATCGTTTAACATTACTTGTTTACTTCATGCCAATGTGGTAGAAATAGTCAGCGATCGAGATGAATCCACTGTCGAGTATGTAGAAATAAAATCCCTCATGGGAATGTCTGCTAGGGTGCAAGCCAAAGATTATATTGTTTGTGCTGGAGGTATTGAAACTGCTAGACTGCTGTTGGCTTCAAATAGAATTAATTCCAAGGGGATTGGCAATCAACATGACTTAGTAGGAAGATTTTTTCAAGACCATATTTCTGTGCAGTGTGGCGAAATCCTGCCGAACAAGCGATCTGAGTTTCAAAATATTTATGACCAGTTTTATATTAACAAAGTTAAATATTTTCACAAAATAACGGCTACTGAAACCTTTCAAGCTCAACAAGAAATTCTCAATATTGCTGCCCATATTTACTTTGAATTCCCCCAAGATCATGGGATTGTACTTGCAAAGAAAATAGTTCGTGATATCAAAAATCGTACTGTCGATTCCCTTTGGCTTAAGGAGTTAGGATTTGTATTAAAAGACAGCGATGATGTGATTAGAGTTTTACATCGATATTTTTGGGCGAAGAGATCCTTTTCGCCTAAGCGGGGTGTAGTTAAATTGGAAGCCCATGTGGAGCAAGCCCCCAACTTGCACAGCCGGATTTGTTTAAGCAACGAAGTTGATGTTTTAGGTATGCCCAAAGCTCAAGTTGATTGGCGAATAACAGAGCAAACTCGCAAGACAGTAACTGTCTTTGCTCAAGCAATTGCTGCTGAATTTAGTCGGTTAGAATTAGGTTGTCTACAGCTAGCTTCATTTTTACAACCTGATGCCTCTTCCGAAGCTATTGAATCTTGGGAAAACAAATGTTCTGATCTCAATCATCATATGGGAACCGCGCGGATGAGTAATAGTCCTAAAAATGGCGTAGTCGATCGGGATTGTAAAGTACACAATATGAATAATCTTCATATTGCTGGCAGTGCTGTATTCCCGACAAGCGGGTATTCCAATCCTACTTTGACTGCTTTAGCTCTGGGGTTGCGTTTATGCGATCATATAAAAAGTAATTTAAGCAGCTAGGTGAGATTAAACACAAGTCGCAACACGCAAAAGTATTTTCTGACATCTTGCATTTAATTAGTATTGATTACTCGTAAGGCGTGTTTTAAATTAAACTTGCCAATATTCTCGTTCTACTAGTTCTTCCGTCATTGCGACATTAACTGAAATCATGCGTTTAGCATACTTTGTATCTCATCCTATTCAATATCAAGCTCCTTTACTTCGTGTGATTTTACAAGATTCAGATATCGAACAAAATCACTACAAATATACATTAAATATTGACACTAATCACGAAAATTAGAATATTATGAATCAATATAATCAAATCCGTCTAATCCGTATCGTCAATAATCTGTGTCCTGACAATGCTAGTTTAGAGATGAAAATATGTAGTTTTTTTCAAAGAAACTTAAATTTTTCGACTGATTTAAAGAACTTTAATCATCCAATTGTGGCAGGCAATGGTTTTTTTGTTACAGGTGAAACAAACAATTTTAGCTATTTGAGTGGGCTTTCGGAAAGAGGTTATATGAAGAAACTGTCTAAGCTGATCGAGCCTAATTCGACAATTTTTAATATTGGAGCTAATACAGGTTATTTAGCTTTGTGGTTAAGTCAAGACTTTCACAAACGTAATCACTCTATCTCAGTAGTCGCATTTGAACCTATTCCCGAAAACTTTAGCTGGCTAAAGGATAATGTCGGACTAAATTCTTGGTGTTCTATCCACACAGAAGAGTTGGCTTTAGGGGATAAAAATGAAACGGTTACTTTTTATTCATCAGGAAGGGGGGATGGTTCGGCATCTGTAGATAGTTCTTGGGGCGGAGAGAAGGAATATCAACATCAAATATCAATGATTACGCTCGATCGATACTGTACAGAAAATCCCAACTTTGTGCCAAATTGGCTTACTCTCGATGTGGAGGGATTTGGTGGTAATGTAATTGATGGAGCCAAGAACACAATAGATCGATATCGTCCCTTTATTACAGCAGAAATTCATTCTGATCGAGAGCTTGCTGGAATGGAAAGCGTACTAAATCCTTTAGGATACAAAAGAAGCCACGACTTTAGTAGTAAGTGGGGTATCCATTATGTTTGGTCTACTCAAGAAAATAGTTGAAAATGACTAATAAATACACCTATTGCCAGGATATATATGAATATTATCTAGATCAAAGTTTAAATGTTGACAATTTCAGTATTTACTCAGGATATGCACGCGATCCCCTTCAAATCAAAATAGTTCAAATTCTAGCCACGTTAAATCATGAACCTAAAAATCTTTTGTCAAAATAAAATTTTCTATGAAAGTTGATGTTGCAGTTTATGGACGATTTCATGCTTTCAATTTAGCAAAGCAACTACAGAAACATAATGCTCTTCATAGTCTAATTACTACTTACCCTACTTTTAAAGTTACAGAGTTTGGTATAGATTCTAAAATGGTTGAATCTCTTGTCTACTTGGAGATTTTATCGCGTAGTTGGGCTAAACTAGCTCCCCTGTTAAAGACTGATCGTAATTTACAACTATTTTGGTTCGAATGGTTTGATCGAGATGTCGCTAAAAAATTGAGTGGAGATTTCGATATATTTGTGGGTTGGTCGGGTGCTTGTTTGTGGTCTTTTCAACGTGCAAAAGAATTAGGTACTAAGACGATAGTAGAGCGAGGGAGTAGTCACATGGCTTATCAAACCCGTATTTTAGAGGAAGAATATGATCGATGGGGCTTGAAATTTACGGCAACTCATCCAGGGGTATACGAGCGAGAAATTCAATCTTATTCAGAATGCGATCGTATTTCAATTCCTAGCCTATTTGTTAAACGAACATTTATCGAGCAAGGAATTCCTGAAAATAAACTTATTTATATACCCTATGGAACCTCTCTGACAGAGTTCTATCCTGTCAAGAAAGAAGATAACATTTTTCGGGTAATTCACTGCGGTGGAATCACATTACGGAAAGGTGTCGCGTACTTGCTGCAAGCATTTTATGAGTTGCAGTTGCCTGGTGCCGAACTGTGGTTGGTTGGTTCTCTCGATCCAGAAATGAAACCTTTTTTGCGAAAATACCAAAGTCCTCAAATCATGCTCAAAGGAAAACAGCCCCAAAACCAATTACGCTGGTTTTATTCTCAGTGTTCGGTATTTTGTGTCGCATCGATTGAAGAAGGTTTAGCAATGGTTCAGCCGCAGGCAATGGCTTGTGGACTCCCGATAATTCATACAACCAATACAGGGGGTGAAGATATCGTGCGGGATGGTGTAGATGGTTTTTGCATTCCCATTCGGGATGTCGAAGCGATCAAAGAAAAAATATTATTCTTTTATGAAAATCCAGATCGACGAACAGAAATGGGAAAGAATGCTTTAGAACGTGCTAAGACTTCTTTGTCTTGGGATGATTATGGAGATAAGATAATTCATGCATATCAAACGGCATTAGAACCAGTTTAATTAAAACTTCAAGATTCACTCATTTTTTGATAATGAGCTTTATGAAATAACTAACTCAATTCTGCTTATTAACCCATTGATTGTTAAAAATGTAGTTGAATTATGAATCAAAATATACCTGTAGCGATTCTGTGTGGTGGTAAAGGTACGCGGATGAAGGAAGAGACTGAATTTCGTCCAAAGCCAATGGTAATGGTGGGAGATCGTCCAATGATTTGGCATATTATGAAAACATATGCCCACTATGGCTTTAAAGATTTTATGCTTTGCCTGGGCTATAAGGGCGATATGATTCGTGATTACTTCTTTAACTACGACTGGAATCATAGTGATGTGATGCTCGAATTAGGCGGTAAGAAAGTTACAAAATTGCAAAGTAGTCATGATGAAGAAGATTGGAGAATTTGGCTAATCGATACTGGGCAAGAAACGATGACGGGTGGGAGATTAAAACGACTTGCAACTTATCTAGATAAAAATGGTAGTGAGTTTTTTGTGGGTACATATGGTGATGGTGTTGCTAATGTCAATATTAACGATCTAGTGTCTTTTCATCACAGTCACGGTAAACTAGCGACAATTACTGCGGTTCGTCCCCCTTCACGTTTTGGTGAACTAGTAATTGAAAATAATTTGGTGAGTAACTTCAAAGAAAAGCCTCAAGTTAGTGAAGGTTGGATTAATGGTGGCTATTTTGTTCTTAGCCGCAAAGTTTTGGATTTCATTGAAAATGACGATACAGTTTTTGAAGCCGAACCTCTAAAAATTCTATCTGAAAAGGGAGAATTGGCAGTTTATCATCATTCTGAATTTTGGCAATGTATGGATACCTATCGGGAGTTGGAATTGCTCAATCAGATGCACGATCGCCATCAAGCTCCCTGGCAGGTATGGAAATGAGTAAGTTCTGGCAGTCCAAAAAAGTCTTGGTGACGGGACATACGGGTTTTAAAGGTGCATGGTTGTCGCTGTGGCTACTGCATCTTGGGGCTAAGGTGAGGGGAGTTAGTCTAGCACCGAATACTAATCCGGCTCTATTTGATCGCTTAAATCTAGCTACTCAAATCGATCACCAAATTGGCGATATTCGCGATCAAGAATTAATGAGTCGCCTTGTCTGTGATTGGCAACCAGATTTAGTTTTTCATCTAGCTGCACAACCTTTGGTACGGCGTTCCTATGTGGAACCGATGGAAACTTGGAATACAAATGTGCTGGGAACGATTAATGTCCTGGAGGCATTAAAGCAGTTAGATCGTCCTTGTGCTGCGGTGTTTATTACCACAGATAAATGTTACGAAAACCGTGAATGGGTTTACGGCTATCGAGAAGAAGATGCACTAGGCGGTCACGATCCCTATAGTTCTAGCAAAGCAGCCGCAGAATTGGCGATCGCCTCTTGGCGGAATTCGTTTTTTGATCGAAGTCATGTGCGGATTGCCAGTGCAAGAGCGGGAAATGTGATCGGTGGTGGCGATTGGGCGGAGGATCGGATCGTGCCTGACGCGATTCGTTCGCTTAGTTGTGGAGAGGCGATATCTGTCCGCAATCCGATGGCAACTCGACCCTGGCAACATGTGTTGGAACCATTGGGCGGGTATCTGCTCTTAGCGCAACGGGTGTATGAGAGCAAAGAAGAAGACAATTCAGCACTTTGTACTGCATTCAATTTTGGTCCCAGGCTTGATTCTAACCGTTCGGTTAAATATCTGATCGAAACTATTTTGCTACATTGGCAAGGTAGTTGGAGCGATCGATCCAATCCTGATGCTGTACACGAAGCTCATCTGCTCAATCTAGTCACAGATAAAGCATTTCATCGATTAGGATGGCAACCCAAATGGGATTTTGAGCGAACAATCAAAGAAACAGTTGCTTGGTATAGAGAATCACAACAAATTTCCCAAGATTATAGCAATCAATTTCAAGCATTAACTCTCAATCAAATTGAAAGTTACCAACATGATGTAACAGTGCAAGCCGATCTGATAAAGATTATTAACTAAGAGACAAATGACTCAATCAATCGATCAGAGCAAAACAATCTGTGTTGACCAAGAACAAGAATTAAGAAATAAAGTTTTTGCTAGTGTATTGGATTATCATCAATTCAAGTTTACTCAGAAACCATTTATTCCTGGCGAAACGTATGTGCCTGTATCAGGAAAAGTATTTAACCAAGAAGAATTGATTAAACTGGTTGATTCTTCTTTGGATTTTTGGCTCACAACGGGACGCTATGCCCTAGAGTTTGAGGAGCGTTTTGCCGAATGGATGGGTGTGAAACATTGTTTACTTGTTAACTCTGGTTCTTCAGCCAATCTAGTTGCTTTATCAACTCTTACTTCTCCTAAATTGGGTGATAAGCGGTTAAAACCTGGCGATGAGGTAATTACCGTTGCCGCCGGGTTCCCTACGACAGTCAATCCCATTTTTCAAAATCAGTTGGTTCCTGTCTTTCTGGATGTTAAGCTACCTAGTTATGACATTGACATCGATCAATTAGAAGAAGCCTTGAGTGATCGAACTCGCGCTATCATGATCGCCCATACTATCGGTAATCCTTTTAACCTAGAAGCAGTAATGGCTTTTGCCGAAAAACATAACTTGTGGGTAGTTGAAGATAACTGTGATGCCGTGGGTAGTATATATCAGGGTCGGAAGACGGGAAGTTTTGGGCATATCTCTACTGTCAGTTTCTATCCAGCTCATCACATGACCATGGGAGAGGGCGGGGGGGTGCTGAGTAGCGATTCTCGTCTCAAAAAGATTGCTGAGTCTTTTCGTGATTGGGGTCGTGATTGTTGGTGTCCACCAGGAATAGACAATACTTGTAACAAGCGATATGCATGGCAATTAGGCGATTTACCGTTTGGCTATGACCACAAATATACTTACTCTCATGTTGGTTTTAATTTAAAAATGACTGATATGCAAGCGGCGGTAGGCTGCGCTCAGTTAGATAAGTTGCCGGACTTTGTTGCAAAACGCCGTCAGAATTTTGACTATCTCCACAATTGTTTGCAAGATTTGCAGGATGTGCTGCTTTTGCCGGAGCCAGTACCTAATTCTGAACCGAGTTGGTTTGGTTTTCTGTTGTCTGTTAAGGAAAATGCGCCGTTTACCCGAAATGCTCTGGTAGAGCATTTAGAGGAGAAGCGGATCGGTTCGCGGTTGTTGTTTGGTGGCAATATGGTCAGACAGCCTGCTTATGAGGGCTTAACCTATCGTGTAATTGGCGATCTGAAAAATACTGATTATGTGATGGAAAATACTTTTTGGATTGGGCTGTATCCAGGGCTAACGGAAGAGATGCTGGATTATGTGGTGTCAGTAATTCGTTGTTTTTGTAAGGTTTAATTGAATCTTCCTATCTACACACTTCCTCCCCCATCAAATATGGAATTAAATAAAACTAAAATTTCAGGATGCTATGAATTAACTCCCAAGATTTTTAAAGATGATCGTGGAATTTTTGTCAAGACTTTTCATGCTGAAATTTTTCAAAGCTATGGTTTAGATTATCAATTCACCGAGGAATATTACTCGTATTCTTATCAACATGTTCTGCGGGGGCTGCATTTTCAGACTCCGCCGAAAGATCACACCAAAGTGGTTTATTGTGTAATGGGATCGGTGATGGATGTAGTGGTGGATTTGCGGGTGGGTTCTCCAACTTTTGGCGAGTTTCAAGTTTTCGATTTGAACGCCGAAACAGCCAATCTAGTCTATATTCCACCTGGGTTAGCACATGGCTTTTATGTTAAGAGTGATATGGCGATCTTAATGTACAAAGTTTCGACGGTATATTCACCAGAAAATGATTCAGGGCTAATGTGGAACTCTCTAGGCATTCCTTGGAACATTAAAAATCCAATTATTTCCCAACGAGATAGTGAGTTTGTCAAATTCACTAATTTTGATAGCCCATTTGTGTATGGAGAAAATTCATGAAAGCTGTCATTATTGGTGCGTCAGGTTTAGTTGGTTTCCATTTATTCAGTGCTTGCAAAGAGAGAGGTTGGGATGTTGTCGGCACGTATCATAATTTTGTGCAACCAGATCTGACTTTCTTGGAATTGCAAGATGTTGATGCGGTAAGGTTCCTTTTATCTGCATCACAGCCAGAAGTTGTGTTCTTGCCTGCATATCTTTCTAACGTAGATTATTGTGAACTTCATCCTGATGAGACTTATCAAATCAATGTTGTTGGCAGTTTGAATGTAGCAATTGCTGCTACCGAGATAGGGGCTAAACTAGTTTTTTACTCTTCAGATTATGTTTTTGATGGTGAAAATGGTGCTTATACCGAACAAGATTCTCCCAATCCGATTTGTGTTTATGGGCATCAAAAACTAGAAATAGAGCAAAAAATTGCTCGATTATCTGATAATCACTTGATTTTGCGAATCACGGTTGTTTATGGATGGGAATCACAAGGTAAAAACTTTATCAGCCGCTTGATTAAAACATTGAGTTCCAACCAAACTATTAAGGTTCCACAGGATCAAATTGGCTCACCTACATTAGTTAATGATATTGCTGAAGCCAGTTGTCGTTTAATCGAAACTAACGCTAGCGGGGTATTTCATGTTGCTGGCATAGATTTGGTTGATCGATATCAGTTTGCACTAGAAGCTGCCAAAATATTTGGATTACCTTCCGAAAGTATTATACCTGTGATGACATCAGATTTTGGTCAAGCAGCTCGTCGTCCGCTTAAAGCAGGAATGAATTGTGATCGCATTTCTCAGCGCATTAACTGGCAATTAAGAGGGATCTCCGAAGGGGTATCTTTTCTCAAATTAAATTACGACACTGTCCCACTAAAGATTGAATCACTGCTTTAGAATAATCAAGATTTAATTTTTCTAAAAAATAAAATGAAAATATCAATTGGTGTGCCAGCTTATAATCAAGGGAAATTTATCAAAAGAACTATAGATTCTTTATTAAAACAATCTATTCAACCTTATGAAATATTGGTTTGTGACAATCGCAGTACAGATGAAACTGCTCAAGTTTTACAAGAATATGGTTCGCAGATCAAAGTTATTAAGCCACCCAAACATCTGACAATGATGGAGAACTGGAACTTCTTAGTAGCTAACTTGACAGGAGATTGGTTTTCACTACTCAGTAGTGATGATGTTGCTTTGCCCAACTTTGTATCAACGATGAATAGTGGAATTAAACGTTCCCTACAAGCAATTTTAATCCGTAGTGGATATGAATTAATTGATGAGAATGACCAAGTTCTAGAGAAAAGACTAATTTTAAGCGTATCCAAAATAACCAAGCCACCTCAAACATTTTATGAACAGTTATATGGACCAAGAGTTAGCTTTGCTGCTTTTTGCTTGAAGAAGTCGATATGGGAAAAAGTGGGAGGATTTCCTGAAGATTGTCAGCTTGATGGTGACTGGGGCTTATGGCTTAAAGTATCTCCATTCGGTGATTTTATTTATGAAGAAGCAATTGTTAGTCAATGTAGAACTGACTATAGACCTGGTTTAGCACAGAAAAGAGCAGCAAAAGAGTTAAGAGATGAAATATACATATATACAAAACTTATACCTGAAACAATCAGTTTTATCTCAGACATTAATGCCAATACAGTTATAAAGGCATCTAGAGAAAGATTTTGTACAACAGTTTCTAGAGCCAGAGAGATGCTTGATGAGTCTGAATGGGAATTTAATATCAATGTCTTGAATGATTGGGCTGAATTATCTGGTTCTAAACCAGAATTTGAGAAGTTGAAAAAAGGCGAAAATATTATATTAAAAAAATATCAATTTCCTTTTAGGTCAGTGTTACGTGGTTTTTATCAGAGAATTAAAGAGTTGACTTTGAATATTTAAATTGAGGAAGGTTTGGCAATGATACAGCAAGAGGCCATGGCTTGTGGATTAACGATAATTCATATAACTAAGACAGGGGTCGAAGATATCGTGCGGGATGGGATAAATAGTTTTTGTATTCCTATTCGGGATGTCGAAGCGATAAATGGAGAAATATTATTCTTTTATGACAATCCAGATCGACCAGAAATGGGAAAGAATACTTTAGAACGTGCTAAGACTTCTTTGCCTTGGGATAATTATGGAAAAAGAACATTGCTACCTATCAGGAAATCTTAAAATAGCTCCAGAAATTTTATGACATCACCACTCATATCGGTAATTCTTCCGACCTATAATCGGATCGAGTATTTATCTCAAGTAATCTCCAGTGTTATCAACCAAACATACGATAATTGGGAGCTAATAATTGCAGATAATGCTTCGGATGTGGAGACTCAAACGTTTTTATCTAGATATAGCGATCCGCCTAAAATCACAATTTATACAAATCATCAAAATATAGGACTCTTTGCCAATCTTAATCAGGCAATTGAGCGGAGTAAGGGTGACTATATTTTATTATTGTGCAGCGATGATTTTTTAATGCCTAATTGTATAGTTACCTGCATCGATCTACTTGAGAAAAACAGTCGAGCAAATTTAGTATTATCTGCTTTTAGAACTGTTGATTCAAATAATAAAGAATCTCCAAGTGCATCTATTAGTCACTATGATGGAATGCTCTCCAAACCTACTCAAGTTTTAGAGCCTTGTGAGTCTCTACCCTTATTATTGAAACATGGCAGTATTAATGGAAATTTAACAGGAATGTTTTTTACTCGATTTCTATTCGATCTGGTTGGAGGTTTTGATGAAAAATCCAAGCAGGTTGCAGACTGGGATTGGGTATATCGTGCCGCGAAACAATCTCCCATTTTGATGTCTAAGACTCCTGTTGCATTTATCCGATCTCATCAAGAACAATTATCCGGTAGTAACTTCAAGGATTGTAGTAATTCTCTGGAAGTAATTGGCATGGTGAAAAAGCTACTTGACGATTCACTCATATCGCAAATTGACACTGCGCCTCGGTGGGCAAAGCATACTCTACAGCTTCACTTATGGTATGCCTTAAAGTTTGCATTCAAAGGTAAATGGAAAGAAGCATTAATAATTGCCAGAGCAATTAACTATGTCGTTAATTTACCAAGTGTTCTTTTGACCATGATTCTATGGCTGCCTGAGCGGTGGAATATTCATCGGCATGGTGGTTTTTAGATTACCGCCTTCATGAATAAAAATATCAAATGTGAGTGACAGCAAATCAAATGCCTCTTAATCAGCAATCTTTCTACACAAATTTAGGGAACTCAGGTATTATTGGGTTTATTGACGAGAGCGATCGTAAAATTCTAGATATTGGCTGCGGTGCAGGTGATACAGATATAGGTAGGTTGATTCGATCAATTTACCCAGATACTGAAGTTGTCGGCATTACTTGTTCTGAAAGTGAATACGATCAAGCGAGTCAAAATTTAAGTTTCTGTACTTGTCTCAACATCGAGCAGGATACTTTAGCTGATAAGTATGAAAAGGTTTTCGATGTACTTACCTTTTCACAATACTCGCCAAATTAATGACTTACTCATCATCTAAAATTTTATTTCTAACCCCTAATTGTGAAGATTATCTTTCTGATGCTTTACTGCACGGATTAAGATCTTTGTTGAAAGATAACTTAATTGATTTTCCAAAGCAAGAAATATTGTATAAAAACTGCTCTGAATTAATGATGCAGCAAGTTAGGGGAAAGGGATTCACACTCTATGCAGGACTTCTTGATGACATTGTTTTAGATCGTTTTGTAAAAGGAAAGATACAAGCTAGTTATTTTGATCTAATAATTTTTGGGGATATTTGGAGATCTTTTGGGTATTTTCTAGAATTTCTTCCCTATTTAACATATGAAAATACCATTATCTTAGATGGCGCAGATACCCCACAGCCTTATCCCTACGCAGGTAAATGGTGGCGATATCCACCTTACTGGTTCTTACCAAAAGCTCACACAAAATTCCGCTATTTTAAAAGAGAATGGACACCAGCGACGATTCGGAATATCTGGTATCAGATTCCACCACGCTGGCTATGTAAGTATATTCCTGCACCAAAAAACTTGTATCCCATATCGTTCTCTATTCCTGAAGAAAAAATAGTCAAAGATTTACCAATCAAAACGAAGCTCTTCCCCAGGCACATTGTCGATGCTGAAGTCGCTAGTCAAGTTTTGGGAAGCGTCACTAGTTATGCTTTTGAATCGGAAACTGATTATTATGCAGATTTACAAGCTGCCAAGTTTGGGATTACTACCAAACGTTCTGGCTGGGATTGTTTGAGGCATTATGAAATTGCGGCGAATGGCTGTGTACCTTGTTTTCGAGATCTAGAGAAAAAGCCTCATACATGTGCTCCGCATGGACTTGATGAAACAAATTGCATTATTTATCACAGCTATACAGATTTAATGGATAAGATTAAAGCACTCAGCGATGCTGAATATGAAACATTACAAAAAAATGCTTTGGCGTGGGTTAAAAACAATACAACGATCAAGAAAGCAAGTCAGTTGCTAGCATCTGTGCATAAAACAAAAAATACCTAATTTAGGATGGACATATGATTTCTCAAAAATTTTTATCACTTGTTGCACAAACCTACATTAGTTATTGTCAAAGAGTTCCAAATCATCGTGGCAGACAAAGGTTTGCAATGATGCTAGATGGCATATTTGGATCGTTTATCTGCAAAACAGCATCTGGACAATCCCTTGAGATATACCTTAGTAGCTCAATGGATATGTCGTATTTTCAAAAAGATGTTGATTATAATAGTTCTCATGAACAAATTATTCAAGCAATAAAAAAACTTGAATTGGGAGACATTTTTATTGACATAGGAGCAAATATCGGATTTTTTGCGTTGCTTGCATCAAAAATAGTTGGCTCATCTGGTCGAGTTTTTGCTTTCGAGCCTTCCCACAGAGAATACAAAAGATTATTAAATAACATTCAAACTAACTTTGCCGAAAATATTATTCCCTTCAATATTGCGCTCGCAAACTATAATGGAGAAGCCCAGTTTCTTGTCGCATCGTCTGGTCATACGGGTGTTAATCGATTGGATGATGGAAATATTACACAAGGATTCTCAAAAGAACTAGTTCCTGTTTTCGCTGGAGATACTGTATTGAGTCAATTGGTTGTTGATAATTCAGCAGCTAGGTTGATTTTCAAGATTGATGTGGAAGGAGCAGAATTTTCTGTAATCCTTGGCATGAAAAACATTCTCAGTCAATCAAATGTGAAAATTGTAATAATAGAAATCACACCAAAATTTTTGCAGAAGTTTGGGCATACAAAAGAAGATCTTTATTCTCTAATGAGTTCGCTTGGATTGCTGGCAACAGTAAATTCTGCCGAGTGGCAATATGATGAGCTATTTATCCGAGCAACCTAACCTTTAATGTCTTCATTTTCTTTTAAAAATCTTCTAAAAGGTAGCTTGTGGGTAGTTGCATCAACAGTCGTCACCCGCTTCGCCGGATTTATCGTATTGCCAATTCTGGCACGGTTGCTTAGTCCAGAAGGTTTAGGACTCTATAACCTTGTCCAAAACACCATTCAAACCGGAGATGGTTTATCAAGGATGGGTGTTGATGCAGCTATGCATCGCAATGGTGCACAGTATGAATCTGCCGGATCGGAAGCTACAGGTAGGCTTTTTGGGGTTGGAGCTATCCTGATGGCTGGAGCAGGAAGTTTAATCGCAATTACACTTTGCTTCAATCATGAATTTATTGCTAAGTACATATTAGGTGAGCCAAAAATTGATCCTTGGTTGGGATTAATTGCTATAACTATATTTATTTTGACACTTGGTAATTCTTCTCTAACTTATCTTGCGGCACTTCACGCATTTCGTGCTCACTCAATCCGTACTTCAATAATCAGTATCGCGGGTGCAATTATTACAGTCGCTTTAGCCTATTTATATGGGTTGACTGGTTCCATTTGGGGGCTAACTCTTACTGCACTAATTCAACTATATTTAGGCTGGCGGTTAACTTTACCAATTCTTAAAGAAAAGAAGATAAAGTTGCGTTTTGACAAGTTTTTCTTGGAAACCCGCAGTATTCTTGGCTTTGGTTTACCCTTTTATGCTAGCAACTTTCTGTCTAGCTTCATAAGTCTTCCCTTATTAGGTTACGTCAGTCGGGTGGGGGGCTTAGAGCAATTAGGTTTCTTGAGAGTGGCGCAGTCATTATCCCAGTTCATCAGTTTTTTGCCAACTGCAATTGCTCCTGTATTGGTTTCAGCTCTCTCTGCTAATTTAGCTTCAGATCCCAATGAGTATCAGAAAATCAAGTCCCTACATCTACGAATTCTCTGGACTGTAATGATCTTGGTAGCTTCAATAGCCTGTTTTAGTCTAGACTATCTTATCCCTGCGTTGTTTGGATCGAGTTATGCCCAAGCAATATTCCTTTCGCGTTTAACCATTTGGATTACAGTCATAGGGAGTACATCGGGAATATTTAGTCAATATATAGTTAGTGCTGGAAAAATTAGATCGATTGCGATCGTCCAGACTACTGGACTAGCCATGAACGCTATCTTAGCACTTTTACTTATCCCCACATATAGCTCTACTGGGCTATTGGTGGCACAATTTATTGCAGGTTTATTTACAGCTATAGCCTACATCCGACCTGCGATCGGAGATCTAAAATCTTCTGATAATAAAAATCTCTTCTTTTTACTAATATTGAGTGTAGGACTGATAGCTTTGAGCTTTGGCTTACCATTTTTCACTCAAAATTTTGTTTTAACTCTAATCATCAATATTAGCTCTTTGAGCTTAACAGGATTTATTGTGTCATTTAAAGTATTTACCTCGAAGGAAAAACATGTAGTAATTTCGACTATCAAGGGAAAAATCAAACATTCATAATTTCACTCTTAAAATAACTTCTGAAATCAATCGACTAAATCCTGATGTCATATTTTGATGAAAATAAAAAATTAAGCGAGCAGTCGCCCTTAATATTTAATGCCACAATCAAAGAGGATATATTTTTACTGATCGTTTTTGGTTGGTCAGGATTGCTATTGATTTTACCAAATTTATTAGGCACTCTGAGATCGCGTAGTAGTAGCCAGGCATGGATTTTGATTATCCTTGCGAGTATTAGCTTTTGTCTCCTTAATGAATATGAAAATTATTACTCAAAATCTATCATTGCCATATCTATTGTTGCACTACCGATCTTTATTGACTGCTACAGTAAAACATTTATTCAAAACATAATCATACACTTAGTAAATGGAGTTTATGTCGGGGTAAGTAGCTATTTTCTGATTATGAAGTTGTATCCAGAAAGCTTTCCTCCCTTATGGCAACAGATATTACCATCTGGGAATGAAGCCTTTGACATGCTCATCCTCTGTCTAATCTTTCAAAATATTGGCTACTATCTGATTGGATCTTGGCTATTTCCTCAAGACGGCAGTACAGCGAAGTGGGCTAATTCATCCAGAAACTTGGTAAATCTTAGCTTTATTCATACAGATGGAGATCGACTCAAACTCTTTTACATTTTGAGTTCATTTGGTCTGATGGGTAGACTCTGGAATCTCAGTTTAGGCAAAGTTTACTATACAGAAGGATCGGGAATACCTTTCTATATCAGTAGCTTCTTAGCTCAGTTTGATCGACTATATGTTACGGCATGGTTGTATGGTTGTTGGTTTTGGCTGCAAAAAAACACCAAAACAAATAGTGTAGTTTTGCCAACGGTTATATTAACAATAGTCGAACTAACTTATCAGATCTTTAGTGGCTCAAAGGGAAGATTTTTCAATTTCATTGTTATCCCACTCGCTACAATTTTTATTCTGACTCGTCAGCGAGTTTCTGCCATCATAGTTTTACTTTTGGCAGGATTAGGTGTTATCTCCTGGATATTTATTTACCCTATCTTGGTTGTCTATCGCAACGTCATATCAGCAAATCCGCTTGGTAGTGCGATCGATCCCATTGCCTCAATCAACAAAGCTTACCAGCTCTTAAATAGCTACACTAGCGAACAGTACATCGAGATAATTTTAACTCCATTCAATGCGTCAGGTATCACCGAACAGGTGATGGCGATGACATCCATCATTCATTATCACGTTACTCAAGATGGTGATTTACTTTGGCCGCGTTTGTTGCTGTTTTGGATCCCCAGATTCCTGTGGGCCGAAAAACCAATTAGTCTTTCGGCCAATTTAGTTGGCCGCTTATCTCACCGGTTACCCGAATTTGACACTACAACATCCGTACTAATTACTGGTACAGGAGAACTCTATCTCTACTATGGTCTATTGGGTTCCACATTAATGGTTTTGACCGGAATTTTCTTTCGCTGGATGAATGAAGCCATTTCCCCATTCAAACTTTATACACCATTCCGTATTGCTGTCTTAATCAGCTTCCTACCACTTATGCAGGGATTCGTCAGTGGTACCTTTGAAGCTGGTCTTACTGGTCTTATTATTCAATTAGGCGTGCTGTATCTGATTCTTGGTTTTGTTAAACGCCTCATGTAACCCAAGTTTCTACCAAATGAACGCAATTGACGCTTTTTAGCATAGAATGAATATGCTAGGCAGTGCCCACAGATCATGTATAATCGAAGCAAAAACTATTCGATTAAATGAGAATCAAAAAAGCCTGAAAAACTTTTTTGTTGTCTCAAATATTTATTGTTACTTTACAATCTACTTTTAAAATATTCTTCAACATCTCATATGTAGTTGATCATGCTTTCAACTGACGATAATCGCTCATCCATACACATTTGGGTTCCCAATATCTTTGAATTCAAAGGCGGAATTCAAGTTTATTCAGCCTTTTTGTTAGATGCTTTAAATCATTTAAACTTGAAAGTCAGTTACGATGTTTTCTTAAAACATGATACTCAAACAATTGGCGATTTTTCCAGCTACTCCAACACCCGTTTCCATTTTGCTGGTTCGTATCCATTACCTTTGCGGACAGCAGTATTTGCCAGTCAAATTTTGACTGGGGGAATATTAAAAAGACCTCAACTAGTAATTGCAACTCATTTGAATTTTGCTCAGGCAGCTTATCGACTCAAGCAATTGACTGGCATTCCTTACTGGGCTGTTGCCCACGGAGTTGATGCCTGGAAAATTGAAAATCCTAGTATCCAAAGAGCATTACATCATGCCGATCACATTTTGCCAGTGGGGAGCTATACAAGAGACCGTTTAATTGCAGAGCAACATTTAGACCCCACTAAGTTATCTATACTTCCTAATACGTTTGACAGCAATCGATGGCATATTGCTCCCAAACCTCAACACCTAATAAAACGCTACAATCTCGCCGTTCAAACACCTGTGATCCTAACTGTTGCGAGGTTAGATTCTTTTGAACGCTATAAAGGGTACGATCAGATCCTCAAAACACTTCCTACTATTCGCCAGCAAATTCCTGATGTTCATTACATTTTGGTGGGCAAGGGAAGCGATCGTCCTCGCATTGAAGCAACCATCGCCGCTCTCCAGCTACACGATTGTGTTACATTAGCCGGATTTATTCCCGACGAAGAACTCTGCGATCACTACAATTTATGTGATGTGTTTGCCATGCCTAGCAAAGGTGAAGGATTTGGCATCGTCTATCTAGAAGCTCTCGCTTGCGGCAAACCAACCCTGGGTGGCGATCGAGATGGGGCGATCGATGCTCTGTGTCATGGTGAACTGGGCGCACTCGTCAACCCCGATGATGTCGATCAGATTGCTCTGACGCTAACTCAAATCTTACAAGGAACCTATCCCCACAGCTTAATGTATCAACCACAATTACTCAGAGCAAAAGTAATTGATATCTATGGATTTGATCGATTTAAACAAACCGTGGGTAACTTGCTAGCAGATTGGCAACAACAAAGGGTTTGAGAGGTGGATTTGGTGATTGATTTTAAATGGGACGAAGACAATCATTATGCTAATCTTCGCAAACAGGGCATTGATTTTGTTGATATTTCGTGAACACTACAAGAGTTTTAGAAGTTGTTACTGGAGTTAATTAATTGAGAGTTTTACATATTATTCCCTCGGTTGCACCAATCCGAGGTGGTACAAGTTTAGCTGTGTTAGATATGGTTCGTGGCTTACAAACCCAAGGGATCGATGTAGAGATCGCGACAACCAATGACGATGGCGACAATGTCCTGGATCAACCCTTGGGGCAACGGGTGATTTATAGGGGGGTTCCTACTTACTTTTTCCCTCGCTTCTCACCCTCAATCTCAACCTTGCGAGAATTTGCTTTTTCTAGCTCATTGACAATTTGGCTTATAAAAAACATCTCTAAGTATGACCTGATTCATGTTCATGCCATTTTTTCCTACACATCTACGGTCGCAATGGCTATTGCCACATGGCAGGGTATTCCTTACTTGACTACACTCCATGGTTTACTCTGCAAATGGTCACTTCAGCAAAGTACTCAAAGAAAGCAAATTTACCTACAGCTAATTGAACGGGTGAATCTCAATCGTGCTCAAGCGATCCATCTGACCTGTGAACAAGAACAGCAAGATTTTCAAGCTTTAAACTTTAAATCTTCTACTTTTGTGCTGCCACTGGCTCTGCCAGGGATTCCCGCCCAAATCCCCAATGCGTCCGCGCTCCTGCGCCAAAACCTAAATTGCCTATTGGATGAACCCATTATTTTATTCCTAGCTCGAATTCATCACAAAAAAGGATTGGAGTATCTGATTCCAGCACTCAGCAAACTCATTCATCATCGTTTTACCTTCGTACTTGCTGGAAATGGGGCACCAGAATACGTAGAAGAAATTAATTCACTGTTGGTGAGTGCTGGGATTCGAGATCGCACTCACATGATTGGATTTGTAGAAGGAGAACCCAAAAATATACTTCTTCAAGGTGCTGATTTATTTACCCTCACCTCTCATTCCGAAAACTTTGGTATTGCTGCCTTAGAAGCCCTATCAGTTGGATTACCTGTACTATTAACACCTGGCGTTGCCTTGTCTTCAATCGTTAAAGAACATAAACTCGGCTATGTTATCGATCTGGATGTCGCCGCGATCGCGCAGACAATAGAACTGCATCTGATAAATCTCTCAGATGAAACCAAGAACAATTCAAGTTTGCGTATCAGTCAGTTCGTTCGAGATAACTACACATGGGATAAAGTTTCGACAAAGCTAATTGAGATTTATCAAGACATTTTAGAACAAAAATCAATCAATCTCAAAGTTAAGAACTCTTAAACAATTTCGACATGAAAGTCCTCCATATCATTCCCTCCGTCGCAATCGTCCGTGGAGGACCAAGTCAAGCGGTTTTAGAAATGGTCAAAGCCCTCAATGATTGCGGTATTGATGCAGAGATTGCAACTACTAACGATAATGGCTCTGACCTACTCAATGTTCCCCTCGGACAGCGTAGCCAGTATCAACACGTGCCCATCTGGTTCTTTGATCGCTTCTCTCTAAATATTCATGCCGTGCGCGAATTTGCCTTCTCCCATCAACTCACAACTTGGCTCTGGCAAAATATTCATAACTACGATCTGCTACATATCCATGCTATTTTTTCCTATCCTTCTACTGTCGCGATGACGATTGCTCGCTATCGTAAAATACCATACATCATTCGACCTCTGGGACAACTCTGTACGTGGTCTCTTCAACAAAAAGCTTATAGAAAACAATGTTATCTCAAGCTAATTGAACAAAGAAATCTCAACCATTGTCAGGCTATCCATTTCACCTCAGTCCAAGAACAAAAAGAAGCCGCGCACTTAAATCTCCTATCCCCCAGCTTCATTTTGCCCCACGGTCTGTTGATCGCACCGACCATCCCAGATGCGCGTCAACGCTTGCGGCAACATCTCAATCTTCCAGAAGATGAACCGACCATTTTATTTTTATCCCGCCTCCATCCCAAAAAGGGTCTTGATTATTTAATTCCAGCTCTCGCGAAACTAGTCAATCAACGTTTTACCTTTGTATTAGCAGGTGCTGGCGATCCAGACTACGAAGCCGAACTGAAATCTTTAATTGCCGCAAGCAACATTCAAGATCGCACTCACTGTTTGGGGATGGTGACAGGAGAACTAAAGGATCTATTACTCCAAGGTTCAGACTTATTTGCCCTCACCTCCTACTCCGAAAACTTTGGTGTATCCGTCCTCGAAGCCTTAGCCGCTGGAATTCCTGCGCTGGTTACTCCTGATGTCGCTTTAGCTGAGTTGCTTAATCAGGAGAAACTGGGATATGTGCCAGAACTTGATGTGAGTGCGATCTCCAACTCAGTCAAACAAGCTCTAAAATATCCTGATGCTGCCAGACAAATGGGTGATCGTGCCCGACAATTTGTCTCAGAAAACTATACATGGGCAAGTATAGCAGTCCTAAATCAGTTGTAAAATATTTAGAATCTATCATAGCTCTAGAGTCTGTTGACACTTATGGAAGACATATCTGAGGATCAGAGTAATAACTCAGAACCGAAACCTATAGATGAGCTACGGGATTTTATC
>JBGSPI010000147.1:0-31001 GCA_041738715.1 Chamaesiphon sp.
CTAGTGCTACATGTCTGGTAGCCAGCTTGGAAGTACTATGTACGGACTGGATACCGTGATTCATACTTCAACGAATCGCACTACTTAAACTTGTGAAGCATATCCTGGCTTTTTACGCCATTTTATGGGTAAAGTGACAAAGGTTTGAATGTTTTGGACACTTTAATTTCCCTTTTCTCTGGTCATCCTCAATCTCCTATCCCTCAGCCTGAGTAGTTACAACCATGTTATTAGTACGCGCAACTGTTATGCTCAAAATCCTCGGCAAGAATGGCTGCGAACCTGGCGGTTTAAACCTGGGGAATTTTGGGCAACTCATGAGCCACCCAGCCTCGTACAGACTTTAGCAGATGGACAACATCAAGATATTGCCACAGTCAATCCATTTTTGCATCAAGAAACTGAAAGTAAAGGTTTGGTTTTTCAACACTTTTCCTATGTCACCTCGAAACAATTACAGTTCAAGGAGCAATATTATGGTTATCAAAATGCTGTCTCTCAATGGGAGAAATTACAACAACAAACTAAATTTCCTGTACTGTTGAGCGAATATTTTGCTTGGGTAAGAGATAAAACTCAAGTAGAAACAGCTGATAAATTAGGTGTTGTACCCATTGCTCAAAAAGAAAATAATACTTGGCAATTTATTCGATCTATAACAATCACAAATCAAATTCCTAATATTCAATCATCTACCGCAGAAATATTGCAAATAGAACTCGATCTAGTTCGTCGAGAATTACAGGAGGCTCAATTAAAAATTGCTTCAATGGAAAGTACCAAATTTTGGAAGTTACGCGATCGGTGGTTCAGATTCAAAAAAATGTTCGAGTTCGAGTTAGACAATAATTCGATCGAAAGGGAATATACGCCCATCTTCAATAAGATACCAACTAAGAAGAGGTAAATCTATTCAATTGACTAATTATAGATTTTGGTATTCTTGTCAATCTAAACCATTGTTGACGTAGTTGCCAAAATTTAGTATTTTCCATTGAAGCGATCTGTGTCTGTGCAACAATTAGTTGTGACTGGGTAGTGGCTAATTGTGTTTCTACCGCTGCTAATTGTTCTTGGTATTCTAATAAAGTTTGGCGAAATTGTGCCCATGATAATTTGAGAGATGGCTGTAATTTACCAGATTGAATATCGGCATGGGTATCGAGTAGTACTTGCGCGATCGTTTCAGCCATTTTTGTCCAGGAAAAATGTTTAGATCGGCTTAATCCGGCGGCAATTAATAGCGATCTTACTTCCTGTTTTTGAACTTGAGATAGAGCATTAACCAAGTCTGTTACATCAGTTTCACTCACATAGATAGCCGCATCACCAGCTACTTCAGGCAGTGAAGAGTTGTGACAAGTAATTACTGGACAACCGCAAGCCATCGCTTCGAGAACTGGTAAACCAAATCCTTCATAGAGGGAGGGATAAATCAGAGCAATTGCGCCAGAATATGCTGTTTGTAAATCTCGATCGCTCAGAGATAATTGATGAACTTTAGTGCCGATCATCAAATTGGCTGATTCTGTTTCTAATTGCGGATTTCCGCCCACACAGACAATTTCAAATTGTTCGCGCTCGGCTAATTGAGACAGCGCACGAAAAGCATGAATTCCATTTTTATATCCATCCAGTCCAACTCGATCGCCAACAATGATATAATATGGTTGGGCAATCTGGTGAGTAGTGCGAAATTGCTCAATTTCTGTCTCCGAACTGGGCACAAACTGAGGATCGATCCCATTAAGCGCGACTGTAATCGTCTCAGGGTCAACTTGTGGATAAAAACGATGCAGATCTCGCGCAGTATTTTCTGAGATGGTAGTGTATCGCGCAGCATAACAAATCGCATAGTTTTTTTCCTGCCACATGCGGGCAGTCAAATCTGCACCAATTGCCTCTGGAATCATGTCATGAACGAGCAAAATTGCTGGCGTGGAGATGGGGGTAGTATAGTAGGTAGAAATAAACAGATCTGGTTGATATCGATCGCATATTTCCTGCAAGAGAAAAGAATCTTGGGCAGCATTTGATTTTTCATACCGATGAATTAGTTGGTAATTAATTCCAGGAATTTGTGGGGCAGTACCATCTCGATCGAGCAAGATTAAATGTTCGCTAAATCCAGTCTTAACCCACTCATTTAATAAACTATGCCATACCCGCGCAATTCCTGAGTTAGGAATTTGAAAAAATACTCCGTCAATTAAAATTATGGGGATTGTTGTTTGCCTTGGATTGACTTGAACTATCACTAAATTTTCACACAATAATAAATATATTCAGCTTTTACCTAAAGTTATAGTTGTCCCTTCATCTGCAACCAAATTCGGCGCAGACGAACCCGATACTCTCCATAGATAGGAAATAGTTTTGACAAATTTATCGGAGTCTCTAGCGTTTTAATTTTTGCTTGATAGCCTTTCATTAAATTCAAGCACGCTGTAAAAGCTTCTGTATAGTTGCTAATTGCATCGAGTTCGGCAAATTGTCGATCGATCGGTTCTCCAGCGGCTAGAGATTGCCAAATCCACTCATCCATCTGCTCATTGACAAAATGTGGTACTTGACGAGCGGCATTTTGGCGCATCTGGAGTTGAATTTGTGGCTGAGTAACGTAGGTAACAGCAGTACGAAAGCTCACCGGATCGTAATCTGCCACTGTACCGATTTGGAGCCTCTCGACAAATCTAGCGGCGGCTGTGTTGCGGCTACCGACAACGATGATTGGAGTATTGGAGGTAGCCATCACAAAGGGAATCCGACTCGGCAAACTCAACAATGAAGTTGCATGATTATCATCTCGCTCATCGAGAGTACCAGAAGGTACCACGATATAGGCATGATTTCGCAATACAGTAGCTAATTCAGCTTCCGTGGGTAAAAATCCTCGCTCGGTAATACCATCAGTGGCAAGTTGAGATCGATTTCCCATATTCCAATCCGCCCCAGAATTGCCATACCAATCTAGTTGCACACCAGCTTCTCTCGTCATCGTGCGCAGTAGTTGAAACCACTGAGAACTCCAAATATTACCAATCATCGCTCCTGTTTGATGAATATTTTCGGACATTTGATCGATCGATGCAAAGGCTAGGGGAATTTCCGTATTTGCCAATTTCGCTGGAATTACTGGTGGTGCAAAATTTATTTTGCACCCATATTTAGCTGTATAAACATCACGCATTTCCGAAGAAATTGCTAATCTTAAGGTAGATTTACTGAGCATTTCGCCCATTACATCATCAGGAATGCCATCAGCTAAAATATTTTGGTCGTCCATCAAGTATGTACAGATTTTCGCGCCAAACAATTCATGCACAGCCAGAGCCATGAAGATTTCTTCTTGATGATAAGGAATGCACAATATTCGTTTAACAGTATGTCCAGCTAGTATTTCTTTAATTTTGACGAAAATCTCTGCCCGCGATAAGCCGATCGCGCTGAGGGAATAATTAAAGTCACAAAATGAATGATCTCCATCATAAATATTGAGAGCGCGAATTGAAATGGTGTTAGATCGATCTTTAAAAATTCTTTGTAATAAAATGCCTACCCCATGTCGATCGTTAATTTCCACGGCATTAATGATTACATCGGCATCTGTCAGGGTAGATTGAGTAACGGTCATATCTAAATTTGTAATAGAGACGGGAGATAGGAGAAAAGATATTTATAATGTAACCAGTGAGTAGGTTATGTATGTCTGCTAGTAATAGATTTCGCTAGTGAATATTTCTGCTAGTACTACATTAGAAAATAATAACCCCTCTGGATCGGATAGTCGCAACCGTCGATCGCGATCGTTTCCTGTCGTCAAGATTTCTACCCACCCCTGTTGTTGATATCGCTGCACACATTTTAATAGACTATCTAATTTACTCCTGCCAAACTCGGACTCAATCAATTCTAGCCTCACACCTTCAGCCAATCTTAAGCCCAACATCAAGGTTTCTAAAAACCGATCGACCTCAGATGTTGATTCTACGTGCCAATCACATCCATTGGCAATCCACTGATAGTATTTATCTGTCGTGCGCGGGCGAGTGAATCGATAGCCATCTAGGTAACTCGCGGCACCCATGCCAAAACCATAATACGGTAAATTGCGCCAGTAGGTGAGGTTGTGGCGACACCGATCATTTGGGCGAGCATAATTGGAAATCTCATAGTGGACATAACCAGCCGCCGTCAATATTTGTTGGGCGGTACTATACATTTGGGCGGTAGTTTCATCACTGGGTAGTGGTTTATCGCCTGGTTGGTACTGTTTGGCAAATGGGGTTTGCGCTTCGACGATCAGGTCGTAACAGGAGATATGATTGGGATTGAGTTGAATTGCTGCTTGTAAGGAAGTTGTCCAATCCGCCAGGGTTTGTTGTGGTAAGCCAGAAATGAGATCCAAACTCCAATTGGTGACACCCCCTTGATGAATTAGCTCTACAGCCTGGTAAATATCGGCTACAGTATGCGATCGACCGCACAGTTGCAAGAGATGATCCTGAAATGTTTGCACCCCGATACTGACCCGATTTACCCCCATTTGTCGATAGCCCTGAAGTTGGGCGAGATCGAATGTACCCGGATCGATTTCCATCGAGATTTCGGCACCACTAGCAATCCCAAATTTAGTCGCTAACCAGTCCAAAATCTGCCCCAATTGCTCGACTGTCAGCAGTGACGGCGTACCACCACCAAAGAAAATAGTCTCTAAGGGTCGATCGTAATTTACCTGCGCCGCAATCTCACGCCCCAATTGCTCTACATATAGCTGGATATTGCCAGAATTAGCCCCAGTCTTGCGATCGCCCACCACAAATACCGGAAAATCGCAGTAATAACAACGCCGCCGACAGAATGGGATGTGGAGATAAGCAGTAGTAGACATTTAGAGGGGGACGGGGGGACGGGGGGACGGGGGGACTGGGGGACGGGGGGACTGGGGGACTGGGGGACTGTCAACTGCTTACCCTGAGATTGTCGTTCGCGTTGGCGTTAGCCTGCCGGAGGCACAGCGTCTCGAAGAGAAGAGAAGGGTCAACTGTTCCTTTCCCCTATTCCCTGCCCCCTACCAGATATAATGGTGAGCGAGAGATCTATCACCCGATCGGGAGCCTACCCATGCTCGACTTCACTATTATCCTTCTACTAATCCTTGGAGCGGCAGGGATTGGCTATGGTATCGTCGATATTTTGCCCAGTCAGATGCTGGAGCAAGTTACCAACCAAGAGGGTTTACGCATCGTCACCGCTGGATTTGGGGCAGTATTTGGCGGGATCTTTGGGGCGATTGTCAAAACCGCTTACCGTCGTCTGGAATCTCAAGTCCGTCAATTACCTGTAGATGTGTTGTTAACTAGGGCTGTGGGCTTAGTGGTGGGGCTATTGATTGCCAATCTCATGCTAGCACCAATCTTTCTGTTACCCATACCATTAGAATTCTCATTTCTCAAACCCTTGTTCGCAATTTTGGGCAGTATCATGTTTTGCTATCTGGGGGTGACTTTAGCCGATACTCACGGTGGGGCATTTCTGCGGTTGATTAATCCCCAAAATGTGGAAACGATGTTGGTTGCTGAGGGCACTTTGAAAGCGATCTCGCCCAAGGTGATCGATACTAGTTGTATCATCGATGGGCGGATTGAGGAGTTATTAAATACGGGGTTTGTTGAAGGACAAATTTTAGTGCCACAGTTTGTGATTCAGGAATTGCAAACATTGGCAGATGCTGCCAACGATCTGAAACGGATTCGCGGACGGCGGGGGTTAGATATTCTCAATCGGATGAAAGATGATTTTCCCGATCGAATTATTATTCACCCGATCGATTATCGGGAAATTGATACTGTTGATGCCAAGTTAGTTCACTTTGCCAGTGAAATCAATGCTACGTTATTAACCAATGATTATAATCTCAGTAAGGTTGCTAATCTCCAAGCAGTTTCCGTCTTAAATGTAAATGATTTAGCTCAAGCAGTTCGCCCAATCTATTTACCTGGCGACTGTTTAGAGATCAAGATTATCAAAGATGGGAAAGAAGCTACCCAAGGTGTTGGCTATCTCGATGATGGCACAATGGTAGTTGTAGAGGAAGGTCGAAAATATGTGGGTGGGGAATTGAGAATTATCGTCACTTCTGCGCTCCAAACTTCTGCCGGACGGATGATCTTTGCTAAACCTTATGCCTCGATGATGGCGTGAGCTATTGCCCTCATTTCAACACCAAGACTGAATTTTCTTGTTGATAATTGGGCTTCATATTATCTTGCTCAACACAACAGGGATCCTGCTTTCGATTTTAGATAACCTTGAACTAGGCAATCAGCACCTATTTGTTGCCAAGTTACCCGTTCTAATATTAGAGCTTCATTCATCGATCGAATGCCCAAATCGCCAACAGGTGAAAGCGCGATACTCCCACCAACAATTTTGGGCGCGATAAAGGCTAATACCTTCTGAATTGCCCCATCAGCGATCGCACTAGCGGCTAGAGTGCCACCACATTCCCATAGTACGGACAGAAAACCGCGATCGTATAAATGCTGCATGACTTGAGAGGGCTTGAGTATATCCAATTCTAAGATCTGCACACCTCGATCGCATAATTGGGACTGCATCGCTGGATTTGCCCCTGTCTGAGTGACTACCAAAGTTGGTGCAACGCTCGTGTCCCATAAAATCGCTTCAGCGGGTACATCTAATTTCTGAGTCATCACGACGCGGAGCGGATTCGGTGTATCTGGTTGATGACTAGTCAGATGCGGGTTGTCCTGTCTGAGAGTATTGCCACCAATGATTACTGCATCACAACCTGCACGGAGATGATGAACATAGTGGCGGGAAGTTTCACTGCTCACCCAGGTACTATGACCGCTATCAGTGGCTATTTTGCCGTCTAAGGTCATCGCATACTTTAAGATGCCCAAGGGACGATGGTGGAGAATACGATGGACAAATCCCTCATTTAACTCCTCGCAGGCGGCGGCTTCTACTCCCACAACTACTTCAATTCCCGCTTGTTCGAGAGTGGCAATCCCCCCACCCGCCACCAAGGGATTAGGATCTACCATCCCAATGACTACTTTTTTCACCCCTGCTGCAATTACAGCCTGGGCACAGGGGGGCGTTCGCCCGTAGTGATTGCAAGGTTCGAGACTGACATAAATCGTCGCCCCTTGCGCCCTCTCCCCTGCTGCCCGCAGCGCAAATACTTCCGCATGAGGATGTCCCGCGCCGGGATGGAAGCCTTCACCGACAATCTCCCCATCTTGAACTACTACAGCCCCAACGAGCGGATTGGGGGCAGTTTTGCCCCAAGCTTGTTTAGCAAGAGACAAACATCTTTGGATCATCTCTCGATCGAATTCTGTGAATTTCATGGGTAGGGAATTAAGAGCAGTAATAAATAATAGTAATAAGTAACAAGTAATTACGTCACCTGATTTTCCTGTCCCAGTTGTGCGAAATATCGATCTTGACTAATGTAGTCTGGTAAAAAGGAGCCATCGTAAGTATATGTCGAACATTCGAGCCAGCGTAACAATTGCCGCCTTATTGGTACTCAGTGGTGGAGCGATCGGAATAGATACTTCATTTCCAGTTAACGCGAAAGAGCAAAGATCCACCCCGACAATCGCCCGATATCGATCGCCAGGATATCCCGAAATCGAGCGGTTTTTAAAAATCAACGGGACTGAAATGGCGAAATTGCGTACTCAAGTGGACAATCCTCGCTGGCAAAAGTTAAATCAAACCCTAGATCGTCTCTGCAAGCAACGAGACTGTTACGCTTCTCGCTTGTATTGGCATACCGATCTTGCCACAGCCAAACAAGCGGCGCAAGCCAGCGACAAACCGATTTTATCCTTACGACTATTGGGAAATCTAGATGAAGAATTGAGTTGTGCCAATAGCCGCTTTTTTAGAATTACCCTGTACTCCCACCCTGAAATTGCTCAGTTATTGCGGGATAACTATATCCTTCACTGGCAATCTGTGCGCCCCGTGCCCAAAATTACGATCGATTTTGGCGATGGACGCAAAGTTCAACAAACAATTACAGGCAATAGCATCCATTATATCTTGGACAAAGATGGTCAACCGATCGATGCTCTTCCTGGCTTATATGCGCCGCAAGCTTTTAAACGCCACCTGACTCAAGGGGCAGAATTTATCACTAAATACCACCAATTAGCTACCGCCAAACGTCGGGAGGCGATCGAGCAATATCACCAAACTCAGCTTACCAGTCTCCAAGCCAACTGGAAACAAGATCTGGACAAACTAGGCATTAATGTCCCTTTACCAAAATCGAGTTCATCCTTGCGCAATCCCCCCACCGCCGCCGAAGCAGCACCAATTGCTGTATCTAAAATGGCGATCGAATCACCCCTAATCTCACTCACACGTACCTTTGCACAGCAAAACGATCTGCTCAAACGAGCCACCGACGATCCACTCTGGAGCAAGCTCGGCAAATTGCACCAAGCAGATGCGGTCTTAGCCGAAAATAGTCGAGAACTCATTCGTCGAAAACAACCTCAGTTAGCAAGTCTAAATGCTGGTGATAACGGGACTAATCATGACCCCATCCCGCAGCTACTTAATAGATTTCAAAAATTAATCGCGATCGATAGTATTCGCAATGAATACCTCCTCCACAGCCAAATCCATCAATGGCTGCTTCAATCGCCAACAGATGTCGAGAGCCTGAATACACGAGTTTATGACCAATTATTCCTGACACCAAAAAGCGATCGCTGGTTGGGATTGATGCCAGGAGATGGTTATACTGGGATCGATCGTGATGGTTTGATGCCAATCGATCGTTACTCGCCAAGCTCGAAACTCCGCCGATGAAAGCTAGTTCACTGTCACAGATCTCCATCCTCCAGCCGCTAGGATCTACACCGATAGCGATCTCGTGCAGTGCGATCGCCATCGGCATCTTCACCCAATCTGCTTGGGGATTATCGGCGATCGAAGTCGGGAAAATTGCCAAAGCTGTCACCGTCACGATCGATGGTGGTAATTCTGTTGGCTCTGGTGTCATCCTCGACAAAAACAATACCGAATATCGGATTCTCACCGCCGCTCATGTGGTGCGAAATCGTCAATCTGCTTATAAAATTCTCACTCCAGATGGGCAAACCTATCAAACCGCCAAGATTAGGGCACTCAAGGATACGGATTTAGCTGTCATTACCTTTACCAGCGCAGCAAAGTATCCATTAGCCAAGCTGGGAGACGCTAGTAAATCGACCGAGGGCGCGACAGTCTTCGTCGCTGGATTTCCCCTGGCAACTAAGGCAATTACAACCTCAATTTATAACTTCACTGAAGGTCGAGTCACTGCAAATGCTAATCGTCCCTTAGCCGACGGTTATTCGCTGGTATATACCAATAATACATTGCCAGGGATGAGTGGTGGTCCAGTATTTAACCATGAGGGAGAATTAATTGCCATCCACGGCAGAGGAGATGTCGATGAAAAGATTCAAACCTCAGAGATCAATCAAAATGTGCGGGTGAAGACAGGATTTAATTTAGGGATTACCACGACAACAATTCTGCGGCTAGCTAGTAGTTTGGGTTTGAACTTTGCCCAGCGCAGTCCATCTACTCCTAGTTCGATCGCTTCTAGTACACCGACTGCGGATGATTACTTCTTGCAGGGAGTCGAGCGATTCAATCGCAGTGACTGGGGCGGCGCAATTGACAAAATGGAGCGTGCGATTAAAGTTAATCCTAAGTACACCCGTGCCTATCTAGCCAAAGCTGCGGCAAACTTTATGTCCAACCGCATTGGCTCAGCACTAGCCGATACAGATCGGGCGATCGCCATCGCTCCCAAATCACCAATTGCCTTGGTAGCTAAATGTTTTTTTCTCAACAGCTTTGGCAACAAAGGAGAAGCCCTAGGCTACTGCGATCGCGCAATCGAACTCAACCCCAAATTATCGATCGCTTATAATGCGCGGGGGCTAGTCCACGCCGAACTCAAAAATCTTGCTGGTGCCAGCCGCGATCTCCAATATGCGATCGAACTCGATCCCAAATCTTACTATTCCTATGGCAATCTGGGCTTAGTAGAACTTCTGCGCAAAAATCCCCAGCGAGCATTGCAATACACCCGTCAATCACTACAACTCTATCCCCAATCGGCAGCAATGCGCTCTCAATTGGGACAATTATTAGTACTGACCGAAAACTATCAACAAGCTATTGCCGAACTCAATCGATCGATCTCACTCAATCCTCGTCTAGGAATGTCATATCAGTTTCGCGCACTCGCTTACCTTGCCCTGGGGAATACCAGTCAAGCGCAGATTGATGCCCAAATCGGCGATCGATTAGCGCAAGCCGCACCTAACGGTTATATTGAGGATTTGAGTTTTCTCAATCAGTGAACATCTGGGGATGGGAGTAAAAGTCCAACGTAAATTGTCGCAAAAATTTACGATGCGAAGTACGATTTTGAGTGACCAAGTGGGTAATATTATCTGGGTAGCTATGCTTTGCACGATCGCCCTCTGAAACTTCATAGCGCTTAAACTACCCCCTAACCGCGAAATTATGCCAACGAGTGGCTAGTTTTCACCCGTGCGATCGAGTAGAATCTCCACCATTACCGCAGCCCCCAACTTCCCATGAATCAAGCTCAAACCAGTGACCTAACATTGACATCACCGATGGCTTTAAATACAATTGCCGCAACAGAACTGCGACCCTGGGGTTCTTTTACGATCTTAGAAGAAGGACCCGGACATAAGATCAAGCGCATTGAGGTTAAGCCCGGTCATCGCCTCAGTCTCCAAATGCACTATCATCGGAGCGAACATTGGATCGTCGTTTCGGGAACCGCCATGGTGACTTGTGATGACAAAGAAGAAATCCTTCACAGCAATCAATCTACTTATGTACCTGCATGTACTAAGCATCGGTTAGAAAATCCTGGTATTATTCCTTTAGTCATCATCGAAGTTCAGAACGGTGAGTATTTGGGCGAAGATGATATCGTCCGGTTTGAAGATGATTACGCTCGAAATAGTGCTAAGTAAATTACCAAAGTTTACAGATCTTACTCTGTAAATTTTGTGCCAAGAACTGCTTTGTTTTGATCGATGTACATGAGCTTATATCGATCGATGAATTAAATTTCTAATTTATCCCCCCGATCTCTATCCCTGGTTTCCGATCATGATTGAAATTAGCAAAGCGGCAATCGCAGAAATCAAAAGAATGCAAACAGTGAGACAGCAAACTGATAGCAAATTTCGGCTAGGATTATCTAGCGGAGGTTGTAAAGATTTCTATTATACAATCGATCTAGAAGAACAGATCGAAGCTGACGATCGCGTGTATGAAGTTGGTGGTGTTTCGGTGTTAATTGATTGCCAACAACTACAGTACCTCGATCGTATCAAATTGGATTATTCAGAAGATCTCATGGGTGGAGGTTTTCGCTTTCAGAACCCTCATGCAATCAGTGTTTGTGGCTGTGGAAATTCTTTTTCAGTCAACGATCGACACTAACATACTTGACTAGTAACCCCAGCATTTTGAAGATAAATGCTGGGGTTTGACATTTTTAGGTTGCTCAAAACAACACTCACCTACCCCACAGCCCCGATCGCCTGCTATAGTGATCTACCGTCGGCATAAAATTTTTATTTAAGATCTAAGGTTGTATGAACGTAGTAGACGACAAGGCGGTAGTCAAAGATTATTTCAATAATACGGGATTCGATCGATGGCAGCGAATTTATGGCGATGGCGAGGTGAACAAGGTTCAGCTTGATATCCGCACAGGCCATCAGCAGACCGTAGACACGTTGCTAGAATGGTTTCAGGCAGATCATAACCTGGAGGGGCTAACCATCTGTGATGCCGGGTGTGGGGTAGGGAGTTTGAGCATTCCACTCGCGACGGCAAAAGCGATCGTTAGTGCTAGTGATATTTCGGAAAAAATGGTTGATGAAGCCAAAGAACGCGCGGCAAAGCTATTCGGGCATAACGATAATCCCACATTCACTATTCAAGACCTCGAACATATTAGTGGTAATTATCATACTGTCGTTTGCCTCGATGTGTTGATTCACTACCCCCAAGATAAAGCCGCTGAAATGATTTCTCATCTGGCATCGAGAGCACAATCGCGATTGATTCTTAGTTTTGCGCCCAAAACTCCCTGCCTGAGTCTGCTCAAACAGATTGGTAGTTTCTTTCCCGGGGCGAGTAAAGCTACCCGTGCTTATCTGCATAAGGAATCAGATATTATCAAAATTTTAGAATCACAAGGTTTTAAAATTGAGCGGAAAGCCATGACTAAAACCCGCTTCTATTTTTCCCGTATGTTGGAAGCAGTCAAATAGAAAATCTGCAAATTCTGCTATTTTTTAAAACTAAATTCAAGCAACTCACATGTCTAAAATATTATCTAATTACGCAAGATCTTGGTGGCGATCGCTGATAGCTGCGATCTTAATCTTGACCTGTTCATTATTATTCAATCAACCAGCCTTAGCGGGAATTGATGATGATAAATATGACGGAAATGTGTTTGTTCTCTACGCGGGAAATGGTTCCCTTGTTCCGGCTAGAACTTCACTTGCTGATTCATTAAAAACTAATAAACCCGCTTTATTAGTCTTTTATGTCGATGATAGTAGTGATTGCAAAAAATATTCTGGAGTGATTTCCCAACTTCAAGCTTATTATGGTAAAGCCGCAAGTTTTATCCCCGTGAGTGTAGATAGTCTAGATCTAAATCTCAAGTATCCAAATATGGAACCAGGGTATTACTACACTGGAACAGTCCCTCAAACTGTGCTAATCGACCAAAAAGGTCAAGTTCGGCTGAATCAAGCAGGTCAAATTTCATTTGAAAAAATTGATGATACCTTCCGTGAAGTTTTCGATCTCCTGCCCAGAAAAGAATCCCTTGCCCTCAAACGCCGTAGCTTTAATGAATTCAACAGTGAGTTAGCTCAATAAACCGCAAGTTGGGTCGAGGAGCAAAATCCAACACCCAATTCCTGATTTATTAACCCAAGTTGCTACCGATAGAATACCTACGATTAAAATCGTGGCTAGTGTTGCAAAGTTCGCCTATCTGGAAAAGGTGCTCCGAGCAGCAGTTTCTAACCGCTGAGGTTGTAGGTAGCAACTTGCGTTATTAACCTATCGATCG
Source organism: Chamaesiphon sp. (assembly GCA_041738715.1). Classification (GTDB taxonomy): domain Bacteria; phylum Cyanobacteriota; class Cyanobacteriia; order Cyanobacteriales; family Chamaesiphonaceae; genus Chamaesiphon. Next base: position 13,196 of record JBGSPI010000147.1, read on the forward strand.
ATCGAACTAGCCAATGCTGGAATAGTCGGTGCCGCTATCTCTGCTTGCGAAGATAACTCATGAGAGCGAGCATATAAGCTGGAATCCTCAACTTGAGCAATTGTCCCAATCGCCCCCCGAAGATGGGCAGCAACAGCAACCGTCGTTGAATCATAAGTCTGAGTTACCAACTTGGGATAAAATCCAATCCCGATAATCGGCACCAATAGACACACTGTGATGAAAATCTCCCGTGGTTTTGCATCGAGCCAAGGTTCGAGCGAACAAGAAGAACTCTCCTGCCCAAAGAACACCCGCCGCAGCATTGACAACAAATATACTGGTGTAATCATCAAACCCACCGCCGACAAGAAGACAATAATTGTCTTGAATCCAGAACTATAAACATCACTCGTAGTCAAACCGAGGAAAATCGTCAGTTCGCCCACAAACCCACTCATCCCTGGTAAAGCTAGGGAAGCCATCGAACCAACTGTAAACAACGCAAAGGTGGTTGGCATCAATTTGGCAATACCACCCATTTTATCCATTGCCAACGTGTGCGTCCGCTCATAAGTCACCCCAGAGAGGAAGAAGAGTGCAGCAGCAATCAACCCGTGGGAAATCATCTGAAGCATCGCGCCATTGATACCCAAAGCCGTAAATGAAGAGATTCCAATTAACACAAATCCCATGTGCGAAATCGACGAATAAGCCAGCCGCCGCTTGAGATTATCTTGAGAGAAAGCGGCGAGGGCACCGTAGATAATATTTACCACGCCCAAGACAGCTAACACCGGAGCAAAATAAACATGGGCATTGGGGAGCATTTCCGCATTCAAGCGAATCAGGGCGTAACCACCCATTTTCAATAACACCCCTGCGAGAATCATCGAACCAGGTGCTGGAGCTTCCCCGTGAGCATCTGGAAGCCAGGTATGAAGAGGGAAAATCGGTAATTTGACCCCGAAGGCAATCAACAATCCAGTGTATGCCAACAATTCTAGACCGATCGGGTATTGCTTGAGTCCGAGTTCGGTAAAATCAAATGTCACTGTATCGCCGTAGAAAGCTAAGGCGAGAGCAGCTAACAGAATAAAAATCGAACCGAGGGCTGTGTAGAGAATAAATTTGGTAGCAGCATAAAATCGCTGCGCTCCTCCCCAAATTGAGATAATCAGATAAACAGGCACTAGTTCCAATTCCCACAGCAGGAAGAACAGGAGTAAATCTTGGGCGAGAAACACCGCAATCTGGGCACTGTACATCAACAACATCAAGCTGTAGAACAGTCGCGGTTTGAGAGTGATATTCCACGCCGCAAAGGTAGCCAGGGTAGTGACAAACCCCGTTAGCACAACTAAGGGCATAGACAAACCATCTACACCCATCGACCAATTTAAGCCTAATTGTGGCACCCAACTATAACGTTCGACTAGTTGTAAGCTGGGGTTATGGAAGTCATACTGTGTCGCAAATGTATAGATAATCAGGAAAAATTCGAGTATCCCCGCTCCCAATGCGTACTGCCGCACTGTTTTACCATTAGTGTCAGGTAGGACGGGAATAGCTAGAGCAGCGACAATCGGAAACGCAATAATTGCAGTGAGCCAGGGAAATTCAGAAATCATAGATAGGCGCAGGGAATTCAAGTAGGATACTTCGCTGCCAAGTAAGGATGCTGCTAGTGGCACTGAGTATAAATACTCATCAGGTCAACTATAGCCTGGATGAATAACTATGGCAACTTGTAAATAAAGTTTACAATTTTTAAAGTACTGTTACTCTAGTTTACCCTCTATTGGTCTCCGCCTATAGCAGTTCGATCGACAAAAAGCTGCGAATACAGTCATTGAACTGCTCGCATCTTGCACTAATATACATTTGTGATGAGAGGCAGTTCACATTGTGGGATCTATCCCCAACTCTCTTAACTTTTGTGCCAGTCGTTGATTGGAGATCTTCTCTTGTTCCAAAGCTGTTTCAGCTTGGTCGGCACGTTGTCGCTCTTGATCAGTACGTTGCCGCTCTTGCTCTACCTGCTCACTTCCCCACAACAGTAAATTTCCCGACTTATCCCACCAGCGGAGCCAATCAGCAGTCATTTCCGCTTTCTTACCCCGCATTACCCCCAAAAATAAGCCAATTTCTTCAATCCAGTAACGATTGTCCTCGTCGGGTAACTGTTGCTCATACTTGTTTGCACCTAGCCGATAAACATCTAGCTCCCCCGTTTTCGGATGAAAAATTACATATATTGGTACTTGCAAGATACACTCATAAAAGTACCATTTCCCGTAGGGATAGTGAGGATTAATCGAATATTCACCACCTTCAGTTTCGGAAATAAACTCCATTAAAATGCTGGGAACATCTCCCTCAACATGAGGAGTATAACTGCGCCGAATTTCGCCTACAGGCAGGGGCTGTACCGATGGCACATATACCCAATCGGGAGCTTTGACAACTGTTTTATCACCTACAGTGGCACAAACACCGAAATTTGAGGCAATTAAACCAGATGCGAGGATTAATCCTGCCAATTCTAGAGATTCTCGTAAAGCCGCTGCCAGTAAAGGTTGAAGACTACTTTCCACAGGTTCGTCGGGTAAAATGAAATCAGATGGCAGTTTTTCCCAGGTAATTGGGGGTAGTGGGTTTAACTGACGAAGTTGTATAGTTGTCATAAACCGTCCTCAATTCGCAAATTTAGGTACTGCCTTAACAAAGCATTCATTCTAGTATTTAATATAACTCACATCTTTTATCAAAACATAGTTACTAGTGTTTTAGTGAATAGTAATACCAATTTAAATGGTACTGACGACAGATAGGGCAAACCATCAGATCTCAAATAGATTTATACCGATCGGCGCGGTAGAAGAGGCGGGATGTGGCAAGATAAGGAGTAAGTTAAGTAAATATTTTAATCAGACAAATGGATCAAAATTCTATAATTTGTCGCTGGAAACAGTGGTTCCAGATGGGGATAGTCACAGTCCTATTGTGCTCGCTGTCTGTTGGTGTGAGCGCGGCGGGACTGTTACCAGCCGGAAATGCGATTACCGATGGTCAATCAATTTTACGTTACGCACTACCGATCGAGAATCCACCAGTGCGAGATCTCCAAAATAGTTTAGAAGACATTACTAATCATCTGCGAGGCAAACAATGGAGTTCAATTAGTAGCGATATCAAAAAAGCTGAAGCAGTATTGAAAACCAAACAGGCGGACATCCTGAAAGGAGTGCCCACAGACCGACAAACTCAAGCTCAACAGCTAATTGCACAGATTCAAACCGGAATTGAAACCTTACAAGTGGCAACGGCCGCCAAGGATAAACCCCAACTCCAAACCGAACGGCAGAAAGTCCTGTCCGACATTGGTACATTAGAAGCGTCCATGGTAACGGATTTTCCCTACACCATACCAGCAGAATATAGCAACTTGCCTCAACTTAAAGGTCGGGCGACGATCGAGTTCAAGACCAATAAGGGTAATATTACTGTTGTTGTCGATGGATACAATGCACCAATCACATCTGGCAACTTTGTCGATCTCGTCCAGCGGGGATTTTATAATAATCTAGCTTTTACACGGGCAGAAAATGATTATGTGCTGCAAATCGGCGATCCCCCAGGCGATGAAGTTGGTTTTATCGATCCTAAAACTAAGAAATATCGCGCAATTCCGCTCGAAATTATGGTTAAAGGCGATAAAGAGCCAATGTATGGGATCACGATGGAAGATGCTGGACGCTTTAAAGAGGAGCCAGTTTTACCTTTCTCCTCTTATGGGGCATTGGCAATGGCAAGACCTGAAGCAGATCCGAATGGTGGTTCATCACAGTTCTTTTTCTTCTTATTTGAGCCGGAACTAACCCCCGCTGGCAGAAACTTACTGGACGGTCGTTATACTGTCTTTGGTTATGTTATATCTGGGCAAGAAGTCCTCGGACAACTTAAAGCAAACGATAAAATTGAGTCAGCAAAGGTACTTGAAGGCGCAAATCTCTTGAATACATCTGCATAGGAGATCGGTGAATGCCGATTAATTGATAATTAATTACTTAGGTAGATGGTGGATTGGTCGATAAGTGGATTGCACCAGCATGGGATGAATGAAAATCACAACTAAATCAACTCTTTCTTCCTTTCCCCTATCTACTCCCTACTCCCTCAGATTTGAATGGTAAAACCCACCGGACAGCCAGAGCATAATCGAGAGTATAACGTGCGATCGTAAATAGCAATACATTCTCAACAACAGCTAATCCATTCAACCCAATTTCGGCTAAATCCCATCCACTCACATCCACCTGTGCCAAGCCCCGCACTAGTCCAAAAGCAAGAACCGCACCAGAATTGAGATGGTCGTTACGATCGGTTCGGATAATATAGCGATAGGTTACACCAAATAGAAATCCACTCGCAATGGCGATCGGCACTGCCAATCCTAGACTTAAGATCGATAATGATTGCCCACTAAAGAGCAATCGATCTAGTATTTCGATCGCTCCATAGCCGATTCCAGTGGCAAGTCCACTCAGACTGCCTGCCTTCACTGATTCAATTCGTTCTAGTCGATCGTGCATAGGATGTTAGTATAAATACTCTCGATCGCAGAAATCAATCCCCTAGTCCCTATATATTGATAAAATACAGAGAGATTGAGTGATGGTACTCGATCGCTATTCCCTTACAAATATGAATAATCTGTGTTTGTCCTCAACGGTTATGAATATCTGCTCGGCTTTTTGCTGACTTGCAGCTTGGTGCCGATCCTCGCTCTGTCTGCGTCTAAATTGCTCCGCCCTAGTGGTGGTGGCCCCGAACGGCGGACGACATACGAATCGGGGATGGAACCGATCGGTGGTGCGTGGATTCAGTTTAATATTCGTTATTATATGTTTGCCCTCGTCTTCGTCATCTTTGACGTAGAGACAGTCTTTCTCTTCCCTTGGGCTGTGGCATTTAGTCAATTAGGCTTACTCGCCTTTATCGAAGTTCTCATCTTCATCGCAATTCTTGTCATTGCGTTAGTTTATGCTTGGCGCAAAGGAGCCTTAGAATGGTCATGACCCCCAATGATATGCTTGGTTCAGAACGGATTTCCAATCCAATTGAGCGTCCTCAAGTTACCACCGATTTGTCCGAAAATGTGATTTTGACAACGGTAGACGATCTCTACAACTGGTCCCGTCTATCCAGTCTCTGGCCACTGTTATTCGGGACAGCTTGCTGTTTTATCGAATTAGCTGCCATGATCGGCTCTCGGTTTGATTTCGATCGATTTGGCTTAGTGCCTCGCGCCAGTACTCGTCAGGCAGATTTGCTGATCACGGCGGGCACGATTACGATGAAAATGGCTCCAGCACTGGTACGACTCTACGAACAGATGCCTGAACCAAAATACGTGATTGCCATGGGTGCTTGTACGATCACCGGTGGGATGTTTAGTGCAGATTCCCCTACCGCTGTCCGTGGTGTAGATAAACTTATCCCCGTCGATATCTATCTCCCTGGCTGCCCCCCTCGTCCTGAAGCCGTGATGGATGCCATCATCAAACTGCGGAAAAAAATTGGCGATGAGTCAATGCAAGAGCGGGGTAAATTAACTCAAACTCACCGATATTACAGTACGACGCATAATATGAAAGTCGTACCGGATATTTTGACAGGTGCCTATCTCCAGACTGGCAATCACGTCAATCCCCCAGCCGAAATCGCTGCGGCGATGGGTATGCCTATTCCCCCGGCTCTACTTACCGCTCAAACTCAGGAGGTCAAACGTGGCTGAGGAAGAAACTAAAGAAACCAGTGAAATTACCCCCGCAGCCGCACCAATTGTACCCGCTGGCCAAGTCTCCCAGTGGTTGACCCAGAATGGCTTCATCGACCATACCGCCCTCGAAACCGACAAAAGTGGGGTTGAGGTGATTCGCGTTGAACCCCAATTCTTGCTACCGATCGCTACAGCACTATATGCCTATGGATTTAACTACCTTCAGTGCCAAGGTGGTTATGATATTGGACCTGGTGATGAGTTGGTCAGTTTCTATCACTTAACTCAAGTGAGTGATAATGCCGTTCGACCAGAAGAAGTGCGACTCAAAGTATTCTTACCTAGGGAAAACCCTGTCTTACCATCCGTATATTGGATCTGGCGAACTGCTGATTGGCAAGAACGCGAAACATTCGATATGTACGGGATTGTGTATGAGGGGCATCCCAATCTCAAACGAGTTTTGATGCCGGAAGACTGGGTTGGGTATCCTCTACGGAAAGATTACATTTCGCCTGATTTCTATGAATTGCAAGATGCACATTAAATTAATAATTAATAATAGTTAATAATTATTAATTTGATGGTTAGATTGGGATCTAAATTTCTGCAATTTATTATTTCATAACAGATGATGGGCATTGCCCATCATCTCTATGCAACGCTGTTAGCGATCGAGATTAATATTGTCAGAATATATCATTAAAAAAGTCTAATGGTACTTGCCATCGATATTGTTGGAGATCGATTTTGCCTTGAGAATTAAATAATATTCCTTCCTGTTCTAGCAGGTTTCTCTGAACATAATCTGCGCCCTCTCTTGCTGTCGAATAAGAAACTTCTCCCTTGACATTAATGACTCTTTGCCAAGGTATATCTGATGTCGGCTCTACTTGATATAAGGCATAACCTACCAACCGCGCCTTGCCATAGAACCCAGCTAAATCGGCAACTTGACCGTATGTAGCTACTTTACCGAAGGGGATTTGACGGACAACTAAATAAATCTTTTGATATGCAGATTGTGCTGGTTCAGGCATAAAATCAAAGCTAAATTATTAGTACCACCCAGCGAGAGAGATGACGAGTGGGTAATACAAGTTCTCGCACGGGAACAAGATTAAATTTAATTGTAATTCATTGTTTCTTCACTTATCCTCCAAATCATGAATATTGCTGATTTACGCAAAAACTATACTCAGGCTGGGTTACTAGAAACAGATATTCGCGCCAATCCCTTCGAGCAGTTTCAGCTTTGGTTCGAGCAAGCGATTGCGGCGGATTTATTAGAACCTAATGCGATGACGTTGGCAACTGTGACGGCGGAGGGAAAACCATCGGCGCGGATTGTTCTACTCAAAGGGTTTGACGAGCGCGGATTCGTCTTCTATACCAATTATCATAGTCAAAAAGGTGTCGAACTCCAAACTTGTCCCTTCGCCGCTTTAGTCTTCTTATGGCATGATTTAGAACGTCAGATACGAATCGAGGGCAAAATTGAATTAGTGTCAGAAGCAGAAGCCACCGACTATTTTCATAGTCGTCCGGTGAGTAGTCAACTCGGTGCTTGGGCTTCCGAACAAAGTACAGTTATTACCGATCGATCTGTTCTGGAGACTAGATTACACCAACTAGAAGCCGAATATCTCGATCAAGAGATCCCTAAACCGCCACACTGGGGAGGTGTTCGGGTTGTTCCGGTAGAAATCGAGTTTTGGCAAGGTCGTCCGAGTAGACTACATGACCGGCTACGCTATCAATTAATCGATGACACTTGGCAAATTGCTCGGCTTGCGCCTTAATAAACTACCGCACATCTACCTAAAAGAACAATCGACTGACTAATATAGTCAGTCGATTTCGAGCACCGATCGAGCCACTAATATCAGTAATAGCTCGATCGATAGTATTGAAATTCACTCAGATGACAAAACCTGCTAAATCGAATTATTTAGCAATTCCATTTTGCCCGGAGTTAACATTAACTCCTTGTCCGCCACCTTGTTTAATCCCGTTGGAATAAAGAGCGTTGTTGTACTGCTGCTGATACACGCTGGTGTAGTTATAGTTGTAAATATAAGCACCGTCAGCACCGCGACTTACCGCCAAACCATTTTGGTTATTTTGGACATTGGCTGTTTGAGGGCCACCTTGAGTTACACCATTCGACAGCACAGCGGTGTTGACTTGAACTTGAGTGAGGGGAGTGATATTCGTATTGACAATTACTTTTGGTGCCGCAGAACTTTTGCTAGTCAGCGATGTTGGTTTGAGAATTGTATTTTGGGTGTTGATGATATCAGCAAACTGGGGCGTACCTTGAGTAATACCAGTTTTCTTGATCGCGGTATTTACTTGAATATCAGTAACAGGTTTGACATTATTCTTGATGATTGTTTCAGCAGCAGCTGGCAAAGAACAAGCCAAGCTTGTTGCCGCAGCTAATGCAAATATTTGAATTTTCATGATGATTACCCGGAATTTAATGTGTATCTATCTGAGCAACTCCAATCCACTGTTAAGAGAATGGAGGTGGCGGGCTGTACCCACCGCCCCATTACTCTTGATTAGGAGTGTTTAGCTGATGTCTATCGTCTAATCTTCCTAAGTACGCGGCTTATTTGCCACAGGGACCAGTTTTACAAAGGAAGAATTTATGAGGAACGTGACCATAATGCTTTTTAACTGGTGCAGGATCGTTGATGGCAGAGCCAGTTTGAGTGGTGGTGTTTACAGCCTTCTGAGGACCACCTTGGAGTATACCGCTAGAATAGAGTGATGTATTTTCTTGGTCTTGTCCGAGCACTGTTACAGCAGTGTTTTTAACGCTAACAGCGGCATTGTAAGCACCTTTAGCTGTGCCAGTTTGGGTAGTTGTGGAAATAGCACTTTGAGCACCACCTTGAATGCCATTTTTAACGCAGATGGCTGTGTTAGTTTGACCTTGACCGATTGTAGTTAATGCACCATTGTTCACACTAGCAACAGCACCGCCAGTTGCAGTACCAGTTTGAGTGGTGGTGGAGACAGCAGCTTGAGAGCCACCTTGAGTGATATTAGCAGTGTTAATAGCAGTATTAGTTTGACCTTGGAGAATCACAGCACCGCTATTGCTGGAAACTTGACCGGCAAAAGCAGCAGGGGAGATAGCGAGTGTAGCGAGAGCAGCTAGACCGAGTAATTGAACTTTCATGGTTGGAACCTGTAGATAATTTTTACCAAGAAGCAATTCAATGAGTGGTTGGTTTTAACTCTAGCTTGTTTTGCTTCTATACCCCTAAAGAGTTTTGATTTATTCGATTCATGCACATGCAGGGAATTTTTTTTGATAAATTGACATTAAAGCTATCCATGACAAGGGCTAAAAGATTTCTAAGATATGGGGAATCTATGAGTCAGTATCGGTCTATGTTAATTTATATTGACATTAGTTAATTGACTGCATAAAAAGTAGATATTAAAACTAGTGGTGTCGATCGATTAACCAAAAACTAGCGATTGAGCTAATTAGCTGTTGGCTGGCAATCGCAACTAGATCTAGATTAGCTATATAGAAGTATTTACTCAAAGTAAAACAATCGATCTCAGCCGCCGTCTGATCATTTTGCTGAACTTCACCTACATTTAGTGGTAAAATACTACAGAAGCTAAGAGTTAAATTAGATAGTCCAGATTCTGGAGATCGATTGAGAACATTGTCAATTAGCTCTACTCGATCCGGTTATTTGCCCTTAGTATCAGCAAAGTTAATGGCACTTCACACATATAAATACGTCTGAAATCTCATTACTATTTTTTCCCTGCGAACATATTTTAAACTAACTTTTTATCTAGTCACATGAAATTAAATCCCATTGCTATTCGCAGATCTAATTTGACAGTTAGATTATTTTCCTTTTTTCCCGTTTTATTATTTACGCTGCCAGCCCTCGCCGAAAGCTTCGCGCTCCCAAGTTGTCCGTTTCCAGATGTCTTGCAAGATCAAAAATCACTCTTATTAGATTGCAGTCAGCCTGATCCAGATGCGGCACCCAGTCAACCAGCCGCAGATGCTGGCAGTCAGCCCCCAGCAGCGACAACAAATCCTGACACAACAAGTGCTACGCCAAATCCAGGTGATTCTGCGCCAATAGCACAACCAACAGAGACAACTTTACCCCCACCACCACCAATCACAAAATTCCCCGCAGCAGTGATTGTTGACTACAAAGTGTTTGGCAACACGGTAATTACACCAGAGGAACTCCGGGAACTGATCGCGCCCAGTCAGGGTAAATCGGCGAGTCGGGAGGAACTCTGTCGAGTTGCCGAACGAGTCACCAAAGTATATCGAGATCGGGGCTATATCCTAGCACAAACATTCCCATTGATCGATCGAGCCACAGAATCGCTGATTAGTAAAGGGACTGTCAGACTTTTGGCGATCGAAGGTTGCCTAGAAAAAATCGAAATCGTCGGTAGCCAACGGCTCAAACCAAGTTATATCAACAGTCAGTTAGCTCCAGGTGCCGCCACCCCTTTCAATGCCAACAAAATTAACGATCTCCTCGCCTTGGTTCAAACCGATCCCAAGGTCGGTAAACTAGAAGTCCTGGGTATTACGCCTGGTAACTCCTTTGGCGGTAGCGCACTCAGTTTGCGCGTGACTGACGGCAACTTTTTTACAGGATTTGTCGGTGCAGATAGTTATGTGTCCCCCTTCTTCGGTGGGATCCGGGCGATTGGCGGTTTGACCTATCGAAGTGTGACTGGCAACGGTGACGATCTCAACGCGACCTACTTTCGATCGACAACGGGTGAAGTTGATGGTTTGGACTTCAGCTATCAGTTACCGCTCAACCCGATGAATGGGCAGATTCAACTCCGGTATGCACCAACAAATTCGCGCATCTTGCTCCAACCAGGAAATCAACGATTCACTTCAGATAGCTACACCGCAGAAATTAACTATCGCCAACCATTGGTTCGGACTTCCAAGAATGAATTTGCACTATCGCTGGGGTTAGTTTTTCAGGATGAAAAAACATTACTTGATGGCGCGCCAATTAACACGAGTGGCGCAGCCGACAGTCAAGGCAACACGCAGACGCGGGTAGTGAAGTTTGCCCAGGAGTATAGGAGTTCCGATGATAATGGTAACTGGGCGATGCGATCGCAGTTTAATCTCGGCTTGGGTACTCTTGGCGCAACGGTTAATCCCGCAGCCGCTATTGACGGTCAATTCTTTTCTTGGCAAGCACAGGTACAGCGTGTCCAACGGTTGGGTCAGGACAATTATGCTATTTTCCTCGCTGAGACACAATTGACACCAGATCGACTAGTTCCCAACCAACAACTGATTGCTGGTGGTGGACAATCGATCCGAGGTTTTCGCCAAAATGTGCGGTCTGGGGATAATGGGGTCCGGGTATCGATCGAAGATCGATTTATTGTCGGTCGTAATAATGCTGGGCAAGCAAATCTCCAATTGGCCGCAAACGTCGATGCTGCCCAGCTTTGGAATAGCAGTGGTCCGGCGATTACTGATGGCTTCCTTGCTTCTGTTGGTGCTGGGGTGATTTGGGAACCATTACCTCGATTAGTCACGCGGCTAGATTATGCCATTCCCCTAAAACGGGTGACTGATACGGGCAATAGTTTTCAAGACTCTGGCTTGAGCTTTAGTATCGGTTATGGATTTTAATAAATTGAGAATTAGGGAATAGGGGAATAGGGGAAAGGAGTAGTTCACAGTCTCCCCGTCCCCATCCCATCCCAACTCATTCAGACAAAAATGGAGACAATCTCAAGATCATCTCCAGCAAAGAACTAAACAGGTAAAAATCGGGTCGAGCAACCCTAAGAAAATTCAGTATTCCGATCTCTTTTTAACAATCTCAACTAAAGAGACGACTCTAACTCCAGAATAGGTTGAATAATCAGCTATTTATGCACGACTTGCCTAAAAAAAATTAAGTTTTTTTGCTGATGCCACTCTTACTCTGGCACAACAGAAGATTCTGCTAGTCCTAATCGTCGGTCGAGTAACTGATTGCGCCATCGATCGTTACTGATAAGTGACAGCCAACGGGGAAAATCAGCCTCTCTAATTTCCAATCGCGGACAAATTAGTTCAGGTGAACTCCAATCTGCCAGGTATCGATCAGCTTGGGAATGAGTAAGATATTCGAGCGGATTGACTCGACCACGAGTAGATTGTTGGCGAGACAGTTGTTCGGTCAATTGGAGGATACTGAAGTCTTGAATCAGATCGTCAGCGTCTAGACAGTACATGCGATCGAGATCGTCATAATAGCCCTGGTGCTGCAAGGTATGATGGCTAGTATAGCCCCATAAAATCGCCAGTTCAGCCCCTAAGTCAATCTGTACGGCGAGATAATAATCTGCAATCCAATCGGGAATTTCGATCCATTCCCGTGGCACTCGTAGTTCACTGCGATCGTAACTAGTATGGGGCAAGAGACAGACTCGGTACTCGCCAACTGTGACGATCGAGCCTTCAACTAGATTCCAAAAACTAGCAGCCTCGCGATCGAGTTTCCACCCCTGGACAGACCCATGCAAACTGGTGGATAACCACGGTAGACTGACCGACAAGCACAGATAATTCAGATATCCCTGCCACTGGCTGGTCACAGGGTAGTGTACTTGGCTGTGTTGGTATCCCTGCTGTTGAAGTGAAACTGATATTGTTAAACCCACTTGTGCAGAATTATACCTCTCGCTTTCAAGTTCCATAAGATTCTGTGCAACGAATGTCGTAATAATGTAGACATATTCAGTGACAGAGCGCGATCGCCTGTTAATATTTGCTATTAGTTTACGCCATTTGTCTTAAGTATTTCAGCAAGACCAAAACACCAACGTTTATCTTACCGTATGCCAGAATATTAACCGTATCAATTCAAACACATTTATCGATCGATTTAATCTCGTCCCTAATCGTATCAGCTAGATGGCTGAGTTGGTAAAATATGTTATCTAGTATTTATATTGTAATATACAACAGTTCTAAATAGTACTCTAATGTTTCAACTCCCGTTGCCTGATTCAGGACTGTAGCGGTAAGTAGAAGATTTGGTTCGTAATATGCGGCTAATTTTTCTTGGAGGGTTCGCAGCCAACCACCTTTACCGCGATTTCCATTCTGCCAGCGAGAGACAGTACACTGATCCACTTGGCAGTGCCGAGCAACGGCTGCTTGAGTTAGCCCTTTGCCATACATAAGTTCCATCGCTGCCTGCCATTGGGGAGCAAGTTCGGCTACTTGACGACGTAAAACTGTCAAGAACTCATCTTGGGTAACGGCGGAAATCGGAGAATAAGTTTGTAGGTCGGGAATTAGATCGCCTAATTCAGTATCTTCTTGTTTTAAGTGTTTGTTGAGGGAAACTACTGGTGGTTCTTGTTTTGCTATTCTGATAGCTTGAGCGCACTGGTGGAGGCTCTCCAAGATAAGATTGCCGCTATTTGCTGATAAGAGGGGCAATTTTTGGTATTGTGGTCGATCTTGACGCAGTTGATTATAGTATTTAATGATTTCTTGGATCTGTTGTTCATTTGGCGCAGGTAAGCGACTGCTGCGTTTCCATTCAGTTTCGAGTTTGGCACGATTGAGATTGCTGGAAACAGGTTCATCTTTGGAGATCGGCGAAAACTGTGCTAGCCCAGTACTGCGATGGATCTGCTGGAAGGATTGCAAAATTAAGCGATGATACTTAATCTCTAGATCCTCCATCCCCTGTTCTGCTAAGGCTTTCTCTAAGTATCTGGGCGTAACACCGTAGACGAGTAAACCCCAATCACTTAAGCGATCAATCTGCTGGAAAGAGATCGCTGCGCGTACCGCATTTCGGAAGACCTGATAAGCATAAGCAGCAAGCCGAGAGCCAGAGCTTGCGGTAAATTCGCTAATGGCATTGGGGTTAAAATTTTGGATGATTTTGGGGATCTTGGCATTGGCGATCGCAAATAGTTCATCCTTTTTATATGTGCCAGTTTCGGTTTTACTCATCGTAACCACCGCACTATTATATGTTTTATTTGCTACTTGGTAGGCAATTTGTTGTAGATAGTAGCAGAGAAAAGTCTCGACTAGTTTGGTTTGTGGATTCGGGCGTGCTTGATCGCGGTAGATATCGATCCAATGAACTGTACACTCATCTTCAGTCAATAAATATGGCTGCTTTTCTAGTAAGTTTTCGAGCCGATGCTCTAGGGTTTTATTGACTTCCCAGATTGGGGTTACGCCATCTGGCTTAAATTCTCGGAGGACTGTACAAAATAGCTTGGGAAGTTCTTTTTTAACGGTGATAGTCATACCCAAAACTTACCTGTATAAACATTTTATCTATCTATCGCCTATCCTACATCAACAAAATCTATATTTCAATCCAAATACAGAAAGTTAAGAGTTTTAGCTGAGATCAATAATATTTAAGGTTTTTTTAAGTATTTTTATGGCGATCAATATGCTGCTATTTCAACTGTTTTAATCTCGCAATAAATTAATCAAAATTATAGAATTCATCACCACATTAGTTGCGAGTTATTAAGCACAGGTAAAGATTTTAGTTAATTAACTCTGCTTCACCTAAATGGAAACAGGTAAGTTGGTAAAATTAAGCGTGATTAGTTGATTTAGCTGAACCAATCCAAGCTTTAAACTGCTGCCGTTGGCGATCGTTAGTCTGTGATAGAGAGTGCAGTTGATATTGTTGCGATCGAGGGACAGATAGCGTAACTGGCAATGTCAGCAGCCGATCTCCGTGAAAGATAGTTACGTTAATCTGCTGACCGGATCGATATTGTTGCAGCCTGTCATTGAGCCGCTCGGCACTAACTTTAAAACCATCGATCGCGAGTAATTCATCGCCGGGATCGATGCCAGCTAATTGAGCAGGAGAATTGCTGACTACCGATTTAATTAGTTCCCTACCGCGATCGTTAGAGATAACAATTCCCAAGTCAGGGGTCTTGGATTCGATCTCATGTAATTCTACTCCAAAAGGATGTAAATATTCATTAAAAGGTAGTTCTTCAACGCCGTGAATATAGTATTCATAAAATTCTGTCAGATCGGTACCGGCAATCGACTCGATCGTGGTTTTAAGCTGGTATTCGGAGAAGCCGATTTCTGATTTGCCAAATTGCTCCCACATCGCCACTAATACATCATCAAACGATCTAGTGGAGTCAGATCGATCGCGAATCAGCAAATCTAGGAGTAGAGTTACCATTTCACCCTTGAGATAATAGGAAATCTGGGAATTGGAACTATTGGCATCAGGACGATACAACTTAATCCAGGCATCAAAACTAGACTCACTCAGGGGCTGAACTAATCTACCTGGAGTTGTCAGAAAACGAGTAATTTCCTTGCTCAATTCAGCTAGGAACTCCTGTTCGTCATAAATCCCTGCACGCCTGGGGATGATCAGATCGTAATAGCTAGTCGTTCCCTCGCTGAACCACAGCGAGGGCGTATAATTTTCCCGTTCATAATCAAACTTTTCTAGAGCGATGGGGCGAATTCTCTTAACGTTCCAGAGATGGAAAAACTCATGGGCGACTAACTGCATAAACCGATGATGTTTCTCACCATGGAAATTGAAGCGGGGATACAATAGCGAGCAGCAATGCTTATGTTCTAAACCCCCGCCACCATTCGGTGAGAGATGCAGCAAGAAAATATAGTTTTCATAGGGTAAGCCACCGAAGATTTCTGCCTCAACCTGGATAATTTTGGTGATATCAACGATCGTCTGCTGCGGATCTAAATTACCTTCCCCCCAGACAACTAATTGATGGGGTTTATCTAATACTGTGAAGTTGTATATCTGCTGTGTGCCAATTTCAAATGGGCTATCGACTAATGTATCAAAATCAGCAGCAAGGAAAGTTTGGGAACGAATTTTGGGTAGGGGCGTGGTAACTTGCCACTGCGGATTTGGTGGAAGAATGCTAATCTCGATCGGCTGATCTTCGTAGCCAGGGACATAAAAACACAAGGCGGCTGGGTTGAAATAGCCGTGAGTAGTGTCTAGATGATTTGTCCGCACGGTTAAATCATTGGCAAACATCCGATAACTAATGACGAGTTGGGCGTGACCCTTGGTGTGGATTTGCCAGTGATGTTTGGCAACTTTTGTCGCTGTTAATTTTTGACCTTCAGGTGTTGTTGCGCGAAAATCTTGTAATTGCTTGGCATATTCCCGCACCAAATAAGATCCAGGAGTCCACACGGGCATTTTGAGATCTAGGATGCCACCCTGCCAATTGCTCACTGTTAAAGTCACCTCAAACAGGTGCGTCTGGGGTTGCGGCATGGCAATCTGATAAGCCAAATGCAGCGGCTGGACGACGCTATCTGTAGTGGTAGTGGCAATTTTGGATTGAGTCATTACGGGCAAGAGGACGGGGGACGGGGGGACTTGGGGACTGGGGGACTTGGGGACTTGGGGACTTGGGGAAAGAGATTGTGTAGTTCAAAGTGAGCTAATAGATTCCCACCCTAAAAACCTAATTATTAATTAGTACGTATTTCTTGGGCAGTTAAATAGACTTGGCTCCAAATACCCATCACTTGATTAGTTTTGAGTTGGAGTGATTTTGCGATCGCCTCCACGGAAGTTCCGGCTTTTAAACCTAGCATAATTGTTTGTTGTTTGGAGTCCAACCCTCCACAGAACTGTTCCCATTGGCTGGGAGTTAAGCCCAAGTTATGCTCTTGGAGCGAAATATGCAACCACTGGGATACCAGTTCCGGTTCTGCCTTAATTGCAAAAACTTTGAGGGTATGGTAGTTGATTTTTTCTCGAAGCCGATATACCTGCTTAATATCCATCTTCAAGGCAATCGCGATCGATTCCGGAGTTTTACCTTGCAGATAGAGATCTAACCATAGACCAGCTTCCTGACCCAAATGTTCCACGAGATAGGTGTGAAGCTCCTCCTTAACTCGATTGCGGGTAGCTTGGGTTTCTTCCCACTCCTGTTGTTGGTGATAATTTTCTTGGGCTTGTTTGTCGAGCAGACTGAGGGTGGAGTCACTGTCGCCAATGATTTCATCGGAGACTAGTTTGACGATATCGTTTTGGGGGACATTCGTAACACCACCTTTTTGTGATCGCCGGAGATAATTGACAAATCGATAGGCAATCAGCGGTTGATTGCGGATCGGTCGCAGACAGTATTCCTCAATACTGGCAAACAACAAAGTATCGCGGAGCCGAGGGTTGCGAGTGCATTGTCCAATCCAGGTGATTTGCTGTTGGATATATTTATCCCCTTGGAGCATTTCTTGGATAATTTCTTGCAGTACGTCAATTACTTGGCGTTGACGATCGGTGCTCAGAGCTAGCCAAGCTCGAATTTTATCCCGTAATACTGCCATCCCTCCCAAGCGTTGCATCAGGTTCTTGTAGGCGCGTTCGGGGGGCAATCCGAGGTATCTTTGGTTCAAGATCCGTAGCCGATAATCGATCGCGCGATCGGCAATTGCTAATCGTTCGAGATCGAGGGTTTCTAATCGCGCTCGATCTTCACCGAGTAGCCAATTGAGAATACTCGCTTGGGTAGTGGCATTTTGGCTACTACATTCCGTGGCAATCCGCTCTTGCCACTGGGTGGTGATTTTTTCTAATACCTTGGTCATGTGACGGCTGCTCCTGTCCCCTATGCTCAAATTTGTGATCGTGACTGGATCGATTCGTCGGCAAAATCTATGTGGATACTATCCCCAGATCGGCTGAATTACTCGATGTGGATATCTACTCGTCAGACTCCAGTTAAATACTCGAAATCGGGGTGGTGTTTAGTTGAGATTGGAAAGTCTCTAGAGTCTCTAATGATTTAGGCATTGGGCAATTAGTTCCAAGTTTATGTAAAAAGTTTATTGAATTGAGTTAGGTCGAGGAGGGCTATTAAGCCCTGCCCCTCCCAATTAGATCTGGGCGTGCTGCTTTCACAGCACCCAGCTCCCGATATTCTAGTCACGCGACTTGCTCATGTGGATATAATCGTGGCACGATTCGTGGAGGG
>JBGSPI010000148.1:0-8948 GCA_041738715.1 Chamaesiphon sp.
CCCTCCACGAATCGTGCCACGATTATATCCACATGAGCAAGTCGCGTGACTAGAATATCGGGAGCTGGGTGCTGTGAAAGCAGCACGCCCAGATCTAATTGGGAGGGGCAGGGCTTAATAGCCCTCCTCGACCTAACTCAACTTTTAAAGTGGTAGTTGTGAGCGAATCACCTCGATCGATTCCAAATTTCTGATAAATAACTCATGGCTAGTATCGTCGTCGATCGTTTGAGCAAAGTCTACCCCGTTGCGATCAAACAACCGGGATTGAAAGGTACCATCAGGCACTTTTTTCAGCGCACCTACCGCGAAATTAAGGCGGTTCAGGATGTGTCATTTCAGATCGAAGCTGGCGAAGTTGTGGGCTTTTTAGGCGCAAATGGTGCGGGAAAAACGACCACGCTGAAAATGCTGGCGGGGTTAATTCATCCATCGACAGGATTAGTCAAAGTTGCCGGACATGTTCCCTTCAGCCGCGAAGCTGCCTATTTAAAAAAAATTACCCTCGTAATGGGACAAAAGCAGCAGTTAATTTGGGATTTGCCAGCCTTAGACTCACTCAAGATTAACGCCGCAGTGTACGGATTAAGTGACAAAACCGCCGAATTTCGGATCGATGAATTAGCCGAAATGCTATCCCTGCAAGGCAAACTTATCCAACCGATGCGGAAATTGTCCCTCGGCGAACGGATGAAAGCAGAACTACTAGCGGCTTTACTCCACGAACCACAGGTATTATTTCTCGACGAACCGACATTGGGATTGGATGTGAATGCTCAGGTGGCGGTGCGGCAATTTTTGCAAGAGTACAATCAACGATACAACGCCACAATTTTGCTGACTAGTCATTACATGGCAGATATTACCGCACTATGCGATCGAGTGTTGGTGATTCATCAAGGACAATTAATCTATGATGGCAGCTTAGATGGACTAGTTGCCAGATTTTCTCCTTGTCGAGAAGTCAAAGTTGAATTCGCTCATGTCTACCCGCCGGATAAATTAGCTCTATATGCTGATATTCAGGCAATCGATGGTGCATCAGTCAGATTTTTTGTGACTCAGGAGTTACTCACCAAAACTATTGGTCAAATTCTCGGGGAATTAGAAGTAGTAGATCTAAGTATCACCGATCCGCCGATCGATGATGTAATTGGTCGTATTTTCCAAGCAGGTAGTGCGAATAAATTAGACTAATTCACGATATTTTGCAGATCGCCAATCGATAATGATGTGGTGGTTGGGGCAATCAGATTGAGTTGTTGGACGACTGGAGAGGTAGAAACGATTGCAATGATGGGTGGATTTGTTTGTCCAGGTAGCGAAATTTGGTAGCTACCCGGAGCCAAATCTTCGATCGCATAACTGCCATCTGCCTTAGTCGTTACGACCCGTCGCTCCTCTGTGCCAGAGATTTGGACCGCGATTACCTGTGTATTCGGCAGGGGTTTGCCCGTAGCATCAGAGACAATCCCCTTGACTGTATAGATTGGCGTGAAGGGAATAGTAACATTTGTGTAACTACCCAAGGCAACATTCACACGGAGGGAGTCGATCTCACTGCGCCAATGGGGTGGAATCCGGCTCGAATTGAGATCGATTCGGTAACTACCCGGAGCAGCTTTAAGCTCTACTCTGTGAGGCAATTTGGTCAACCGACTGGGCTTGAGTGGTTGTTTATCTAGCAAGATCAATTCAGGATGCCAGTAGCTCTCCTCGCCCGGATCTTGCTTGCCATTCCTATTTCGATCGAGAAATGCTTGAATGGAGATTCCGCCCCGCGTCCGCAGATCCTCCACCCGCATATTTGCCACCCGTGCACCACCTTGCAGTTCCAGACTAGACTGAAGTTCGAGTGAAAAATTCGTGCGATCGGTAAAAGCAGAAACTCCCTGATATCGCCCCAATAATTGTAACCCAGGTGACAAGGTTAGTCCCAGCCCTGCATTGATCCCAGCCCCAAAGCCACTCCAACCATAGCCCAACTCGGATTGGAGTAGATTGGACTGATAACGCCAAGTTAATTGTCCCAAAGTGGTCGAAAAACCCGCATTAGATGTTTGATAATTGGCAACTAGATTTTGACTCGCGCCTGCTGGCGCAGGAAGTCGATAGCTAACTTCTGAATTGAGACTAATTTCATTACCCTGCAAGCGTAATTGCCAACTATCCTGCTGATGACTGGCACTCCAGCGCAGGAAAGCATTACTATCAAACGTACCTTGGAGATTGCTTCGGCTATTCGGGATCAAGCTGAAGTTATAATTGCCACCGACAGCTACCCCCGATTGACTGTCATACTTACTCGTCGCCGTAAACTGGGGTAATGCTTGCCAGTTGAAATCGGCTCGACTGGAAAATTTATCACTACTAAAATTAGCTGTAAAGTTCCGTGCAGGTTGATAATTGACATTACTCACTATATCCCACCTGTCGCCAGTCACCGCTGAAATCGATGCCCGCAACGGTACCCCGGTCGGCTGCCAAAATAATTCACCCACGCCCCGCACCATCTGATCGGAAATCAAGCCTCCACCGACTGTCACCGATTCACTCACCCCTCGCCGATAGCCAACACCACCCTGTAACTTATCAAAATTGCCCACAAAGGCATTCGGCACTCGCTGATAATTCACCCCCGCAGAAGCAATCCAAGCCGATGCACCGACAGGTAATTGACCAGGAACTGTGGTAAAAGTCACCTCCCGAACTTGGGGATCGGCAGTTAGTTGTCCGCGTGGATATAATAGCAGCCGATAATTACTACCAAAATCATCCCCGCTACTCACCTGAACATTCTCAAACCGAAAAATGCCGGAACTATCTACCAGTAATTGACTGACAACCTCAGTACTAAAGCCCCGCACCAGGCGGACGACAGTACCAGGTTGTGCTTGACCGATCACCGTTCGCCCCAAACTATTGGACTGTAACCGCTCGTTGGGTAGAAAATCGCCACCATACAGAGAGGTTGGTGGGGCAAACCCGTGACGTTGAATCGTCGTCACACCCCAATATGCACCCGTAGGATTTCCCTGTCTACGCCAGAATGGAGCTTGGGAACCAGAAATCCAATCTGCACTGGGATTTTGGTTGATCACGATCGCATCGCTCAAGCCCCAAGTCAGTAGATTGGCAAGTTTAGGCTGCTCGACTCGTAAATACCAACTAGATCCCAAAATTGTGCCAACTGCTTTAAATTCGCCTTGGGCATTGAGTTGATTATTTGCCGACCCACTGAGATTAATTCGCTCTTGAATCGCGGTTAAATCGGCGGTAGGTGGGTCAATGCTTGGTAAACCTTCTAAACTAACCTGGGGAGCTACAGCAACTGGTTTAGGCGGATTTTTTGGCAATGTGTAGCTAAATTTGAGAGCGGCAGATTGTCGATCGAATTCAATCTTTAGCCCTGGTAATTTTTGCAACTCACCAATTGAGATGGCTCGACCTAATTGGGGATGAGACTTTAATTGGAGGGGATTTAATTTGACGACGAGATAGGCTGAGGTGAGTTCGATTTCACTACTAGATAACTGTCGCTGTTGAATCTCTAGGAGCTTGAGGGCTGGATCGAAGGGGAGTAACCACTGCTCTAGTTGATGTGGAAGATCTCCATCGATTTCCCCTTGAATGGAGATTTGCTGTGGGGGCAAATTATTCACGATCGCCGGAATACTTGTCAGGCTGACTTTTTCAGTTGTTATGGGTGTGGGACTACTGATGGGTTGTGATTCGCGAACAGTCGGTTCTGCGGCAATGGCACTGCCAACTAATCCATGCCATAGCAATAGCCAAGCTAATAAATTTAGCTCTTGGCGCAGATATTTGCAGTACCAAGTCTTGTTGAGGAAAAATCGCAAGCAGGAAACAACCGGGGTAAAATTAGGTTCGGACAGCTAAACTATTCTGAATAATACCCATAATTTAGCTAGCAGTTACCAGTCTAGAGTTCAAGGATGGGTAGACACCCCGAAATGCCTAATCGTGAGACTAAGTTGCTCCGGCAACAAAAGGGACGATGTACTCCAGCAATTCCAAATTCAGAAATTCTGGAGAGGTGCGATATTGGCTTGCCCTCTCCCAAGCTTGGGAGAGGTTTGGGGTGAGTTGATATAAAAATTTGTTTAAGTTGAGAAAGCACTAATATTATGTCACCTTAGTATATACGTAGAAAAAACTTATTTGTAAGCGTAAATGTCTAGTACTACTAATTTACTGCAAAGCTTACCCAGATTGGCATCGATTGTCGATCGACAGCCATTGACGGTAGATCCTCAGATGCCGCTGATCGAAGTTATTTCGTTGATGAGTCAAGCGAACGAATGTAAGTATCTGTTGGCAGATACCGAGCTTGCGCCCAGATCGAGCATCCCAGTGGAGCAATGTGGGAGTGAGCAGATTAACTCACCTCAGAGTGCGGTCTTAGTTTTAACCAACGATCGGTTAGTGGGTATTTTTACCGAGCGCGATTTAGTCAGGCTCACTGCCAGTCAACCCAGTCTCCATGGCGTGAAAGTCGGGGAAGTGATGACCACCGAGATGCAAACCTTAGTCCTCTCAGATCGCCACACAGTGATGAGTGCGTTGACGATCTTTCAACAGCATCAAATTCGCCATCTGCCGATCCTCAACGATCTCCAGCAACTGATCGGCATCGTCACGCCAGAACATATCCGCCAAATTTTGCAGCCAGTCAACTTTTTAAAATTTCGCTATGTCGCTGAAGGCATGAATAGCGAGGTAGTTCGTGCTGCATCCACAACGACAATTTTGCAGATCGCCCAGATGATGACCGAGCAAAATGTGAGTTCGATCGTCATTATGGACAGTCAACAACCACTACACCCAGTCGGAATTATTACCGAACAGGATATTGTCCAGTTTCAGGCACTCGAATTCGATCTAGCGCAGTTATCAGCTCAGACAGTAATGAGTAGTCCGTTGTTTTGTTTGCAGTCAACAGATTCGCTGTGGGCGGTTCAGCAGATGATGCAAACCAACAATATTCGACGAGTGGTAATTACGAACGATCGAGGCGAATTAGAGGGCATCATTACCCAGTCGAACCTGTTGCAATTACTCGATCCAGTGGAAATGCTGTCGCTCTTAAATAGTTTGCAATCGCAACTGGTAGAGCGCGCCACCGAGTTGGCGCAGACTAATCAGCAATTGCAGGCAGAAGTTGCCAGAAGAGAGCAGGTGGAAGCTGAATTACGCCGTACATCCCAACTATTGAAAGAGCAAGTGATCGCGAAGACAGCTGAATTGGCACTGATCACCGAAGAAATTCAATTGAAGATTGTCGAACAAGAAGCAAATGGTCGCGCCCTAGAAATTAGTAAGCAGGGCATTTCGGACTTTATTGAAAATGCCCCAGTCGGGATGCACTGGCTCGATTTTCGGACTGACGATCTGCATCCAGCGGATGGGATAGTTGTGTGGGCAAATCGGGTCGAATTGGAAATGTTGGGATACGAGCGACAAGAGTATATCGGGCAGCCACTGAAAAATTTTCATGTCGATCGAGCGAAAATTGAAGATATCGTCGATCGGCTTTTAAATAATCGCCCGATTAGAGGCTATGAAACTCAAATGCGCCGCAAAGATGGCTCGATCTGTGATGTGTCGATCGATGCCCATGCCTTATTCATCAATGGAAGACTCGTTCATGCACGCTTATTTACCAGGGATATTAGCGACCAAAAACAGGCTGAATCCTCTCTGCGAGATAGCGAACGCAAGTTTCGGGCGATTTTTGATAATACCTTCCAACTGATGGGCTTGCTCGATCCTGAGGGGACGGTATTAGAAACTAACCGTACCTCGATCGAGGCGATCTCGGCGACACTAGATGATGTAGTCGGGCAGAAATTTTGGACGACTCCGTGGTGGACTCACTATCCCGATGTTCAAGTCCAACTGCAACAGGCAATCGTGCTGGCGGCGGCAGGTCAAACTGTGAGATTTGAAGCCCCATCTGTTTTGGCGGATGGTACTCAGTATTGGGTCGATTTTTCGCTCAGTCCGATCTTCGATGAAACTGGCAAAGTTGTGATGTTAATTCCTGAAGGGCGGGATATTACCGATCGCAAACTGATAGAAACAGCACTAAAAGAGAGTGAATCCCGCTTTCGGGCACTGCTGGCAACTGCCCCCGTGGGGATTTTTCAGACGGATAGCTCTGGCAACTGTATATTTGTCAACCAAAAATGGAGCCAATTAACTGGACTATCGATGACCGCCGGACTAGGTGACGGCTGGAGGAATTCGATCCATCCTGAAGATCGATCTGGGGTATTTGCCTATTGGGATCGGACGGTGCAATTGGGAGAGGAGTTTAGATGGGAGTATCGGCTGATGACTCCTCAAGGACAAATCAACTGGGTCTATACCGATGCGGTCGCCATCCGTGATGAAGCTGGCAACCTTACTGGTTATCTGGGTACTGTCAACAATATTACCGATCGCAAAGCCGCCGAACAAAAAATCCAAGAGCAAGCTGCCTTACTAAATATTGTCACCGATGCGATTATCGTGAAGGATTTGGACGATCGGATTCAATTCTGGAACAATGGCGCAGAGTCGATTTATGGATGGACACCTACAGAAGCAGTAGGGCAAAAGACAACGCAACTGTATAATCCAGCTATTTTGCCAGAAGTGACGATTGCCGCTCAGACAGTGCGACAACAGGGCACTTGGCAAGGTGAATTACACAAGCTCAGTAAAACTGGGCAGGAATTAATCGTCGAAAGTCGATGGACATTAGTCCGCGATGCGGCAGGTCAGCCGACTTCGATTCTCAGTGTCGATACTGACATTACGGAGAAAAAATCCCTAGAGAAACAGTTTTTGCGCGCTCAACGGCTCGAAAGTTTGGGTAGTCTCGCTAGTGGCATCGCCCACGATTTAAATAATGTGCTCACGCCGATTGTCGGTGCGGCACAGCTCTTGCCGATGACACTACCCAATTTGGACGATCGCAGTCGTCGGTTATTAAACATGATGGTGGACAGCTCTAAACGTGGTAGTGGTTTGGTGAAGCAAATTCTCACCTTTGCGCGGGGGATGGATGGCGAACGCACGACAATACAAGCCCAGCATATTCTGACAGAGGTTGTTAGCGTCGCCAGACAAACTTTCCCTAAATCGATTGAGATTGAAGTTAATCATGATAGTGAAAATCTGTGGCTGGTAAATATCGATGGGACACAGATTCACCAAGTGCTGATGAATCTATTTGTCAATGCGCGGGATGCGATGCCCAATGGTGGTACGCTGACAGCGAGTTCCGCCAACATTGAGATCGAGGATTCTGCCCAGATTGATCTCCCAGGGGGGGCTTATATTCTGATTAGTATTGCCGATACAGGTATGGGGATGACTAGGGAAATCCTCGATCGGATCTTCGATCCGTTTTTCACCACCAAGGAGACGGGAACGGGATTGGGGCTATCCACAGTCCAGGGCATCGTCAAAGCCCATGGAGGCACGATCGAGGTCGAGAGCGAGGTTGGGCGCGGTACTTGTTTAAAAGTCTATCTGCCCGCGCTCTCTAGTAAAGAAGCCGAATCTCCAGCTACAGCAGCGGGTTTACATGATGGGAAGGGGCAGTTGGTCTTAGTTGTGGATGATGAGATCACCGTTCAGGAAATTGTCAAAGAATCGCTAGAGGCACACAATTACCGCGTGATGCTAGCTAGCGATGGGATTGAAGCGATCGATCTCTATGCCCAAAACCATCGGAGTATTGCGATCGTCCTGATCGATATGATGATGCCCAATCTCGATAGTCGATCGGCAATTCTGGCTTTACAACAGATTAACCCCCAAGTTCAAATTGTGGTGATGAGCGGTTCCAATTTCGATGTAGAAGTGATGGTAGAAAGACAACAAGTGAGCGCGTTTCTCACTAAGCCCTTCACCACCGCAGACATGTTCCAAACATTCGCCGAAATTCAGGGCAATTAGCAGCAATTCCAAATTGCTCCTGAAGGCTATGTAAGACCAAAACAGTATGGGCGCAAGTCTACTACTGTCGAGGCTGCGGTAGTTCACTTCCCAGAAGTTCCTTTGCCCCAATCCTAAACCGGATCGAGCCAGCGGAGAATTTCGCGGTTGAGTTGGCGTAAGTCTCGCTGAACTTCTTGTTTAATCCATTGACCGATCGCATCAAATGGTGTGAAAATTTGATTGCTCAGTTGTAGCTGAAAATCTTGACCCAAGGGCGTGAGGTGACTGCCATTGATAATCTGGGTGGAGATCATTCCGGGAAAGATTCTACTGAGCGTTTGACCCAGAGTGTAAGACTGATCGATCGTGTCATTATTAAACTTGACGATCAGATTGCGTGGAACATCGTAATAGTCAGTAATCAGATCGAGAGTTTCTTGGGGACTAGGCGTAAATTCTAGCTTAAAATCCTGGGGTGCTTGCCCAATTAGCGGTACAGCATCACGCGCTGAGAAGTTATTGAACGAGATTAAAATATTTCCGGCTCGTTTTACCTCATACATACTGCCAATCAGCAGATGGAGCTTACATCCCATACTATGCCCCACACCGTAAACCGGTAAATAGCCACTAGGCAACTGCCGACGGCGTTGGAGCAATTCTAAGGTATCTTCAAAACTATTAAATACTGTACTGGCGATCGATCGATGATCGAAGGTATTAATAAACGGCGTAGCAATAATTCCATAGCCTTGTTTTGCCAAATCTTCCAATAACAGTCGATAAGTCAGATGTGGTGCGGCTGCCACAAATGCACCACCTAAAAAATGGACGATGGCCCGTGGCTGTCGCGGAATATAAACCCAATTACCAGAAATTTCTTGCCAATCCATGTGTTCAGGGAGTAGAGGGTAGGGGATGGGGGACTGGGGGATGGGGGACTAGGGGACTGGGAGACGGGGGGACTGGGGGACTGGGGGACTGGGGGACTAGGG
>JBGSPI010000149.1:0-26807 GCA_041738715.1 Chamaesiphon sp.
CCCTCCACGAATCGTGCCACGATTATATCCACATGAGCAAGTCGCGTGACTAGAATATCGGGAGCTGGGTGCTGTGAAAGCAGCACGCCCAGATCTAATTGGGAGGGGCAGGGCTTAATAGCCCTCCTCGACCTAACTCAAAATTAAACTAATTTAACTACCGATCGTCATGAAAATTGCCAATAATATTACTGAACTAGTCGGACATACGCCCCTAGTTAGACTTAATCGCATCCCCCAAGCCGCAGGCTGTGTCGCCGATATCATCGTCAAATTAGAGAGCATGAATCCTGCCGCATCTGTCAAGGATCGGATTGGGGTAAATATGATCGAAGCCGCCGAAAAAGAAGGTTTAATCGATCCAAAAAAAACGGTTTTAGTTGAACCGACATCTGGGAATACCGGAATTTCGCTGGCGATGACAGCCGCAGCGAAAGGGTATCGCTTAATTCTGACGATGCCGGAAACGATGAGTATCGAACGCCGCGCCATGCTAAAAGCCTATGGTGCCGAATTAGAATTGACTTCAGGGTTAGAAGGGATGAGTGGTTGCATTCGCCGCGCTCAGGAAATTGTGGATAAAACCCCTCACTCTTACATGTTGCAGCAATTTCGGAATCCAGCAAACCCGCAGATTCACCGCACGACAACTGCCGAAGAAATTTGGACAGATACAGATGGCCAAGTAGATATTTTAGTTGCTGGGGTCGGTACCGGGGGCACAATTACAGGCATAGCCGAGGTACTCAAGCCGCGCAAGCCAGGATTTAAAGCCATTGCGGTTGAACCGACAAGTAGTCCTGTCCTATCTGGTGGTAGACCTGGCCCACACAAAATTCAGGGAATTGGAGCGGGATTTGTACCCCAGGTATTGAAAATCGATCTGATTGATGAAGTAATTAGCGTCACCGATCAACAAGCGATCGAATATAGTCGTAGAATGGCACGAGAAGAAGGCTTATTATCGGGAATTTCCAGTGGTGCAGCCTTGTATGCTGCAATCCAAGTTGGTTGTAGACCGGAAAATAAAGGTAAACTGATCGTGATGATTCAGCCCAGTTTTGGCGAACGTTATTTGAGTACTCCCTTATTTCAAGATCCTGCCTAGCAGTCTGGCGGAGAAATAGTTTTGCCAACCAAATTTACTGTCGGGTGTGTCAATGGGGATCTCAACACACTACCAACACTAATTCAATGACCGAAACGCACTACCAAGTTCTCCAAATTTCACCTAGTGCCACTGCTGATGAGATTAAACAATCTTATCGGCAATTGGCAAAGAAATTCCACCCTGATGTCAATGGGGGTAAAGCTAATTCCGATCGAATTATTAAAATTAACGCGGCTTATGAGATCTTAAGCGATCAGCATAAGCGGCGAGAATATGATTATCTACTCCAGCCAGCCGTAGCTATTCCGCGTCAGCAACAGTCCGCCGCTGATATTCCCCGTCGGCCGAAAACAGTTGGGCGAGAATTGGATGAAGAACTAATCTTGTGGCTCAATCAGGTTTATACGCCGATAAACCGAATGATTGGCTGGATTTTGAAGCCGCTCAAATCACAGGTGCGTGAACTTTCTGCCGATCCCTTTGATGATAAATTAATGGCGAATTTTGAGGCATATGTGAATGAATGTCAACGACATTTACAAAAAATCGAGAAAATTTTTCACTCGATGCCTAATCCATCATTAGTTGCGGGTATAGCGGCTAATTTATACTATTGTATCAATCAAGTGGCCGATGGACTAAAAGAGCTAAATTTTTACATCATGAACTATGATGAGCGGTTCTTACATGACGGGATTGAAATGTTTAAAATTGCGGCAGAATTGCGCAAAGAAACTAACAAGAAACTCAAAAGTTATCAAGGATAAATAACTTCAAGAAAACTTAGTTAGCCATCCTAAAAATCTTTTTGACGTAGGCGTAAGTAGAGTACGACGGTAAGCATCAGCCGCTTTTTTAATACATTCTGCTTGGGTTGGATATGGATGGATCACACTAGCTAAACCATTTAACCCAATTTTATTGACGATTGCTGTCGTGATTTCGCTAATTGTTTCACCTGCATGACGAGAGACGATGGTTGCGCCTAAAATTTGATCGCTATCTTGTTGATGGAGAACTTTGATAAATCCATCTTCTTCGCCATCAACGATGGCTCGATCGACACTACTAAACATTATTTTGATAATATTAAAGTCGATCCCTTTAGCTTGGGCATCCTGTGCGGACATGCCTACATGAGCAATTTCTGGATCGGTATATGTCACCCACGGTACAATCAGATCGCTAAGTTTAGATCGACCTAACCCAAACGGAGAAAATAGAGTATTTTTAATGACGATTCGGGCGGCAGCATCGGCTATATGGGTGAATTTCCACTTTAAACCAATATTCTGTTTGTCGTCATAACCTTTGGGGTTATTATTCGTCCATGTCGTGCAAACATCTCCAGCCGCATAAATTTTGGAATTGGTAGTTTGGAGATAATCATTAACTTTGATCCCCTGATATCGATCGTATTCTACACCAACTGCTTCTAAATTCAATCCCTGAACATTTGGTATTCGTCCGGCTCCAACTAAAATTTCCTCGACAATGATCGAGGCATTAGTTCCCTGGCTAAAAAAATTAATTTGTTTCCCTTCGGCAGTATTTTCAACACTCAGAATTTGACTGTGCAAAATTAGGTTAATACCTTCAGTAATAAAAGTATTTTGAACTATTTCGGCAGCTTCGGCATCTTCTTTATCTAAAAGATGATTTTTGTTATGAAATAAGGTAACTTGCGCGCCTAATCGATGAAAAGCTTGGGCTAATTCACAGCCGATTGGTCCCCCACCAATCACAGCTAAACTTTTGGGTAATTCTGTCAGGGAAAAAACAGTTTCATTGGTCAGAAATCCGGTTTCTTCCAAGCCTAAAATCGTTGTAGGACGGACTGCTCTAGCACCTGTGGCAATGACAGCTTTTTTAAACCGGAGTCGATGATTATCAACTTCGATCATACTGTCATTTAAAAAATAACCACTACCTAAGAAAACATCAACACCTAGTTTTTGAAAACGCTGGGCAGAATCATGCTTACTGATACCCGATCGCAATTTACGCATTCGCTGCATCACGGCAGGAAAATCAACATCTATCCGCTCGGGGGGATTAATTCCCAGTGCTTTACCACTGTTTATTTCACCAACAACACGAGATGAACGAATTAAACATTTAGAAGGAATACAACCCAAATTTAAACAGTCTCCACCCATCAAATGTTTTTCAATTAAGGCAACTTTTAAACCTAGATCTAAACCTGCGGCACCTGCAGCAACAACTAATCCAGCTGTACCAGCACCAATTACAACCAAGTCATAAAGATCTGCTGGTTGAGGATTAACCCAATCGGGAGGATGAACATGAGCAATCAATTTTTGATTATACTCATCCATTGGTGGGAGCGTAACTGGTGGCACTGGTGAATTTTGCACGGTCGATTCCTTCTGTGATAAGATGATTAATTAATAGTAATTTACTAACATGATTGATCCATGTTGCCGATAAAAAATTGAATTGCTACTCTTGATTAATCTTTTGCTCTAAAACTTCGGCTTCCAAAGCCTCGCGAGCTAATTTGGTGATATAAATAGTAACGGCAACTGTAGCGATAAAACCAATAATTTGAATTGCCCACTGAATCACCGGATTTCCAGGTTGTGCATTAGTGCCAATTGTGGCAATACTACCAGCTAAGGAACCAATATAAACATACATTACTGTGCCCGGAATCATGCCGATCGATCCCAATAAATAGTCTTTAAAGGAAACGCCAGTTACACCATAAGCATAGTTTAACAAGTTGAAGGGAAAGATCGGTGAAAGTCTGGTTAATAAAACAATTTTAAACCCTTCTCGACCGACAGCTTGATCGATCGCTTGAAATTTAGGATTACCTGCGATTTTTTTGGCAACCCAACCCCGCGCTAAATAACGCCCAACTAAAAAAGCAGCACTAGCTCCGATAGTCGCACCAATAAAAACATACAACGCGCCTAGTAGCACACCAAAAACAACGCCAGCACCAAGGGTAAGAATCGATCCTGGTAAAAAGGCAACAGCCGCAATAATATACAGGAAGATAAATGCTAATGTACCCACAGCACCAAGGCTATTAATCCACTCCAAGGCATTTTTTAGCCAAATTTGGGGATTAAATTGTACCGCAGAGAGCGCGTCTGACTGTCCCCAGGCTGGTTCAGAGTCAAATATCAAACCAATGCAAAATGCGATCAGAAATAGACAACTAAATCGGCACAATCGATGCAAATCTGTGGAAATATAAATCTTTCGAGCTAGTTTAATTATCTTCATCCCAATAAAACCGATAGAATAAATCTCCATCTTTGAATTGATGGTCATCAACAACATGATGAATATGTTTAGCATCCATCAATCTTTGTCCTAATCTAACCGCTTCCTCTCGCGAAATCCGAAACCGATCGCGCATCCATTCTATGGCTTCACTACCAATAAAACATTGAGCATAGACGCGCAATCGATAGCGACGGTCTTTAATTTTAACTCCCCCAATGCCCCGCATTGCCGCAATTACATATTCCAGATTAATATTTTCAATCGGGTCACTCGAAGCTGCTTCACTATCGATCGCCAAGACAGCGCGACTATCAGTATACCAAATTGTTAATTCCCGATCGGTTTCAAGTAAAATACCAATTTTATTATCTCCCTCGGCAAAGTTAAGCCGCAGATATCGATTGGCTTCATCACGACGGTCTTTTGGGTAAGATTTACCTCGAATAAATATTCTATTTTGATATAGTAAACCCGGAACTATTTCTGATTCAATTCCATTACGGCGAACTACTTGACAATAATTAACGTCTTGAGATTTGACCAATAACATAATATCCAATTGATGTTCCGAAAGTGACTAGTACTGCCGTAGATTTCAGGCGATGATTTATCCAATTATCAGTTAATATACCCATGCCGATCGCTGATTATTACTGTCGGGGTTAGATATTTGAACTTAAAGCTTTTTTAGCCAAACGTGCTAAATAAATACTCATCACAACCGTCGCGATCAAACCTACTCCCCGAATTATCCATTGCAGGATCTCAGTTTCTGGGCTAACTGACAGATTTGGTTGGCTTAACATCGCCAAGTCGCCAATCAAATCGCCGAGGTAAACATACATTATCGTGCCCGGAATGATCCCGATAGAACCCAAACTATAATCCCGCAGTGAAACCTGAGTGATACCAAAGGTATAATTTAATAAGTTGAATGGCAAAATTGGGGAAAGGCGAGTGAGCAAGACTATTTTGAACCCATCTTCAGCTACAGCCCGATCGATTGCGA
This sequence comes from Chamaesiphon sp., assembly GCA_041738715.1. Classification (GTDB taxonomy): domain Bacteria; phylum Cyanobacteriota; class Cyanobacteriia; order Cyanobacteriales; family Chamaesiphonaceae; genus Chamaesiphon. Next base: position 5,382 of record JBGSPI010000149.1, read on the forward strand.
TGAACTTAGGATGACCCTGAATCATCCGAACAAACATTTTTCGACATAAATAACGTCCGATCAGAAAAGCCCCGATTGCGCCCAATGTAGCGGCGATCGCCACATAGATCGAACCCCAGACTGCACCAAACAATACACCACCACTCATTGTCAGGATGATGCCAGGAACAAACAGTATCGTAGCAATATTGTAAATCGAGATAAAGGCGATCGGTTTGAAAGAACCAAGACTGTTGACCCACACTAAAGAAGTTTGCAACAGTTCTTGGAGATGTAAATATTTGGCGGCAGCAATAGCGATTCCGCCCAGACAACAAACTAGTAATAATTTAAGATAGGAATTCAAGGGGGTATGTCTGACTTGAGTTATCAATCACTAAGTTAGCAATTACCACTAACAACAACCACCACCGTGATAATGCCAAGTTGAATCGGTGATTAGGATGTCTTGTGGATGCAATTTAGCTAGATTAGCCGCAGTTTTATCACAGATAGCAGTCGGTACACCCTGTTGAAGAATATGTCCTGCTCGATCGTCAAAAAATGATGTCGATCCAGTATAGATACCTGTTTTGCCAGTGAAAATGCACGCTCCATCTGCGGGAATTGGCACTTTAAAAGCGACGGAATCTAGACTTTCGAGCAGTAAATGTTCGGATAAACCATAAGTTTGGCGATCTAGCATTCGGTAAGGACGACGTGCCCGAATTTCCACCTGCCCAAAGCCAGCATTGACTAATTGTTCGATATACTCGTCGTAAGTCATCGCACCCGACAGACACATTGCCCGCAGTCGTTCATCTTGCTGCAAGTGGACGGGAATAGGTCGAGTAGAAATCGGATCGCTCATCAGTAAGCGTCCATTTGGCTTGAGTACTCGCCAAGCTTCCGTGAGAGCTAAATGTAAGTCTGCCGGGGTAAAAATATTAAATAGACAGTTCTGGGCAACAACATCGACTGATCCATCGGGAACGGGTAAAGCAAAAGCATCACCATCGCGAATTTCGACAAAATTCGGCTCAAACCAAGGATTTACCTCGGCAGCTAATTCAAGATTTCGGGTGGCTGCGGAGCGCATTGTTGCCACCGGATCGACAGTAATCACTGCACCCTGACGACGGGAAAAATAGGCAAATTGCAGTGCTTCTAAGCCGCCACCGACACCCACATAGAGAACAGTTGGGTCGTTGGCTAGTTCAGTTGGATGAACGGTAGTCCCACAACCATAATTCATCTCCTGCATTGGCAGCGGAATTGTTAGTCCAGGTAATTGCAGCGGGCTACTTTGAACGCAACACAAACCAACTTGAGGGGTTTGGGCGACTTCGGTATAAAAGTTAGCAGTTGTGTCGAGATAGCTCATCAAAATTCCGGTGGTTATTACTGTTGAAGATGCTTGTATTTTAGAGGTTGTTTGGGGCGCATGTCGCTATGATTGGCGAAAGGTACTCGGGATTTTTGGTTGTTCTTCTGGCTCTGGCTGTCTGCCAACTAGATTTAGATCTATCGGGTTTTGCGCTCGATCGGCTTCAACTTTGGTCAGATTCGTTGTTGTCCAATTCTGTTCTTTACCACCAATTGCTATTTTGAGCCGATCCAATAACCACCATCTGGGTGGAGATGTGTGTCTAACTGTTGATTTTGGGTGATCCTGATTTGTCTCGGCGGGTTGAGCAGCTTGGAGATCGGTTCTTGACAGACCGATCGAATTTGACACTGAAACATGCTGCTGACAAACTGGCTGAACTGTTTCCCCACATCGATGATGGTGATGAAAGGGTTCTAATTCTTCTGGATTGAGGGTACGATAATCTAGGGTTGGTGACGATCGTGTGACAGATGATTTGGGCTTTAACTGCTTTGATAAAGTAGAGTTGCGATCGGTTGGCGGCTCCGATGATTCAGGGGTGGCAATCTTTTTTAACCTTTCCCGCTCAAAATCAGGCTTGAAACTACACCTGGGTTTGCCCAGTCGCTGCCATTGCTTGAGGATACCATCGACAGATTTAAGCTGATAGCGACCTCTAAATACAGCTTCGACAATTGCTTTGATAATCCAAGCCGCTTCATATTGCTCCAACCAAGCCGCCACAATTAGATCGGTTTTAACGCCTTCCGTGTTTAAACCATAGTCATCGACTAGATTAGTAATTGATTCTGGTGAAAACTGGCTCATTGACAACAACAATCGCAATTAAATTATCTGCAACACAAATATTTAATTCGGTAGGTTTAGACACTCGACGAGGGATTTGACTCCAAAACTGGGATTTTGTTCGGGAGATTCGATATTTTCACACTTACTCAGTAAACTGTTCGCCTGACGACAGGACATCAGTAGTTAACTATTTCAGAATCTACTTGAGTAATAAAAGTTACACTCATATTAGCCATAACTAACTAATCTATAATTTTTAATTAGTTTAGTTGAAACCAATAGGGACATCTTAGCATGGTCAATATCTATTTAACTATTCTTAAAATTAAAATAGTGCTAATGAACTAATTTAATTTGCTGATCCGAACATGACCATTAGGAATTTCCACCCCTATCGATAGAATTTATCAAATCAGCGAAAGGAAGAGCGATATCGCTATTCATCTGCATTTACATCTAGCTCGATCGAATTAACTGAACAGTTATTCTTCTAAAACTAAATATAGTCAATGATTTTCGATCTAGTCATTTTGTTACCAACTAATCATACCTATGCAGCCAACAGCCACACTATTATTTTCTTGTCCAGATCGACGCGGTTTAGTGGCAAAAGTTGCTAATTTTATCTACTCCAATGGTGGAAACATTGTCCATGCCGATCATCATACAGATTTTAATGCTGGTTTATTTCTAAGCCGGATTGAATGGCAGATTGAAGGGTTTAATTTACCCCGTGAATTAATCGCTCCAGCCTTTGAGGCAATTGCTCAACCACTAGGTGCGACTTATGAAATTCACTTCTCGGATACTGTCCCAAGGATGGCAATTTGGGTCAGTCGGCAAAATCACTGTTTATTAGATTTGATTTGGCGACAACAATCCGGTGAATTTTCTGCCGAAATTCCTGTGATTATCAGTAACCATCCGGACCTCGAATCGATCGCCAATCAGTTTGGCATTGATTACTATTATCTACCAATTACTAAAGATAATAAGCAGGAGCAGCAGGAGCGGCAATTGGAATTACTTCAGGAGTACAAGATCGATTTAGTGATTTTGGCTAAGTATATGCAAATTATCAGTCCAGAGTTTATCGATAGGTTTGCCAGTCAGAAGATTATTAATATTCACCATTCCTTTTTACCAGCTTTTGTCGGTGCCAATCCTTACCATAAAGCCTACGATCGCGGCGTAAAAATCATTGGTGCTACAGGTCATTACGTGACATCAGAACTGGATGCTGGCCCGATTATCGAACAAGATGTCGTTCGTGTCACTCACCGCGATGATGTGGACGATTTGATTCGCAAAGGTAAGGATCTCGAACGAATTGTCCTGGCGCGTGCTGTGCGCCATCATCTCCAAAATCGGGTGCTGGTGTATGGAAATAAGACAGTGGTGTTTGATTAGGATTTACTCCCTTCCTGCTAGAAAAATCTAATAGTCTTAGAGCAAGAAGGGAGTAGGCGCAGACTATGCTGCTGGTATGGTGGAACGAGATTTACTAATTTGTGTGGAGATCGCATTTGTCACTAGATGAGATAGTAATCCGATCGGTCCAGCAAATAGACAGAGTACAATTGAGTGAACGGTAATTACCCCAGTCCGCTGACCTTCCTGGTAGATCCAGCGACCGACAAATAAATCCATCACCAAGAAGTGTACCCAGCCAACGGCGGCAGCACCCTCATCGGCGAAAAAACGAGCGATATCTGCTAGTTTAGGATTGGCTAGAGCTTGGGCAGATTCTGGCGTAATCGAGCCAATCAGAAGATAGAGATATAATCCGGCTAGGACAATAAATGGCAGTGGTGAGCTAATTACCTTACGGGTGATTTCCCAGTTTGGTAAGAAAATCATCAGTGTCCAAAAGGGTAGAACAAACAGGTTCGCACCATCGAAAATTTGACTTAGCATGAGTTAATCGGCAAATTTTACAGATAAATGTTTCTACAGGCATCTCACTATGATCCAAGTACTTGTGTCACACTTAAAATTGCAACACCTTGATCAGATTAGCTGGCTAGCTCAATTAGGCACTTGTGTAGCGATCTCGATCGGCTGGATGCCAGCGATCTTAGCACAATCGATCGGCTCAACTACGCCGGATATCTGTGAAGTCAATTTCAATTTGTTAAAATCCGATGCGCCGATCGATCGAGAGAATATTACTACAGCAGACACAGTTTCGGCACGGGGTATGACACTGCCGAGTTTATGGTGGACAAGCGAACAGTTTCCGGCAAAACTGGTGACAAATTGGATTGCTAACCGCCAAGAAAAACAAGTTTATTTACTAGTGAATGATCAATATTGGAATCTATTGGATTATATCGATCGCTATCGGACGATCGATCAATTTGGTCGAGATGCTCAAGGCTACGGTTATAATCTGAACGTGTGTAGTTCCCAAAAAATTGTTCTTGCTCGCTACAGTTGCGATCCACTCATCAATGGCAAAGATCAAGCAAATTGTCAGATCTGGCTGAATGCTGCCGGACAGAATGGTTTGGGGGTCCAAAATAATTAGCCGCAAGGCGTAAAGATTGGGACTAACCGATATCCGCTAGGTACCCATTGCCATAGTTCTTGCAACTCTAGTCGATGGGGTTGTGCTCCCAGTTGCAATCGCGCCAAAATCAATCGGATCAATACTGAATTAAAATGGGTGGGAAATCGATAGTGTTCCTGAGCATGATCCAAAAAAAAGGTGTGATAGTAACGATCTAAACTCTGCTCCAAGACAGATATTTGCTCTAGTAGTCCTTGTACCTCACCTAATCGGTGAGTGTGGTTAGACAACAGCAACTGAGCGGCATTATTAAAGTGCATTCCCTCATCCCTAACCAAATGGTGCCCAATCTGCTGGATTTCCTTACCAAAGTGACGGTAGTATTCCTGGAGATCGCGGCGATAGGAATAGACAGAGCCGATCTCATCGAACATCATACTCACCAGAATGGTAAACTCATCTGCTAATAGCATCTCAATCGGTTCAATTTCATGAACTCGCTCCGAGAAGTGCCGATTCATTTCTGCAAAGCTCACGCCAGCAATACAATGATAAGTCCGACGCAACGCATCATAGTGTTTGAGTTCATCTGCTAACCATAGATCCAGCATGGATAAAAACTCTGGTGACATCTGCTCCCGTCGTGCCATGATGTGCTGGTAGAGCGACTGAGCATCCCCTTCTGAGTAAACATCGCGGCTGAGTAGCTGGCAAAAATTGGTGTGAATTTCAGTGGGTAATCGTTGGAGATCTGCCGGTAAAATATGATGGTCGCTGGGTAGCACTGCATCCAGATCCCAATTGTTTTGCTTGATTTTTGATTTACTGACAGAGATGCTCGGCGATCGATCTGAATGATTAGATGTCAGCATAGATTTCCTAGTGGTTCGGGACGATCCGATCAATCTGATATATATAAACCACTATCAGAGACGATATGGGGAATAATCAAACAGTGTCGTCCAGTAATTTTGGATGTATCACCTCGAATAATGATGCCAGCGGCGACACCATCGATCGCCCAACTGCCGATCGTATAATAATAGCCAAAGGCTGCGGGTAATTCGATATACTCTTGAATGATAAAACCCTCAGATCCGTAACCAAAAGACTCCCTTTGCTCCACGGGGCCAAATCCCGTTTCGATCGAGGTGGCAACACCTTCTTGCCCAAGCATCGGCTTTTTGACGTGCATTCCCACTAGCAATTTTGTGGATGCGGGAGAGTTGTCGGTATCTAAATAAGTAGCCAATAGATATTTACCATACTCTGTGTTCCCAAACTGCTCCCACATCATGGACATCGCACCCTTATTGGAGAGGACTTGTTTCCACAGGGGTTCGAGGATCTTCACATCCCCAGTCTCCAATCGACTAGCTAGCGCACTTGTCCCCCCATCATTTGCCAGATCATTTTGGAGATCCGACCAGTCATACATTTTCCAGAGGACGGGAATCTGATCGTTTGCATGATCTACAAAATAGCCGTGTTCATCTAACCCCAATCCCCGCTGGATCTCGCGACCTCGATCGTCTTTTAAGCCGCGAAGATAAACAATTTGGGTGTAGATACTCGGATCGACCTCATCTACTAGAATTTGAATCAACTGCATCGCCATCTCCTGATCCTCTTCCAGATTTTCATCTACCAAAAAGGAGATTCCCCGTTGCTTCAGATCGTAGTCAGCGACAATTCGCCGCCATTGTCCGGCGATCCGCTCCCAAAATTCATTGAACTGATTGGCATCACTGGGTAGGGGAAATTTGCTGCGCTGGTGATTGTGCATGTAGTCCACATACCAATTCCATTGGTAGACTGTTTCCGCACCGAGCAGGGGAGTCTCACCATTGATTTCTAGAAGTTTAATCTGCCCGTCCGTAGTGACAGCCAAATCAAAGCGTGCAGCGAGGGATAAATCCTCGACTGGCTCAGTCCGATCCCAGCTATTTTTGATCGCTTGCCAATATTCTGGTCTAATTTTGAGTGCTGCTAATCGTCGATCTGTATCACCTGGTTGGAGATCCGTAAAAAACCAGTCTAGGAAATGGACACACATTTCCCACAAAGCTTCTGTCGCGTCGGCAATGGCTGTTTCCTCTCGCGCATCAAATTGGATCGCAAAGGGTTGGGGGAGTGCCTCCACCCAGTATTTCTGCTGGGCATCGCTTAAAACATCAGCCTGATAAGCATTTTCTTGAATATGCCGCTGCCAATCGGGACGACGAATGATTTTGATCGGTTGCATTTGGTATTACTTTCCTCCCCGACCAGTACTTCTAAAGGAGGAGCCAAATCCGCGACTACTTCGCCCGCGAATCGTCCCACTGGCTGATGTCCCAGTCGGTCGAGACGGTGCCACAAAAGTTGTGTGTCGGGGGACAGTCACTCGACCAGTAGTTAACTGAGAGATCTCCCGACCGTGGGGTGTAACTACTCTACCTGGCGTAATACTCTGATAGACGGGTCGGCTTTGATAGACACGATGCTGAGACCCGCCATAGTTGATATAGGTATAGCTGGGATCGTAGGGATCGAGATAAGTGCCCCCATAAATGGGCCGATAGCCAGTAGTTGGCTCGCCTGCCGGAATTACTTCACACTGCACACCTTCTGCTTGACAATCTGTGACTGAGGCGTAGACAGGTGCAGTTTGTTTGTGTTCTGCTTCAGCCGCCAGCATTTGCGGGGCACAGTCTTGTGCCTGCATCGGTGGTGGGGTCGGTGCCTGCGCTAACTGTCCATTCCGATATTTTTCCAGCAGCCCAGCATATTCAGCTTGCTGCTGGTTCATATCAGCTTCGCACTGTGCGGCAGTTTGATAGAATACGGCGTTAATCGATTCGTTCGCCTCCTCCTCCGATATCTCCGAATTGTTGCAGTTAGCTACGACGATCGCTAGGACACCAGCCATCGCTAACCCTGCATAAATTTTATTCCGGCTAATTTGACGAATTTGCAGGTTTTTGGGTTCTTTGTTTTGAGTCATGACCGGATATCTGAAGTCTGACGGTGAGGGAGTTAGGCGAAAGAGGGCATAATTTTGATATTTTACAGTAGGGTTTCCAGATAGTTTCGAGAGCGTAATGGTGCATTACAGTTTTGGTCTGGAGTAACTACTCAAAGATAGCTAGGATTAGGTAGATCGGCGATCGTGTCTGTGATTCATGCAATCTTGATGGATGTAAACTATCTTGTTTTATAGTGCCCTCGGTGCAACAATAATTACCTTTACTGGACAGTATTGTTGAATTCAGTGACTATCAAGCTGTCCGCGAGACTTCTAATGCTTTGGTAAAATTAGAGTAAAAATTTCTACTGACCCGATCTAACGTATTGTCCGAGTATCCATCCACTCCTAATTTCGACTTACTGCTCAAGCCCTAACCCATCAACTTTTCTTACACAATGAGTCTGTCTACGCTAATCCTCAGTGCCCTTGCCCTTGGCATCCTGTTTGGGACTGGTTTGAATACTAGTTTTCCTGAGGCAATCGAACCATTAGATCGATATTTGCTCGCGCCAGTTGGTGCGGCATTTTTACGGATTATTCAATTCGTGGTTGTGCCTTTAATCTTTTCATCGCTGATTTTGGGATTAACAAGGATTAAAGATGCCAGTCAAGTCGGTAGATATGTGCTGAAACTGATGACTTGTTATGTAGTGACGAGTTCGATCTCACTCTGTATCGGCATGGCTGTAGCGTTGACATTACAGCCAGGTTTGGGTATGACAGGATTGAGTGCGCCAGACGTAACTAGTAATGTAGCCACACCTGATTCGATCGAGTGGTTAATTGGGTTACTGCCAGTCAATCCATTAGCCGCTTTAATTAGTGGTAATTTACTCCAGGTAATCGTTTCAGCGGGGTTATTTAGCGCGGGAATTCAGATGGCGCAAGACAAAGCTAAACCATTTGTCGATCTGATGGAGAGCATTTATATTATTAGTGAAAAAGTGCTATCAGTGATTTTGTATGCTGCCCCAATTGGCGTATTCGCGCTGATTAGCTCGACGATCGCGACTCAAGGCTTGGGGCTAGTGATGCGATTAATTTGGTATGTACTAGGACTCTGGATTGCTACGGCAATTATGATTGGTTTTTATCTGGTCTTGTTGATTGTACTGAAAGCAGAACCCAGTAAATTTTTTCGGAGTTTAACCCCATCTTTCTTCCTGGGATTTGGGACAGCTAGTTCTAATGCCGTTCTGCCACTCGTATTACAAAATATGCAGGAGGGTTATGGCTTGCGATCGGAAATTGCCAGTTTTGCCTTGCCATTAGGTACAGCATTAAAACGGGATGGCGCGACAATTCTTCAAGGATTTAATGCGATTTTTATCGCCCAGATGTATCACATTCCCTTGACCCCATCTTTATTATTTACTATTGCTCTGAGTAGTTTTTTAGTTTCTTTTAGTACTCCCGGTGTACCAGGTTCGGCCTTAATCACAATGGCAACAGTGCTATCGGCTGCGGGATTGCCATTAGAAGGAATTGCGATTGTCGCGGGGATCGATCGATTGACAGATGGCTTTAAAACCGTACTAAATGTGGTTGGGAATAGTTGTAATGCGATTCTCCTCAGTCGGTGGGAAGTAGAGTCGTCACCATCATCCTCAGAGTTAACACCAAGTCATGTGCCCATAGTGAAGTAATTGTTATTAAACTTAAGATTTTGATGCAATTTTCAAAATTTTCCGGTAAATAGGCTATACATGTTGTAGATATAGGAATAGATATATCAATCCACTGAATCAAGATATGCGTACTTATTATCAGTTAACGGCAATGTTGGCAGGAACAGCAGTGGTGAGTGCCGCCATAGTTATGCCGAATGTGGCTCATGCCCTATCTGGGACTCAAGTTAATGACATTGCTCGCGAAATAACTGTACTGATTAGAGGCGATCGGGGACATGGTTCTGGAGTCATTATCCACAAAACTGGAAGTACTTACTATGTACTCACAGCCGAACATGTAGTTAGACAAAAAGATGACTTTAAACTGGTCACGGCCGATAAACAAGCCTACGCCATAGACTATAGCAAAATCAAGCGGGTGCCAGGAGCCGACCTAGCAATTGTTAAATTTACTAGTGAGAAAAGCTATCCCGTCGCCAAAATTAGCAACGCAAAGACGAGTGAGGGTCAAGATGTATTCGTCTCCGGTTGGCCATCTAATGGGGCTGTCGGCAATGCGGCTGGGGGTGCATTAGTCCGCCAATTTACCAGTGGGAGTATTTCCGGTTTTCTGCCGACTCCACTCAGTGGCTATAGTATGATTTATACCAACGTTACTCGTGCTGGGATGAGCGGTTGTCCAGTTTTGGATACTGCGGGCAGATTGATCGGCATTCATGGGATGGGCGACAAGGAGGATGCCCGTCAACTGATGGAATCCGGATTGAGTCAGGAAGCAGCGGTCGGTTTGGCGGCTAAAATTAAACCAGGGTTTAATTATGCTGTACCGATCAAGGTCTTCCTTCAAAAAGCAGATGTTGTTGGCATTGATGCTGATGTTCTGGAGTCAGAAAAAACTCCTGCGCCAGAAACCGATGCCCCCTATGTTGCCAGTAAAGAACCAGATCCGCGTGATGTAATTGACGATATCCGAGCGACTCTCGGTTCGGTTAAACGGGTGACGGATACTGTCAATAGTGTGACGGATACTGTTAATGATACCAATCGAACGATCGACAATTTCCGCAGATCCCTTGGCTGGTAGTTGATTAGAGTGCAACATTAGTCTGCGCGCTAGAGCTTTGCTCTAGCGCGCAACTCTCATGAGCGAGAATTCAAATCCTAGGCTGATGATTACGCCAGAATGAGTGATGCTAATGGATCGGGAATACTCGCGGACGGTGCTGGAAACTCGCCAACGAGGACGAACTCCAATCGGAGCTTCAACCAAGTGATAAACTGCTGATTGGTAGAGACGATCGCCGTTGCCGGCTGGGGGCATTTAGCTTTGATTTGTGCCAATTCTGGTGCGTCGAGAAATGCCGGTCGATCGATCATCCAAAAGTCAATCTCTTTTTCTTGTTCGTGATAGTTGCGTGTCCGCTCTGAGAATACTTCGTCGAGGGCTTCTTCTTCTCGCAGAAATTTGTGACTGGCGACTAAATAGTAGTAAGTTTTCATCATTGGTGCAAAGTTGTCAAAGGGATTACCAAGAAATAGGAATGATAGCTTAAAATTTCACATCTCCATCTTAACAACTCAATAGTTATCAATTATCAATTACTCATTATTAATTAATTTATTGCCCTCTCATGGCAGCTTTCATCTCACGGATGGCTCGATCGATACCGACAAGGACAGCGCGACTGATAATAGTATGTCCGATATTTAATTCTTCCATCCCAGGTAGACAGGCGATCGGGTAGACATTCCAATAGGTTAACCCATGTCCCGCATTCACCCGCAAACCAGTCGCGATCGCCTGTTCGCACCCCTGAGCTAAAATAGCGAGTTCCTGTTGGCTCTTAATTGCCTCTCGCGCCTCGGCATACCGTCCCGTATGCAATTCGATGAATTGAGCTTTTGTCAGGGCTGCTGCGTCAATTTGGGCGGGTTCTGGGTCGATAAATAGGCTGACAGGTATCCCCGTTGATTGTAACTGGTCTACCACCGATTTCAGTCGATCGAGTTGACCGGCCACATCTAACCCGCCTTCTGTCGTCACTTCCTCCCGCCGTTCTGGCACAAGCGTGACATAATCCGGCTGAACCTCTAGGGCGATTTTGACCATTTCTGCCGTCGCCGCCATTTCTAGATTCAAGCGAGTGCGGACAGTTTCGCGTAATAGTCGGATGTCGCGATCCTGCATATGCCGCCGATCTTCCCGCAGATGAGCCGTAATCCCATCCGCACCAGCTAACTCAGCTAATACCGCCGCCGCTACGGGATCTGGTTCTACACTCCGCCGAGCTTGGCGAATGGTCGCAACATGATCGATATTTACCCCAAGCGTCAACAATTTTTGCTTCTCCTAGTTTGATCTTCAAGACATCTTTCGATCGAGCCGAATAGTCCATCCACTAGCATAGCAAATCAAAAAGTGCTAAGATGCTGAGTTAAGTTGTAGACATTATGTAGACATTGTGTCTACAAGCAAGCTAAAAATTTAAGCTAACCCCATCAGGAGGAATTTTCCTTGTCTCGAAGATATCTTTTTACCTCCGAATCTGTGACTGAAGGTCACCCTGACAAAATCTGCGATCAGATCTCTGATACGATTTTGGATGCACTACTTGCCCAAGACCCCTACAGTCGGGTCGCCGCAGAAGTTGTCGTGAATACTGGATTGGTTCTCATTACGGGTGAGATTACCACGAAAGCTACCGTCAACTATATCGATCTAGCTCGCAAAAAAATCGCTGAGATTGGCTATACCGATGCTGATAACGGTTTCTCTGCTAATAGTGCTTCAGTATTGATTGCGCTCGATCAACAATCCCCTGACATCGCTCAAGGTGTCAATGCTGCCAAAGAAAACCGCGATGATAGTACCGATTCCTTCGACCAGACTGGTGCTGGAGATCAGGGAATTATGTTCGGGTATGCTTGTAACGAAACACCCGAATTAATGCCATTGCCAATCAGTTTGGCACATCGGGTAGCTTTGCGATTAGCGGCTGTGCGGAAAATTGGTGATTTGCCCTATCTCCGTCCCGATGGCAAAACTCAAGTCACCGTTGCGTATGAAGATGGTAAGCCAGTTGGTATCGATACCATTTTGGTCTCGACTCAACATGATGCCACCATCGGCGATATTACTGATGATGCTGGTGTTCAAGCCAAAATCAAAGCCGACCTATGGACATCGGTAGTGCTGCCTGTGTTCGCTGACTTAGAGATTAAGCCAGATGAGAATACCAAATTCCTGGTTAATCCAACTGGTAAATTTGTGATCGGCGGTCCCCAAGGGGATGCTGGTTTGACTGGACGGAAAATCATCGTCGATACATACGGCGGTTATTCTCGTCACGGTGGTGGTGCTTTCTCCGGTAAAGATCCCACCAAAGTCGATCGATCTGCGGCTTATGCTTGTCGTTATGTAGCGAAAAATGTCGTTGCGGCTGGTTTGGCTGATAAGTGTGAAGTTCAACTCAGCTATGCGATCGGTGTTGCTCGTCCTGTTAGTATCTTAGTCGAAACTTTTGGGACTGGGAAGATCTCTGACGATCGCATTTTTGAACTGATCGAAGAACACTTTGAATTGCGTCCAGAGGGAATTCTCGCTACCTTCAACCTGCGGAATTTACCCGCAGAACGTAATGGTCGTTTCTATCAAGATGTTGCCGCCTACGGTCATTTTGGGCGTTCCGATCTCGATCTTCCTTGGGAACAAACTGATAAAGCTGCTGCGCTCAAAGCTGCTGCGGCTAAGTTTCTGACGGTAGCGTAGAGTCTAACTAGGTCTACATTATTACCAAATCAGGGTAGGGGCAATCGATCGATTACCTCTGCCCTGATTCTTCTTTTAGCACACTTTCCCACCGAGTAACTCGAAACTAGAGCAGTCTCCAGATGAACGGATAGCGGTAGGTTTCATTAGGATTGTTTAAGGTTGCTAAAATCCCGAAAATTGGTGGAATTAGGTGAAAGAGGAAAAATAGTCCGCCAATTGCCCATGCCAAGGGAATTGTGATAATTAATGCGGTAAAGAAAACACCTAGTCCAGCCGAAATCGCTCCATACAACCAGATATTAAAGTGATAATTGAGTGTTTCCTTGGCAGTTGCTTTGATGATTGGGTCATCAAAGAGCAGTAGGATAATAAATGGAATTGCGGACGGAAAGACCAGGGAACCTAAAAAAATCGAGCTGTGGCACAACAGGGAAAATAGTTTCCGTTTGCCGCTATTACTGCGATCGCCAGTGTCAACCATTCTAAATCCTCTTACTATTAATCTAGACTTAAATCTGTTTATATTGACTCTAGCATAGGTTCTGCGGACGAAGATAGTGTGCTTTTCCTGGGTGGAAAACCGCAATCCAACTGCTGAACATTATCTCGATCCACCAGACTGTGGAACGCCTCAAACGTGAGAATCGTCTCTACAATTAAAATTCAGCACCCCCACGTCTCCCTGTCTCCCCATCCCCCAGCCCCATATTGACATGGCTTCACCCAAATCTGGTGGCAACTCCCAACCTTACAGTTATCGACGGTTTATCTTTACATTTCTACTGATCGGTCAGGTTTGGTTGCATTTGATTCAAGGCAAAACTTACTGGCATAAAATCTCTGAACATTTGTTTAAAACTGGTCCGGCTTCAGTGATTCCAGTGTTATTAGTGAATATTTTGGCAGGGATGATTTTCACAATTCAAACAGCTAGACAGTTGGAAAAATTAGGAGCGATTAATTCTGTCGGGGGAGCCTTTGCGATCGCATTTTGTCGTGAACTAGCACCAATTCTGACAGCTAGTGTGGTGGCGGGACAAGTTGGTTCGGCATTTGCCGCAGAAATTGGAGCGATGAAAGTTACCGAGCAAATTGATGCGCTTTATACCCTCAGAACTGACCCGATCGATTATCTAATTTTACCGCGCACGATCGCCTGCTGTTCGATGTTGCCAATTTTAATTATTTTGGGGTTAGTATGTGGAATTCTTGGTGGAACATTTGTGGCATTTTATTTTTATAAATTACCACCTGTTGTGTTTTTAGAATCAGTTCGGACGTTTTTAGAGCCTGCTGATTTGATCGGTCTATGGTTGAAAGGTTTTATATTCGGTGGGGCAATTAGTTCGATCGGTTGTGGCTGGGGATTGACTACTTATGGTGGAGTAAAGCAGGTGGGTGAGTCAGCTACCGCCGCAGTGGTGATCTCTGGAGTCGCAATTTTTGCGGCTGATTTAGTGTTGTCATTATTATTTGGCGATTTGCCAATGGGGAATAATCATTAAGTGTTTATCCAATCACCGATCGCTAGCCACTAATTCCCCAACCCCAGTTACACCCATGCAGAGTATATAATCAAGATCGGTCAGCTAAAGTAATCTCGCCTCATGTCCACTGAAATTCAAACCGAACTCGAAATTGCCGTCGAACATCGGCGCAACTTCGCGATTATCTCTCACCCTGATGCGGGGAAAACTACCCTGACAGAAAAACTCTTACTGTACGGAGGAGCAATTCACGAAGCGGGTGCCGTAAAAGCCAGACGGGATCAGCGCAAAGCCACTTCTGACTGGATGGAGATGGAGAAACAACGGGGGATTTCGATCACTTCGACGGTGTTGCAGTTTGGATATCAGGGTTTTCAGGTAAATCTCTTGGATACTCCTGGACACCAAGATTTCAGTGAGGATACCTATCGAACTTTGGCGGCAGCGGATAATGCCGTGATGTTGATTGATGCGGCGAAAGGTTTGGAACCGCAGACGCGCAAATTATTTGAGGTATGTAAACTGCGCGAGTTACCGATTTTCACATTTGTGAATAAACTCGATCGACCTGGCCGCGAACCATTAGAATTATTAGATGAGATCGAGCAGGAGTTAGGCTTACAGACTTATGCAGTCAATTGGCCAATCGGTACTGGAGACAGGTTTAAAGGGGTATTCGATCGTCATCAGCAGAAAGTTCATTTATTTGAACGGACGGCGCATGGAAGTCGGGAAGCGACGGATATAGTTATCGATATTAACGATCCTCGATTGGAGCAGTTATTGGATCGCGAATTATATCAGCAACTTCAGGATGATTTAGAATTACTCGATGGGGTAGGTTCGGAATTAGATTTAGAAGCAATTCATGCGGGTTATATGACTCCGGTATTCTTTGGGAGTGCAATGACCAATTTTGGGGTTGAGTTGTTTTTACACTATTTTCTGGAATACGCGCTCAAACCTGGAAATCGCAATTCCAATGTCGGATCGATCGATCCGAGTTATCCAGAATTCTCTGGTTTTGTATTTAAATTACAGGCAAATATGGACCCAAAACATCGCGATCGCGTGGCGTTTATTCGTGTCTGTACTGGTAAATTTGAAAAAGATATGACTGTCAGTCATGCGCGCACTGGTAAAACTGTCAGATTATCTCGTCCACAAAAGTTATTCGCTCAAGATCGGGAATCGATCGAAGAAGCCTATCCTGGTGATGTAATTGGGCTAAATAATCCCGGCGTATTTGCGATCGGTGATACCATCTACACTGGTGGTCAAAAACTAGAATATGAAGGAATTCCCTGTTTTTCGCCTGAACTTTTCGCTTTCCTCCGCAATCCTAATCCCTCCAAATTTAAACAGTTTCAAAAAGGAGTAAAAGAACTCCAAGAAGAAGGTGCCGTGCAGATTATGTACTCGGCAGATGAAGCCAAGCGCGACCCAATTTTAGCCGCAGTCGGTCAACTTCAATTCGAGGTCGTGATGTTTCGGATGAAAAATGAGTATGGTGTCGAAACAACCCTTGAACCATTGGGTTATTCAGTGGCTCGATGGGTGGTTGATGGTTGGGATGCTTTAGAGAAAGTCGGACGGTTATTTAATACTTTAACAATTAAAGATAACTGGAATCGACCTGTTTTGTTATTTAAGAATGAATGGAATGTGAATCAATTATTGCAAGATCATCCAAGTTTAAAATTAAGCTCGATCGCACCAGTAATGATTGGTAATGCTTCCGTCAGCTAAGATCTAACAAATCCTAAATTCACTCTAGTTCTTCACTTAATCGAGAAGTATTGCCCCCACACTAATCGATCGAGATGAGGATGTTGTGAGGAAAACTGATACTGGAGTCTGGTGATTTTGGCATTAACTTCGCTACTTTAATACTGGTGGTAATCCGACTTCTTGCTGTGTCACCAGTTTCCCCTCAAAATTGATGGCGTAATCACCGACTGTTCTCGCTTCGGCTACCTGACGGCGAAGTTCGGCGCGATCGAAATCATTATCCACACCACCCAAGAGATAGACAATCAACTTAGCGGCTAAATCTCTGCCAGAGACAAGGATGCGTTTCTTGTTGGGATCATATAAGATGCCATACCAAAGGGACTGGGGGAGATCGATCTGACTAAATCCACCATCGGCATCATAGCGATCGAGTTTACCAAAAACCTCGGTTTCAGCCATTTGTTTTTTAAAAACCGCGAGACCCACCCCTTGGGCGAAGGCAACTTGCCCCACTGGACGGAATAATATATGCCCTTCCCCACCGCCAGGTTCAAAGCTAAACCGACGTAATTGAGGGGTATCTTCTGCCTGTAAACGTCCGTAACTAGTGAATTGGGCTAATCTGTCGAATAGTTGACTAAAAGCGGCGATGCCCTGCTCTAATTCCGCAGTAGGGGGACGGAGGGGGACTAACCCTTTTTGCGCTTTCGGTTTCCAGTTGGGGAATTGATATTGGAGATATTTGGCGGCCATATCTTGCAAGGCTTGCAAAGTAGTTAGCACCGTGGTTTTGGTTGCAACTGTTGCACTATCCCAATTCACACGGGGTTTACGTCCGGGAATATCTTTTAATAAGGGATGATTGACCGCAATATTGCGGGCAACGATCGCAAACCCATCATTTTCATCTAATTGAGCTAATTGTCCTTTACTTAAAGCGATCGCCATGAGATTAACATGGACAAAAACCGATCGAATTCGCCGCCGCGCCTCTAATTGTGTTTCTCCTTTGACCACCGCTGAAATAAATTCAATCCCGATTGTTTCTTGGGGTAAACGGTGTAAATAATCTTCAGATGTCCCTAACTCTGCGAGGGTAATTTTATTGCCAACCGGATGACGATCTTTATTATATCTTGGCAATTCACCCACTCGTAATAACTCGATCAATCCTTGTACCCCCATCAAGCGATGTTGTCCATCGAGAGCATAAATTCGTACCGATTTACCAACATCTAATAAACCCACCTGTTCATTACCATCCATTGGTATAAATACAGCCGCCGATTCGTTTGCTCTCCCCCCTCGACCCCATTCTGGTGCGTGAATATTATCGACCCAATCACGATCGATTGTCACTAATACTGGCGGGAATTTATGGGTAGTTCGTGCTGCTAAATATTGAACTAAAGCTGCTTGCCTACTCCAATTCAGGGGACGTTGTTGAATAACTTCGATCGTCTCACTATCGATCGTAATATTTTTTTCCGTCGAGTTATATCGATCGACTAATAAACTCATCTCCGAGGCATATTTTACTCTATCTGCCAACCATTGAAGCGTAACTGCCCCCAGATAAGCCTCACTTCCGCCCATATTGGTACGTTGAACGAGGATTCGATCGGGCGAAATGCTAGGAATGTTGCTGGCTGGCATTGTCAACGGATACATAAAGTTACCGCCACTAGACTACCAGCTTTCTCGTCACTGCTTTCAGGGGTTTTTAAAAACTTAACAGATGCTTATGGCGAATTATGAATTCCCCTGTCCGGTAATATGTCGTAGAATAATATCAATTTTGCCATTCATTTCCGCCCTCATGTCCTGGATTTCGCCCTTGAGTTGGTCGATTTCTCGATGCACTTGATCGAACACCTCGGTAATATATCCACCGGGAGTCATCGTATTTTCTAGCTGTTCCTGATTATTTTCGACTCTGGTTACTCTATATTCTAGTTGCGCGATGCGGGTAATTAAATCGCGGTAATTTCCATCGTTGCTTTGTGTCATTCTTGTCCTCCCACTCTACACAGACATTTCTTAGCTGTTAGATTATCTATATTTTACTCGATCGACCTACTGCGTGGGTTTTGCCGCGCGGCATGATGATGCAGTAGTGAGACTAGTTCCATTGTATTTATACTGTGGACACAATTTCGGGACAGGCTGCACAAAATAGTTTATTTGTTCTAAATTACACTTTTCAAATCGTCTTACACCAGGCTCTTGAGCATGAATAAAGGTGACAATACACTGTATATGTACAGGAGATCAACGGTGTTGCTTGAATTCTCTTATGCTACATTATCAATTAGTGCGTTAGCATTTAATTATAGTTTTTAAAAACTTAACACTTGGATATTTTACTTGTATACTAAAGCATGGATTAACTCAATTGAGCCATAGACATATAGCATTTTTCCGTTGAGATTAGTATGAGTCAAACAACAGAGGCACATTTTCAGCGAGATCTAGCCTATTATTGTAAATGCTTTACGAATCTCAACGTCAGTAAGACCAAAGAACGTGGGATAGCTAATCATAAGCCAATTTTGATTTTGTCAGTACTAGAACTAATTAGTCAAAAGTCAATTGTAACGAATCAAATTTTAGTATCGGATGAACTAATTGAGACATTTAAAAAATATTGGAGTATTTTAGCTGCTGATTCTATCTATACAGATGCGTTGCATTATCCATTTGTTCATTTGAGACGTGATGGGTTTTGGAACTTAAAATTCACAGATGGTTATACAGGAGAGCGAATTAAAACTACTAATAAGTTAAAAGAGAACGTAGAGTATGCGTATTTAGATAATGAGTTATTTACTCTACTTCAAGATTCTTCGACTAGACAAATTTTAATAGATAGTTTAGTCTCAACTTGGTTCGGGCACAGCAAATTAAATATAGGTGGTATATTAGACATCGATCTAGATTTTGATCGAGTAGATCGGTTGGGATTCCAAAATTTCGACTCTAAAGTTAAAATCACATTGCGAAAATCTATAATTAGAAATTCCTTCTTTAGAAAGTTGGTAGTTCAAGAATATGACTATCGATGTGCATTTTGCAAATTGAGAATTATTAGAGATCCGAATCAAAATATTGTTGATGGTGCCCATATTAAACCATTTTCTGAATTCTTTGATAGTAAAATCGACAACGGTTTATCACTATGCAAAAATCACCACTGGGCATTCGACCTAGGCTGGTTTAGTATCGATGACAACTATCGAATACTCATTGCTCAGGATCTAAACGATGATTCACCTTATACAAGAGCGATGAAAGATTTCGATCGCGAGTCAATTGCTTTACCAAGTAATGAGCGATATTTCCCAAGACTAGAATCATTAAAGTGGCATCGAGAAAATAAATTTAAACCCTAGTTAATTAAAATAATATAATTGCCATGAATGATTTGCAAATATCATTATCTTCTGCTCGAAGCTTAGAACAATTAGTAGAACACATTCAAGAACTCACTCAAGAAATTCAGACTCTATACCTTAGTGATAGTATTCCGTGGATTGTAGGAATCTCTTGGGGAAAAGATTCATCAACAATATTACAACTAATTTGGACAGCGATCGAAGGTTTATCGATAGAACAGCGTCATAAAAAAGTTTATGTGATGACTACGGACACATTAGTTGAAAATCCGATAGTTTCGGCATGGGTTAATCAATCAATGAAAATATTAAAAACTGCGGCTCAAGCAAAGTCGATGCCCTTCGAGCCGCACTTACTTCACCCAGCAGTCAAAAACTCATTTTGGACGTGCTTAATGGGTAAAGGTTATCCCGCACCTCGTCATGGTTTTCGCTGGTGTACGGAACGGATGAAAATTAAGCCTGTAAATCAATTTATTCGAGATATTCTCAGAGTCTATGGTGAAACAATTATTGTATTAGGTGCCCGTAAAAGTGAAAGTGCTAGTCGAGCAGCAGTTTTAAAAAAGAATGAAGTGGGAAGAGTTAGAGATAGATTAAGTCCCAATCCTAATTTAGCTAATTCTCTCATATATACACCGATCGAAGATTGGCGAACTGATGAGGTGTGGATGTATCTGATGCAATTTCCTAATCCTTGGGGGGGAAATAATCAAGATTTATTTGCGCTCTATCGAGGTGCGACTGCGGATAATGAATGTCCCCTAGTCGTCGATACATCTACCCCTAGTTGTGGTGATTCGCGCTTTGGTTGCTGGGTATGTACACTCGTAAATAAAGATAAATCGATGGAGGCAATGATCCAAAATGATGAAGATAAAGAATGGCTCCAACCATTATTAGATATTCGGAATGAATTAGATATTCATGACGATCGAGATAAACGAGATTTTCGGCGAATTTATGGTAAGGTCGAACTCTTTGAACGCAAATCGAAAGATAATAAAGAGATAACCGAAGTTGTGCCTATTCCCGGCCCCTATACTAAATTTTGGCGCGAACATTGGTTAAGAAGAGTATTAGAAGCACAGGTAAAAATTCGACAAACTGCTCCAGTAGATATGCAAGATATTACCCTAATTACTAATGAAGAATTAGGTGAAATTAGGCGAATTTGGTTAGAAGAAAAGCATGAATTTGATGATACTTTACCAAAGATATATGAGGAAGTAATGGGTATCCCATTTAAGGATACGCGAATTCAAGAAAAAAAACTTCTAGGTAGCGATGAATGGTCGATTTTAGAAGAGATCTGTAGTGAAGACTCGATGCACCTAGAATTGATGGCAAAATTGCTCGATACCGAACGCCAACACGCCACCAAATCGCGGCGGGGAGTTTTTGAAAACCTAGAAAAGTGCTTCGATAGTAGTTCGAGATCGAAAGAGGAAGCGATTGCTCATGCTCACGAAAAGCGGGATTTGAAGGAGGCGGCTAGTCAGGGTGATATAAAAAAACTCAAACAATTAACTTGGGCGCAAATGAAGTTTCAGAGAGATATTAGTGAAAATGAAGATATTTAGAAATATTAGGACTTACGCATTGACAGAAGAACAAAAAGGTGGAGATGGTAGGATAGGGGAAGCAATGCTAACTGAAACCAGTTGTGAGAGAACGATCTAAGCCATCAACAGCCAAATGCACTCAAAATCTGTATATCTTGTTCT
>JBGSPI010000118.1:0-2312 GCA_041738715.1 Chamaesiphon sp.
TCCTGATTTTAATCCGATTGAAAATTGGTGGTTTGTACTTAAAAATTGGATGAGACAACGTTGGGATGAGTTTGACAACTTTCATGATTGTGTTGATGCTGCTTTTGCAGCTTGTCCTAATGTTAGTGCGTAGCACTATATTACCCTACCTTAAGAGTAAAAATCTTCATCTAGTATCTGCTCGATCGTGAAAGGACAGGTAGTTGGGTATTCGCGATCCTCTGGAATACGGACACCAAATTTAGCTAATTTTCCCTCCTTAATGGCTCCTTTTCGAGCATCAGGATAAGCTTTTTCTAGAGCCTCTATCAAGAAAATGTTCAGTGAAGGAGTATCAGTTAAATTATCCATCACTCTTTGTCGATGTTCGATCACTGAACTATACCAACTGCTTTTCATAGTATCTGATACGTCAGATTGAACCTTCAATTTGAGTAAATGTATTAACAAGATTTTGAGATTACTTCTCAAAGCATTCTTTTCTGACTTACCCAAGTCAGTCAGCTCCTCAATTAAATTTTCAATGTCCAGTTGTTCAAATTTACCGTATCTCAACTGACCGATTGTCCGCTCAATCCATAACTGCAGATCGCGATCGTACAAGGTGTTAGACATTTTCAAAATAGATTCCAACATCATTAGTATTGTATCGCAATCTCTGCCGTAGTTACTCAATTAGTTTTTCCATGCCTGAAGATCGTTATATCCAGATAAATGGCATTAATACTCGTTATTGGCAGATGGGCGATCGGGGTACTAAAATTATCTTATTGCATGGAGGGAATGGCTCGATCGAGTTTTGGCTATATAATATCCCAACTCTCGCCCAACACCATCAGGTTTATGCTTTTGATATGGTCGGTTCGGGTAAATCCGATCTTCCAGTGGCTGATTATTCCCTTACCTATCAAGCCGAATTTTTATCGGATTTTATGTCAACTTTATCGATTGATTCTGCTACCTTAATCGGTAACTCTATGGGTGGGGGAGTTGCGTTAGAATTTACTAGATTATATGCCGATCGAGTCGATAAATTAGTATTGGTAAATACGATGGGATTAGGTCGAGAGATTAGCCTTGGTATTCGGCTAATTACTTTGCCGTTTATTCAGTTCCTGCGTCCCGGACGTTGGATGATTCCAGCCATGCTCAAATCCAACTTTTATGATGGCAAAAGTATTCCCCCAGAATGGATTGAATTACGCTATCCTATCTTTGCTATACCCGGTCGCCATCATGTAATTCGTAGTCTTGGACAGAGCAATTTTAACCTAGCTGGTGTTCGTCCCGAAGTTTATCAACCGATCGTCGCTAGTTTAGCTCAAATCCGTCAACAGACGTTAATTATTTGGGGTAGGGAAGATCGCATTATCCCGGTTAAACATGCCTATATTGCCGCCACAGCCTTGCCAAATCATCAATTAGAAATCTTCCCCAACTGCGGACATCATCCCTATTTAGAATATCCTACTAAGTTCGATCGATTAGTATTAGAATTTTTGGCTGAAGGTTGATTTTGTCGAGGGAATCACATGTTCACTAAATTTCAACGACCTCCTGGTTATTGACGATATAATAGGTACAAGCGATAACTTCTGCCAACTGCCACATTATGGATTACCAAGATATCATCACAATTGAGCCTGGAAAGCGCACTGGTAAGCCATGTATTCGAGGAATGCGAATCACCGTTTATGACATCTTAGAATATCTAGCAGGTGGAATGACTGAGGCAGAAATCCTGGAAGATTTCTCGGAACTAACCTCAGAAGATATCAAAGCTTGTCTTGCTTTTGCCGCAGATCGTGAGAAAAAGTTATTTGTGGCAATGCTATGAAACTGCTCTTGGATGAAAATCTTTCAGATCGGATTGTTTATAAAATTGTCGATTTGTATCCTAATTCTGAGCATGTCAAAACCTTGGCACTTACTAATACTGACGATGGTATTATTTGGCAATATGCCAAAGCGAATGATTTTTTAATTGTTTCCAAAGATTCTGACTTTCATCAGCGCAGTTTACTCTATAGTCATCCACCAAAATTTGTTTATCTTCGGATTGGCAACAGTCCAACATCGAAAATTATTCAGATTTTGAGAGACAATTTTGACACAATCAGCCAGTTCGCAGATAGAGAATCAGAAAGTATATTAGTGTTAGCATAGTGCTGAACCTGATTGACTGACAAAAGTCTAAGAAGCCCAGATTTGAGTGGTAGCTTTAAACTCGATGCGATAAGTTTTACGCTCATATTGTTGAAGAGAAGCTTTGGCAGGGTCAGGGTCAGTATTAGTAACAAAAGAGACAAAAT
>JBGSPI010000123.1:0-52000 GCA_041738715.1 Chamaesiphon sp.
CTTCTTAAAAGTGAACTGGCAGCTTGGCAACAAGAACGGAACCGAGAACATGCTAAAGTAAAATGGCAATTTACCACCGCAGATGCTCGAATTAAACTGCATCATCTTTACCCACAGTTTTAGTCCGGTCACGCCACTAGGAATCAACAGAGTTAAAACGATCGAACCAACCAAATATTGCCAAAATAGATTTCTTTTCATCACAAATATCTCTGAAATACCAATAAGGTTAACATTTACACTGGGATGTCGGGGAAAGGGGAAAGTTGAAAGTTGAAAGTTGAAAGTTGACCCTTCTGCTTAGGCAGAGGCTGCGCCAACGAGGAGCTTCAGGGCAAGCAGTCCCCTTGTCTCCCCGTCCCCCATCACCCATCCTCATCATCACGATCCCCATCACTCTCCGCTGGCAGTGCAGCTACGATCGCATCAATCACTCGCCCCACAGGGATGATCTCGATGCCCAAATCGGGAAAAGTTTGATGTCCCTTGGGCACAATCGCCCGTTTGAAGCCCAGTTTAGCGGCTTCCTTCAAGCGTAATTCCAATTGAGAAACTTGGCGCACTTGTCCGCCTAAACCAATCTCGCCAATTAACACAGTTAAGGGAGCCACAACTCGATCGCGAAAACTCGCGACGATCGCGATCGCCATGCCCAAGTCTACCGCAGGTTCGGAGACATTCAAGCCCCCCGCCGAAGCCACATAAGCATCCAACTTCGATAGAGGAATACCAACACGCTTTTCCAACACCGCCAGAATTTGAGTCAGACGGTTGTAATCGATACCTGTACCCGCTCGCCTCGGCGATGGATAACTAGTGGGACTGACTAATGCTTGTAACTCCACAACAATCGGTCTAGTCCCCTCACAAGCAACGACAATTGATGACCCTGGAGCCATCCCATGTCGATCGCCTAGAAATAGCTCAGAAGGGTTGTCAACCTCTCTCAGCCCGCGATCGACCATTTCAAATACTCCGACCTCGTGGGTGGCTCCAAAGCGATTTTTGGTCGATCTGAGCAGTCGATGGGAAGCGAATCTGTCGCCTTCAAAATACAATACCGTATCGACTAAATGCTCCAGGACTTTTGGCCCCGCGATCGCCCCTTCCTTGGTCACATGACCGACAATCAGGAGGGTAATATCTTCTCGTTTGGCAACCTTCATCAATGCGGCGGTACACTCCCGCACCTGAGATACCGAACCTGCGGCGGAAGTCATCGCTGGAAAATAGACAGTTTGAATACTATCAATCACCGCCACATGTGGTTTGAGTGATTCCAACTCCCGCAGAATTTCTTCTAAATCTGTTTCCGCTTGGATGTACAGATTCGCGCCATCGGCGACTGTCAGGGGTTTAGATATGGCTAATTCGCTAACTTCAGCTTCTCCCTCGCCCTTAGTTCCTTCGACACCCAAGCGGGAAGCACGTAACTTGACTTGTTTACCAGACTCCTCGCCACACACATACAGCACTCGATAGTGCTTGGACATCAAATTAGCCGTTTGGAGCAGCAGTGTAGATTTACCAATCCCCGGATCGCCACCAATCAATACTAGCGAACCAGGCACAACCCCACCACCCAAAACACGATCGAGTTCGCCAAATCCTGAGCACCAGCGTTCTTCTTCACCATCGATAATTTGGGGAAAGGTTAGTGCCGCTAGGGGTTGAGGTTTTTCATTAGTGACTCGCCCATTCTTGGTACCTAGTCCCTTACCAGCAGCAGATTTGGGCGTTTGCTCGATTAGTGAACCATAAGTACCGCAAATCGGACATTTACCATACCATTGGGCTGATTCCGAAGCACATTCATTACAAACGTAGATAGTACGTGGCGGCTTTGCCATCTTCAATTATTCAAACTGCGGGTCATCAACCATCTATAATCTAACATGTATGTAGATTACGATAGGAGCTTTGACAGGCTTGGAAAATCATAAGGAAACTATTCTAGTCGTTGATGATGAGGCGAGCATCCGGCGGATTTTAGAAACCCGACTCTCGATGATTGGGTACGATGTCGTCACGGCTGCTGATGGCGAAGAAGCCTTAGAGACTTTTCGCGAAACTTGCCCCGATCTTGTCGTCCTGGATGTCATGATGCCGAAACTCGACGGCTATGGAGTCTGTCAGGAGCTACGCAAGGAATCGGATGTGCCGATTATTATGCTCACGGCATTGGGCGATGTTGCCGATCGCATTACTGGGTTAGAATTGGGTGCTGATGACTATGTAGTCAAACCTTTCTCACCGAAAGAATTAGAAGCACGCATTCGATCTGTACTTCGTCGCGTCGATAAAAATGGATTAAATGGCATCCCTAGTTCTGGCGTGATTCAGATTGCCACAATTAGAATCGATACAAATAAACGTCAAGTTTATAAAGGCGATGAGCGAATTCGCCTCACAGGCATGGAATTTAGTTTACTCGAATTATTGGTGAGTCGATCGGGTGAAGCCTTCTCACGATCGGAAATCCTGCAAGAAGTCTGGGGTTACACACCAGAACGTCATGTCGATACTAGAGTCGTAGATGTACATATCTCCCGTCTCCGAGCAAAATTGGAGGAAGATCCCAGTAATCCAGAGTTAATCCTCACTGCTAGGGGTACAGGTTATTTGTTCCAACGGATTATCGAGCCGGATGAGATTTAGCGGTAGAACGCAAATTTTCTGTTGGGTTGTGCAGCGCGCAACCCAACCACCCTCTGTCTTGTCTTGACGCACACTGGAGGTTTTCTCCAGGTTGATGCATCGCTGATTTGCTTGCTGAGATTAATTGAGAGAAGAACTAACAGCTAGTTTCACAGCTTTAGTTCCTGTAACCTGGAGATGGGTTTTGTGATAGAAAAAACCGCGTTTAGAACTAATTGGATACTGCCATTGATAACCATCAGGATCGGGATGAGCCGCCATCAACTTTGCCCAAGCTGTTGGCTGATGGACAGCGGCAGATAATTTGCTGGGAGAATCGATTTGCAATCGTTGGGCTAAATCGGCTAATTCCATTTTGAGATAAGTCGCAATTTCGCCTTGACGATCGATCGTTAACTGCGGCGCGTCCTTGGCTTGGGTCAACGCAGTCAGAACATCATACACTCGATCGGTCGATGCTCGATCGGTTTCGAGTAGCTCGATCAGGCGGTTCATCACACTTAAGCAATGAGCGTCGAGACTATCATGTTGCCGCAAATTCATCAGTTGAGTCAAATTCTGAATTTGCTCCTGCTGACGAGTCAGACGTTCGCGATGACTGGTAAGCGTTTGATTGATGGCTCGTTCTAGTTGATTGAGTTCTTGGCTGATAGTTGTCATGATATGGTTGTGACGCTCCAGGGCGTAGAGAGGGAGGAGAACGGAGAGAGGGGAAATTAGCGAGATGACATTTGAGCCAAGAGCAACACTGAAACGATCGCTTACCTTGCCCCTATCCCCTGATATAGTTCCCTATTTGCACCCAATTGCTACAATCCACCTCAAACTCGAAATTTTCTCGATCGATGCCTTAAATCTGGGGGACTGGGGGACTGGGAGACTGGGAGACTGGGAGACTGGGAGACTGGGAGACTGCTTGCCTTGAGCTTATCGAGGGGTTAACTTTCAACTCTCAACTTTCAACTTTCCCCTTTCCCCACCGATAACTTATATGAGTTATTGTCCAGAATTGACAACTTAAAATGTCCCAAAACCCTTAGAATGGATCGGAATTCAAAATCTTTCCAAGTTCAGATCGATTAATTCATAACTATAATAAATATGCCTCGCCGGACTGACATACACAAAATCTTACTCTTAGGTTCTGGGCCGATCGCGATCGGGCAAGGGTGCGAATTTGACTACTCTGGTACCCAAGCTTGTAAAGCACTGCGCGAGGAAGGTTATCAGGTGATCTTGGTCAACTCCAATCCTGCCACCATTATGACCGATCCAGATACCGCCGATCGGACATATATCGAACCCCTCACCCCGGAAATCGTCCAAAAAGTCATCGAGAAAGAACGTCCCGATGCGCTCCTACCCACCATGGGTGGACAGACAGCCCTAAATATTGCGGTCAGTCTGGCAAAATCTGGCGTATTAGAAAAATATGGAGTCGAACTAATTGGCGCGAAATTAGCCGCGATCGAAATGGCCGAGGATCGGCTGTTATTTAAAGAAGCAATGGCGCGGATCGGTGTGCCCGTTTGTCCTTCAGGCATCGCTAATAGCCTGCTGGAAGCACGGGAAGTCGGGAAACAGATTGGGTCATATCCACTAATTATTCGCCCCGCCTACACCCTCGGCGGTGCCGGAGGTGGGATTGCTTACAATCAAGAAGAATTTGAGGAGATCGCCCAAAGTGGGATCGATGCGTCACCAGTAGATCAAATTTTGGTCGAGAAATCTTTGCTCGGTTGGAAGGAGTATGAGCTAGAAGTAATGCGGGATCTAGCGGATAATGTGGTGATTATTTGCTCGATCGAAAATATCGATCCGATGGGCATTCACACGGGGGATTCGATTACGGTAGCTCCAGCGCAAACCTTGACAGATAAGGAGTATCAACGGTTGCGTGATGCCTCGCTCAAAATCATCCGCGAGATTGGGGTGGAGACGGGGGGGTCTAATATTCAGTTTGCGGTACATCCCGATACGGGTGAATTTATCGTGATTGAGATGAATCCACGGGTGAGTCGGAGTTCGGCTCTAGCTTCTAAGGCGACTGGATTCCCGATCGCTAAATTTGCGGCGAAATTAGCAGTGGGTTATACTCTCGATGAAATCCCGAATGATATCACCAAGAAAACCCCCGCATCCTTTGAACCGACGATCGATTATGTCGTTACCAAAATTCCCCGCTTTGCCTTTGAAAAATTCCCTGGTTCTAAACCAAATCTGACCACTCAAATGAAGTCAGTCGGTGAAGCAATGGCGATCGGGCGGACGTTCCAAGAATCATTTCAAAAAGCCTTACGATCGCTAGAAATCGGTCGATTTGGCTGGGGTTGTGATCGGGATGAACCATTACCCTCGATCGAGCAAGTCCGTTCCCAGTTAAGGACTCCCACTCCCGATCGGATTTTTAGTGTTCGTCATGCGATGCAACTTAAGGTATCTTTAGAAGATATCTACGATCTGACTGGAATAGATCCCTGGTTTTTAGATAAAATGCAGGATTTATTACTCACTGAATCATTTCTCAAAACTCAACAATTAACAGCCCTGAATACATATACATTATGGGATGTCAAACGGAAAGGATTTAGCGATCGACAAATCGCCTATGCCACCAAAACCACCGAAGATATCGTCCGTACCTATCGCAAATCTCACGGTGTCGTTCCGGCTTATAAATTAGTCGATACCTGCGCCGCTGAATTTGCGGCGGAAACCCCTTATTACTACTCCACCTACGAGCAGGAAACCGAGGTCATCCCATCCACGCGCCGGAAAGTAATGATTCTCGGCGGGGGGCCAAATCGGATCGGTCAAGGGATTGAATTTGACTACTGTTGCTGTCATGCGTCCTACGCACTCAGCAAACAGGGCTTTGAGACAATCATGGTCAACTCCAACCCCGAAACAGTTTCGACCGACTATGATACTAGCGATCGATTGTACTTTGAACCCCTGACCAAAGAAGATGTCCTGAATATTATCGAAGCCGAGCAACCGGAAGGGATCATCATCCAATTCGGCGGCCAAACCCCGCTCAAATTAGCCGTCCCACTCCAAGCCTATCTAGACGCAGAGATCGCCCAAAATAACATCAAAACACGCATCTGGGGCACCAGTCCAGACTCGATCGATATGGCGGAAAATCGGGAACGCTTCGAGCAAGTGTTGCGCGAATTGGGCATCCAACAGCCGGAAAATGGAATGGCGCGAAATTATGATGATGCCCTCCATGTAGCCAATCGGATTGGCTACCCCGTAGTAGTTCGCCCATCCTACGTATTAGGCGGACGAGCCATGGAAATCGTCTACTCCGATGCCGAGCTAGAACGCTATATGACCTATGCGGTGCAGGTAGAACCAGATCACCCCATTTTAATCGATAAGTTCCTCGAAAACGCCATCGAAGTCGATGTAGACGCGATCGCCGACCCAACGGGGATGGTGGTCATCGGCGGCATTATGGAGCATATCGAGCAAGCCGGGATTCACTCCGGCGACTCAGCTTGTTCGCTTCCTTCTGTCTCCCTCTCAGCAGCTACGCTAGAGACAATTCACCAGTGGACGACCCAACTCGCCCAAGCTCTCAAGGTGATTGGCTTGATGAATATCCAGTTCGCCGTCCAGGGCGAACAGGTATATATTATCGAAGCCAATCCTCGCGCCTCGCGGACAGTCCCCTTTGTCGCCAAGGCAACAGGTGTCCCTCTAGCTGGTTATGCAGCGCGGATTATGTCCGGCGAAACCCTCGCAGGCTTGAACTATACCCAGGAAGTCATTCCCACCCACATCGCCGTCAAAGAAGCTGTCCTGCCCTTTGATAAGTTCCCTGGTACCGACCCCATTCTCGGCCCCGAAATGCGCTCTACAGGTGAAGTAATGGGCATAGACGTGGGATTTGGCAGGGCTTACGCCAAAGCCGAACTCGCCGCCGGACAAGAATTGCCCCTCGCAGGTAAAGTGTTCGTCTCGACTAGTGATCGCGATAAACTAGCCGTAGTGCCAGTAGTTCAGGATTTAATCTCCCTCGGCTTCCAGATTATTGCTACTTCCGGCACCCAAAAAGTCCTAGAGGAACATGGCTTAGTCGTCGAATCAGTCCTCAAACTCCATGAAGGTCGTCCCCATGTGGTAGATATTATCAAAAATAATCAAATCCAATTGATTATCAATACTCCCTCCGGCGAAGAAGCTCAAGCTGATGGCAAATTAATTCGCCGCACAGCCCTAGTCTACAAGATCCCCATGGTCACAACGATCGCCGGAGCCAAAGCCACCGCCGCTGCCATTCGCTCCCTCCAATCCCAACCTCTAGAAGTTAAAGCACTCCAAGATTACATCGGTCTAGGACGATAATTTCTAAACATCTCCTTCTGGCGTTATTGAATTGAGGTATCAAACCATCGGTAAGGGAGAATGAATTGCCCCTACCGATGGTTTTTGATTTTGAAGCGATCGTGTGTTGAATAATGCAATATTTTTAGATTTAAGTTCGATCGATTGATCTAAAGATTACGCGATCGCGTAGTGAGATTACCCCCCGTAGGTTAGGTTGAGCCTCGAAACCCAACAACCCCAGCGTTAACTTCACTCTACCCAAAATACACCTGTTCGATCGCATAGCATACCGGAGATAATCGGTGTTGGGTTTCGTTTCACTAGTTGTCCGGTGGGGAGGTTGTCAAGCTAAAATAGATCGCAGTGAGTAAAAATACTGAACCCAAGCCACCATGCCAAGAACCCAGAAGAACGACAACTTCATCGATAAAAGCTTCACCGTCATGGCAGACATGATCCTCAAGATGATGCCAACCAACAAACGCGCCAAAGAAGCCTTTGTCTACTATCGTGATGGGATGTCTGCTCAAGCCGATGGGGAATATGCAGAAGCTCTAGAAAACTACGAAGAAGCTCTCCGGCTGGAAGAAAATGACTACGACAAGAGTTATATTCTCTACAATATGGGCTTGATCCATGCTAGTAACGGCGAACACGAACGAGCATTAGAATATTATTTCCAAGCCGTCGCGCTCAATTCGCGCCTCTGTCAAGCCTTAAACAATATTGCCGTCATTTATCACTTCCAAGGCGAAAAAGCCGCCGAAGAAGGCGATATGACCGCCAGTGAAGCTCTATTAGGCAAAGCTGCCGAGTACTGGATTCAAGCAATCAAAATCGCGCCCAATAACTATATCGAAGCCCAAAATTGGCTCAAAACCTCCGGGCGATCGCAACTAGATATATATTTTTAATTGATAATTCCCATCTCCCATCTCCCATCCCCCAACTCCCCCAAATGCTAAACCGCGAACAAGTCCATAAAGTAGCTCTCTTGGCTCGATTAGAACTGACACCCGATGAAGAAGAACAGTATGCTGGACAGATGAGTAGTATTTTGGACTATTTTGAGCAACTCAGCGAACTTGATACCGAAAATGTCGAACCAACAACAAGAGCAATCGATATCAGCAATATTACTCGCCATGATAACCAGTCATCTTATCAGAATTTAGCCGGAATTTATGCGGCAGCACCCGATCGAGAAGAAGACTTTTTCAAAGTACCGAAAATCATGACTTAAATTAATTAATAGTTAACTAAGACGTTAAATTGATCGGGTGACAATTCGTGCGCTACGATGGGTTATTGTTAAATATTATAGAATTCTAGAGAAGATACTGTGGCTCACTCGATCGTTACTAATGTTTGTGAAGGGATAGCTGACTGTGTAGAAGCTTGTCCCGTTGCCTGTATCCATGAGGGTCCAGGAAAAAATACTAAAGGTACCGATTGGTATTGGATTGATTTTTCTACCTGTATTGATTGTGGGATCTGTCTGGTAGTTTGTCCGATCGAAAATGCGATTGTTCCTGAAGAAAGACCGGATTTACAACTCCAGAGTTAGTCAGATAATTTAAATTTTACTGACTTTGGCACGAAATAGTAATTTATCCTGCTGTCGATAGCCAACGTATCTGACTGTGACTAGTTGATCAGGATTGGCGACTCCTTCAATTAATTGATGCCATTGGGGATCGTAGGCTATCTCAGCACCAACGGTACCAATTACGGTGATGCCCCAATGGGCAATTAATTTGTCGATCGATTGTACCAATGGAAGTAATTTACTGGCGGGGAAGTTTGGGTTATTCATTGCCGCATGTTTGGCGGTGGGAAAGTAGGTAAGAAAAGATTCGAGGATCTGTAAGCTTTGGTGTTGAAATTCGGCTTGCAGGGTATCTCGTTGCTGCTGGAATTGTTGTTGGAGATGGCTGTACTCCTGGCGGATGGTAGTTAGTTCTGAGCCAGTGGGATCGATTGGTTTGTCACCAAATATCTCTAGTAATTCGATCGGCGAAACTTTCAAACCGCTGCTAATATTAACTAATGTTTGCCAGCGCAGTGTCGCTAGTTCACCCGATCGCAATTTATCGATCAAGTGAGCAGATGTTCCAGTTAATTGATACAGGTGTTGGAAACTTTTGACTCCAGCTTCCTGCATCAATTCTTGCAATTTTATAGTGTGCTGATCTTGTCGGTTTCGCATTTCATACATTGAAATATCTGTTAACTTTTAACGTTCATCGAGAAGAGAATATCGTTATAATCGATGCCAGAATCAAAAAGTAGTTTGTTATAGCCGTGTAGCTGGGCTTTTCCCGATCAATTTGAACCACTCCGATTATCTTCAGATAATATTTCTAAGCTCAGACAACTCGCTGCTAATACTAACTCAGATCCTCACGATCTACTAAATCAGATTGTCGATCGTTTTTTTGATATTGAATCAAATCTAAATGAGAAATAGCTCTTCACTTTTTTGGTTGGGCAGTTTGGTAGAGAATCGATCAACAACTCAAATTATCAAATTCTCATTTACGATCGATCTCAAGTTCTAAAAGTTATCGAGTAACAGATCGTATTCGGCATGAGAACCAACCCAAAACCAGACGATCAAGTCTTCATCTAATTGACCGACTGCTCGATAGTCTTTGTTGATGCGGACAGAATAAATCGGCAATTTGGGATGAACTTTCTTAAATCGCAAGCTGGGATAATTGGGATCTTGCTGGAATTGGTGATATGCTCTGCGAGTCCGATCCTGAATTTGCTTTGGAAGATCGGCAAACATCTGACGAAACTGAGGGGTGGTAATAGATTTCACAGTGTTTCTGGATCTAACTCCTGCGTTTTACCAGCACGATGTTCTGCCATTGCTTCAGCGGCAAGTTTTGCTAATAGATCGGGTGAACGTGCAAATGATTCGTCCCACCGATTATCGTCGTTGAGTTCTTCTAGAATCAGGGCTGCGATCGAATCTTGCTCACTGATAGGGCGAGTCTTCAGTTTAGCAATAGCTTGTTCCAGTAACTCAGTCATACAAATCAGTCTAGGTATAGTTAATCTGCTCTAATTTTATTTTAATCGTTGGCGTAGCCTCTCGCCAGAGAATCCAACCAAGCTATCATGATTAGTACACTGCATTAGTCGTGATAATTCTTCTGCTATCAGGAAATTTGCTCAAGCAAGCCAATCGCGTCAATACTGCGATTGCCTCGTCGTAATATTAAAGGAATTCTGGGTAGACTATCGAAAAGGATTTCAGCATCAATTTCTTCAGGTGTCTTGAATGATGCTTGTTGCGATCGAAGATTTATAATAGTATCTAATACTGAGCTTCTCTGTCTGGTATTAATATATTCGATGACTTGAATCTTTTCTGTTGATGATAGTCGATCGATCTCTGCCAGTACTTGTTGTAATTGAGGACTCATCTTTCTACCTCTGAATACTTGTCTCTATTTTAACTTAATTCTCGATCGCATGTATGCGCTGTAGATTCGATCGAGCGACAACTCAAATTCTCAGTTAGGATCGATATCGAGTCTTGTTCACTAATAGGACGAGTCTTCAGTTTAGCATTAGCAATAGCTTGTTCTAGCAACTCAGTGATACAAATTAGTCTAGGTATAGTTAATCTTGTCAAGCTTGCTGCTTTAATTGGTACCAGCCAGTCCAAATAGTTTTGCTAAACCACCTAGTACAGCAATTAAAAGACCAATTGAAACAGCACGGTTTAGCAAATTCAATGCTATCGATTCGCTTGACTGCATTAGCAACTTGTTCATCTAGGCGTGTAACTGTGACATTGAGTTTATTAATATCATCACTCACATTATCAACCTTATCACTAAGCTTATCGATTTTAGTGTTGAGATTGCTACTGAGATTATCAACTTTATTATTGAGATCGCTGCCAAGTTTATCAATTTTAGCGTCGAGTTTTTCCAGCAGTTCTTTGAGATCAAATTCAACGGTGGTGGACATAATTATTTAATGAGTGATATCAAGTTGGCAATCATCTTTCTTGTATCTACTTTCAATCGATCGATAGCTATTCCTCAATTTATCCATAGCAACACTTTGAGATCGATCGCCAACTCAAATTATCAAATTCTTGTCTAGGATAGATCGCAATCACTCCAATTAATCTAGTTCGATTTTACTTCTACCGTATATCTGAATACTTGCCTCTATTTTAACTTAATTCTCGATCGCATGTATGCGTTGTAGATTCGATCGATCTTCAATCTTGATCTCTGATGGGACGAGTTTTCAATCGTGAGATCGCTTCTTCTGTGTAACTCCGTCATCCAAATTAGTCGAGGTTTTCTGAATCAGTAGATACTTCATCAATATTAACAAATTCATTAATAATATTTTGAATTGTGTTTATCTCAATATTATCTAGATCGGATTTTGAATAGATATCTAAAAGGACAACACATTCAGGCAATTTCAGCCAGTAAATCATCCTATATCCACCACTCTTGCCACGGTTAACATCACTATTGTGGATGCGGACTTTGAAAACTTCGGCATCAATCCCTTGTAATCGATCGCCAATAATTTCACCCATTTGAATTTGCATCAAAATTGGTTGAAGATCGGATTGAATTTTGCGATATCTCTTTTCTAGTTTGCGTATTTGTTTTCTAAAGTCGGGTGT
This sequence comes from Chamaesiphon sp., assembly GCA_041738715.1. Lineage (GTDB taxonomy): Bacteria > Cyanobacteriota > Cyanobacteriia > Cyanobacteriales > Chamaesiphonaceae > Chamaesiphon. Next base: position 11,669 of record JBGSPI010000123.1, read on the forward strand.
CAACCTAATTTCGATCGCGAACGATTCAGTCAACCTCGCTACTCCCCCATAATTGACTGAGCGGTAGCGTATTTCCGGCTAGTGCTTGTTTCCAGGAATCTCGAAATCGATCGGCACTGAAGCCGATATCGTCATCCTCTTGGAGTTCTTCTAGAATCAGGGCTGAGGATTTACTTCTACTGGGCTGTGTTGTTGGTACGACTTCTTTGAGATTGACTGTGATATGTTCGATTACTTGAATTTGTTCTACTGATGACAATCGATCGATCTCTTCCAGTACTTGTTGTAATTGAGGATTCATCCTTCTACCTCTGAATACTTGTCTCTATTTTAACTTAATTCTCGATCGAGTTTGCAAGGCCATACACTCGATTGATCGCCAACTCAAATTACCAAATTCTCATTTAGGATCGATCTCGATCGAGTCTTGTTAGCTAATAGAGCGAGTCTTCAGTTTGGCAATAGCTTGTTCCAGCAACTATCGCAGTTAAATTTTGAAGTTAATCCTAAAAATTCAGATTAGTCTGAATAGACAATTTAATCATCCTCAGATATACTCAAATACATCACCACTTTCACGCTTAATATCTCTAGTATATTCAGAAGCATATTCCCAAGCATTAGCTAACTCCGTAGCTGACAGGCTTGGAAATTGAAGGAGAATATCCTCATCATCAAACCCTATTACATCACGAGCATCAACGAGAACCCAGATGGGAATCTGAGTATTGATAACACATGTCGCACCATCGCATATATCAGGATTTCTCGAAACTCCCATTTCGCTTAAAATGTCGGTGATGAAAGATTCAACTTTTGCCGCATGTTTTTTGCTTTCCACAAAACAACATCTGTCGCCGCACCTTACCTCAATAGCATCATGCTCATCATTTTCTGTAAACCATGCAGCTAGATGAGCAAGTTGAATATTTTGAGGCAATTTAACAGATTTTATTTTTGTTTTTATTCCCTCCTCTTCAGAGATAACTTGTATTTTTAGCTTAAACTCTTTAGTACATGCACGTTTGTATTTTTTAGACTTTTCTCTGACTTCTTCCGCTGTTAATGTTTTAATCCCTAATTTAGATGAATAATTCAGTCTGAGATAATAATCAACAGCATCGATAGATGAAGCATTGGCTATCAGATATTGTTTCCATCGCTCGCTAGGATCTTCGCTCCACTCTATTTCAGGCTTTGTTTGTTCTTTTTTTGATGTTATCGTATTATTTTTAGTTGATTTGATTATCGATATTTTTTGCTCATTAGTATCCAAGTTAGTCAACTTAAAGGATATATCTTTACTTCCCTTATTTCCGTCAAGGGTAAAACTCCAAAACTCTAATTCTAATCTTGCGTACTTTTTATCTACAAAATTATGATTATGAAATGAGGGAGCGATCGCAATTAATCTGACCACATTTTCATAATTTACTAAATCTGCAAATGGTTTCTCTCCAACTAAACTTTCATAATATCGAGTTAGTTGTTGAACCACATATCGATCTTCTACATTCTTTAGCTCAATAATGCTCAATCTTTTTTTGTCATCTACTGCCAAAATATCGCAGATATCGCTATCCACTCGATACTGCTTCGCAATTGGCTGTAGATTCAATAATTCGTCTAAATGTCCATAAACAAATTTTTCTAATTCAGCCTCATTCTTAAACCCAACCTTCCCATCTACTTTATTGAGCATCTCGATCGAACATAAAATCACATAATGCTAATATTCCCCCTTAACCTCAAAGTGAAACATTCTCTTCCTCCGTGGCCTTAACCCGCTAGCACAAACAACCTCTGTACATACTGTGCGCCTTTTCCATCTACTTGTGTTAAAAAAAGAGACCCCTAAAAGGAGCCTCCAATTAACCTCTTAAACTCTAAGCACTCACAGCCTGTTTCGCACTAGCCTCCGGCGTTTCTGCCTCCGAAGGTGGTACCAACTGCCAGAACTTCGGCAGAAACTCCGCCCACCGACTCAAGATTTCCTGCGCCTTCTGACTCCCTGTTTTCGCACCATGTGCCGCAATGAGATCCTTCAATTGTTTCTCACCTGCTGCTGTTTGGACTCGTTGCCATTTGACGATTTCGGGGTTGATTTTGGCAATCAAACTATCATCTTCATCTAGGAAATAACCCAAACCTCCCGTCATCCCTGCGCCGACGTTGCGCCCGACTTGGCCGAGGACTACTACCACACCGCCTGTCATGTACTCGCAACAGTGGTCGCCTGTACCTTCGACTACGGCAGTAGCGCGGGAGTTGCGGACGGCAAAGCGTTCGCCAGCGCGTCCGTTGGCGTAGAGGTAGCCGCCTGTGGCTCCGTAGAGGCAGGTGTTGCCGATAATTACGTTGCGGCTGGTATCGAAGATGGTGTCTGGGTGGGGTTTGATGATGATTTCGCCGCCGTTGATGCCTTTGCCTACATAGTCGTTGCTTTCGCCGGTGAGGATCAGGCTGACTCCTTCATGGTTGAATGCGCCGAAACTTTGTCCGGCGGCTCCTTGGAAGTTGAGGGTGAGTTGTCCTTCAAATGCACTGTCGCCGTATTTAGCGGCGATGGCACCGGAGATGCGTCCACCGATCGATCGATCGGTATTCACAACGTTATATGATTTAGTAGCGATGCCTTGGTTATTAATGGCAGCTTGAATTTCTGGATCTGCCAGAATTTCGTCATCTAAAACGGCACCATTACTATGGACATCACCGTGAGTCAGGAAGGATCGATCGAGTTTAGTGTCTGGTAGCTGGGTGAGACAGTCGAGATTTAGGCTCTGTACCTTGGTTAATTTCGCTTCTGAGCGCAGGGTAAATAGATCTGCACGTCCGACGATCTCGTCGATCGAATGGTAGCCTAGACGAGCCAATATGCTGCGGACTTCTTCGGCGATGAAGTAGAAGAAGTTGACGACTTGCTCGGGGATACCTGGGAAGCGGGCGCGGAGGTCTTCGCGTTGGGAGGCAACGCCGACGGGGCATTTATTGGTATGACAGATCCGGGCCATGATGCAGCCTTCGGCAATCATCGCGATCGATCCGAAGCCGAATTCTTCTGCTCCCATTAGAGCGGCGATAATAATATCCCAGCCGGATTTTAATCCACCATCTACACGTAATAATACTCGATCGCGGAGTTTATTTTCCATCAGGACGCGGTGAACTTCGGTGAGTCCGAGTTCCCAGGGGCTACCAGCATGTTTGATGCTGGAGAGGGGTGAGGCTCCCGTACCGCCGTCGTGTCCAGAGATTTGGATGATGTCGGCGTTGGCTTTGGCGACTCCAGCGGCGATGGTGCCGATGCCGATTTCGGCGACTAGTTTGACGGAGACTCGCGCTTTGGGGTTGATTTGGTGGAGGTCGTAGATCAGTTGCTCTAGATCTTCGATCGAGTAGATATCGTGGTGTGGTGGCGGTGAGATTAGCATTACGCCTGGTTTGGAGCGGCGGAGCATGGCGATATACTGGCTGACTTTTGGCCCTGGTAATTGTCCGCCTTCGCCCGGTTTTGCACCTTGGGCGAGTTTAATCTCGATTTGTTTGCCGTTGATCAGATATTGGGGTGTCACACCAAATCGTCCCGAAGCAATTTGAACGATCGCACTTTTGGCGGTGTCCCCATTGCGTAAGCCTTTGAGGTGGGGGAGGATGGCTGATTTACCATCAACGGCATCATCGATGGTTTGATAGCGGACGGGATCTTCCCCGCCTTCGCCGCTATTGGATTTTGCACCGAGGCGATTCATGGCGATGGCGAGGACTTCATGGGCTTCGCGGGAGAGTGCGCCCAGGGACATGCCGCCCGTACAGAACCGTTTGACGATTTCGCTCACAGGCTCGACTTCATCGACGCTAATGGCATTTCGATCGGTTTGGAAGTCTAACAGGTCGCGCAGAGCCGTTAAGGGGCGTTCTTGGAGATATTTTTTATAGGTCTGATAGTGGTCGTAACCCGCCTGGGTTTGGTAAGCATCTACGGCTTTGTGTAGGGCTTTAGCCATTTGGGGGTTATTCATGTGATACTCGCCACTGGGGCGGTAGTTGAAGAAACCGAGGTTTTCCAGTTTGCGGAGTTCTTTGGGGAACGCTTTATGGTGGAATGTCATGGTTTCTTGGGCTACGTCGGCGATGGTTAAACCACCGATGCGGGAGGTTGTCCCTTTGAAGGCGAGATCGAGTAATTCGCGACCGATGCCGATCGCTTCAAAGATTTGCGCGCCCTGGTAGGATGATAATAGGGATATCCCCATCTTCGAGAGGATTTTGAGTAGCCCATCTTCGACGGCTTTGCGATAGTTGGCTTGGGCTTTCTCAATGTTAATCTGAAGTTCACCTTTGGAGATCGCCGCTTGCGCTTTGGGCGAGCACCACCAACTGCGGACGGATTCCCAGGCGAGATAGGGACAGACGGCGGCTGCGCCGAAGCCAATCAAACAGGCGAAATGGTGGGTACTCCAGCATTGGGCGGTATCGACAATTAGGGATGTGTGGCTGCGTAAACCATTAGTAATCAGATAATGGTGAACTGCGCCGACGGCGATTAAGGGGGGAATATAGGTAATTTCATCAGTTAAACCACTCTCCGACCAATCGCTGAGGACTAAAATTCGATCGCCAGCCTTGACGCGATCGAGTGCGGCGACACATAATCGATCGATCGCACTTTGCAATCCACCCACCCCGTCGGCGACAGGATAGAGGGTAGATAAGAAACCACAGCCGAGGGAAGATGTTTTAATTAGTTCTAATTCGGCTTCATTTAAGACGGGACTATTTAACTTGAGGAAGCCCGCATCTGCGGCTGTGGCTTCGAGTAAATTACCCTTTTTCCCCAGACTGACATCTAGGGACATGACTAGTTTTTCCCGCAGTGGATCGATCGCCGGATTTGTCACCTGGGCGAACCGTTGTTTAAAATAATCGTAGAGCGGGTGGGCTTTTTCCGACAGTACCGCTAGGGGAATATCATCGCCCATGCAGAAAGTTGGCTCCTTCCCATTTTCCGCCATATCATTAACGATCGACGTAATATCTTCTTCCGTATAGCCAAACGCCGTCTGCTGGCTGAGTAATCCTGGCGACTCTACCCGACAAGTCTGTTCAAATGGTTGAGTGGTGAGAATTTGACGGTGTGCTTTCAGCCACTCCCCATAGGGATGTAACTGGGCGACTCGTTCCTTAACTTCCCAGTTATGTAAAATCTCTTGCGTCTCTAAATCTACCACGATCGTTTGTCCGGGGCCTAACCGCCCTTTCTCGACAATTTCACTGGCAGGTAAATCTACTACCCCAGCTTCCGAACCGACGTAGATATAGCCATCTTTAGTAATACAATACCGCGCCGGACGCAAACCATTGCGATCGAGGGTGGCTCCAACTACTTTACCATCACTAAAAGACAGCAGAGCAGGGCCATCCCAAGCTTCCTGCAAGCCGCCATAGTATTCGTAAAAATCGGTAATTTCAGGATATTTATCCAGTTCCGGCTGATTTTTGTACGCTTCTGGTACCATCATCATCAGACCTTCGATCGGACTTCTGCCCGATTGAACGAGTAATTCTAAGACATTATCTAATGTCCCTGAATCACTATTATCCAGATTTAAAATCGGTTGCAATTCCCGCAATCTGTCGTTCCAAATCGGATGATTCAGATCGTTTTCCCGTGCCGTCATCCCATTAATATTACCTAACAGGGTATTAATTTCCCCATTGTGCCCCAACATCCGCATCGGTTGCGCCAGGGGCCATTTGGGGAGGGTATTAGTACTAAAGCGACGGTGATAGACAGCAAAAGCGGCGGTGAATTTAGGATTAGTCAGATCGAGATAAAACTCACCCAATACAGCCGATCTGACCATCCCTTTATAGACGATCGTCCGATTAGACAGGGAACAGATATAAAAATCATCCCCTGGCTTCACCGTGCCCTCAGCTTGCAAAGCTTTAACGATTTTGCGGCGGACTAGATACAACTGACGCTCTAACTCATCTCCCGTCGTTGTTCCCGCAATAATTACCTGCTCGACATGGGGCTGATTTTCCCGTGCCTGAATCCCCAAGCTATCTGGATTAACCGGAACTTCGCGCCAGCCGATTAATTGACAGTTCTCCTGGCTAACAACCTCAGCCACAATCCCTTTTGCCACAATCCGCAGACTAGCATTCTGGGGTAGGAACACCATGCCCACACCCAATTTATCTCGCTCTAGGTTTGTCACATATTCGCCCAATAACTCCCAGGGAATCTGTGTCAAAATCCCCGCCCCATCACCAGAATCCCGATCGGCACTGCAACCACCACGATGCTCCATACAAGTCAGGGCAGCCAGCGTCTGCTCGATTAATTTGTGACTAGCCACTCCCTGGGGATTGGCAATAAACCCCACCCCACAAGCATCTCGCTCTTCCACGAGCCAGCGAGGCCCCATGTATGGAGTGTGATTAGCTGACTGAGTTGTCCAATGACTGTCGGAGTTGTTCATGGTAGGGGGTCGAAATATTGTGATGAGTGTGGCGAACGGCTTGCCGTCTAGGTCAAGCGATAATAGCTAATCTGGATTGTTGCTAGCACATAACTACGCCCAGAAACGACCATCTAAATCGGTTAAGTTGAGATGGGTCAGTGAATTACCTGAAATTAAGTTTGAGGTTAGGATATTATAACGATTTTCTTGCTTTACAGTAGCGGGATCTAATCTCGGAGTGGGTAGTCAGGGCTACAGATTTCCGACTCTACACTTTGCACGGTCATAGCTTGCTGTTTTCGGTTGGAGGGTAGAGTGTCACTAGCTCAGACTACAATCGTGGTCAGTAATATAGATGGGTCGAATATTTTATAAATGATCAGAGCACAGGCGTGGCAATTATAATATGCTTAATTACTATCATATCACTAAATTTGCTGTAAATCTGCGGCGACGATTGGGAACTCCCGATCGACTAGATATGTCGAAACTCCCTAACCCCCTACAGCCTATTCAATGAATTTATCTAGATTTTATCTTGCTATTGTGACGATTATTGTTGCCAATATCTATCTGTCAAAAATTGCTCAGGCAACGTCAAAAAACAAGCTAGATAATCAAGTACAGGTAACTGCACCAACTATCCCAATTAATCGTCCCATCAAACTAGCTAACAATCCAGTATTTCGCGATCGCGGCACAGAAATATTGCTCAATGGCAAGACAATTGTAATTCCGTGGGGACAATGGCAAGTAGGGAATAGTGTCCGCTTAGGAATTAGTGATACTGCTTTAACTCAGCAACTAGGCATCGAGCTATTTAATAATAGTAACTATCAAACACAGCCGATCAATTGGTATGGTACAGGTCAATCGAAACCGATCGATTTAGCCGTAAAACTCAGTCAGCAATATCGCTATCTAGACATTACCGATCTTGCCAAAAAAAGCGGTTGGCAGTGGCAAATACTTGGAAATAAACTTCAACTAAATACCCCAGCAACTAGGGTAATTAATGTTCAGCGACAAACTATTCCCAAAAACGGCAAAATTACCGTCACCCTAGATCGACACACGCCGTGGAAACTGAGTCAAACACCGACAGAAGGTTATTTGACGATCGAAGCTAGTGCCGATCCCACCTTACTCGCTCAGTTTAACGCACCACCGCCGATTATTGATGATAATCTCGATCCTGATGACGATCCAACTGCCAAAAAACTAGAATATAAAGTCACCAGTAATAAAAATCAAACCATCATCCAATTTCCAATCGTGAAAGGACAACGAGCTAGAGCTAAGTTATTAGCACCAACTAAGCTCGAAGTTAGCATTAATTCTAATTTAGAAATGCTGCCCAATCGCCAGATAAATTGGGCACCAGGACTTAAATGGCATCAAAAATGGTGGAAATTGGGAGCGAATAATTTTCCCGTTACCTATCTAGAAATCGATCCCCGTCAGCCGGGAATTCAATTTAGACCGATGCTGGCGATCGAGCCAAATTTAGTCGGTACTAATCATCTGATTAAATCTGTTCCCCAAACTCAATTCGCCGCAGCTATTAATGGTGGCTATTTTAATCGAAATAACCGGATGCCCTTAGGTGCCATTAAACGAGATGGTCAATGGTTATCCAGTCCAATTTTAAATCGCGGTGCGATCGGCTGGAATGCCCAGGGACAAATTCGGATTGCCCGCTTACGGATGCAGGAAACGCTCAACACATCCACCGGCGAACAATTACCCATCCTCACCCTCAATAGTGGCTACGTCCAATCGGGGTTGAGTCGCTACACTACCGCCTGGGGTCGCACCTATAGCCCGATTCAAGCCGATGAACTGATCTTCACTGTCCAACCAGATTCGGTTTCAGGGACCCGCAGTGAACGAGTCAGCCAAATTCTGCCTGGTAACGCCCCTGGCAGTGTGAATATACCGATTCCATCTAATGGATATTTATTAGTCTTACGCGGCCAACCAGAGCTATCTGGGAGCATATCGATCGGCACAATTGTGACACTGCAACGTGCCGTTACCCCGCCCGATCTCAACGCCTATCCGCAGATCGTCGCTGCGGGTCCCTGGTTAGTCCAAAGTAGTAAAATAGTCCTAGATGCTAAAAGTGAAAATTTCAGTCCAGCATTTAGCCGAGAATCTGCTGCCCGTAGTGCGATCGCCAGTACTTCAACAGGGAGGATTCTGCTGGTGGCTGTTCACGACAGGGCTGGTGGGAAAGGTCCTACCCTGGCAGAAATGGCTCAAATCATTCAACAGATGGGCGCGGTAGACGCACTCAATCTCGATGGGGGGAGTTCGACTAGTCTCTATCTGGGCGGACAACTGATTAACCGCGCAGCCGCGACCGCTGCAAGGGTACACAATGCGATCGGCATTTTGATCGAGCCGTAGGCTGTTTGGGATCGGTTCGATCGAAAAAAATGTCGATCGTTATAGTTAACGATCGACATTGAAATGTAAAACCCCGATTTCCCTTAGTAATAGAGTTGTGAGACCAGCATTACTAAAAAGATTTTTGAGATTGGCTGCTTGATTTACTACCAGAACCAATCTCATGCCCCAAGTATAACTGGACTGTCCCAATCTCCACATCAGCCATTTATCTGGCTATCAAAAGGATCGTAGATCTAAACAACAGCTAGAATTAGATGCTTGGATTTAGATCTATTTCGAGAAAACGGAACGATCGAAATAGATCTAAATCGAACCTGTCGCAGCCATCGGATCGAGGGGATAGTTGACATCGCCCCAACTAACAGACAACAATCCTATCTGTAGCTTTACGATCACAGAATCATTAACCCCCCGATGCGGAATACTCAAGGTGCGATCATCCTGTGTCTGGCTTATGTAATCGGCTTGCTTGCCACCTTTCAACCGTGGGCGAGATTTCTACTCCTGGTTGCCGCTATCCCTGTAGCCTGGGTACTCCCACGAATTTGGCGCAAAGGACCTAATTGGCAACTATGGCTAGTGGCGATTGGCATTGCGGTAGGTGGGACATTCTATCTAGAAGCACGGATTCCCCGCCCTGCAAGCACTGATATTAGTCAATATATTCCCGCCACCGTCGAACGGGGCACCGCTCAATTTACGATCGTCCAAGGAATCGTGGATAGTTACCCCCGGGCCACGCGGAATAATAATAGTCAATTCTGGCTCAAGGCGACCCAATTAAATGAGATCCAGGGCAATCAATCTCGCCCAGCAAACGTGAGTAGAGCCGTCAGCGGTCGGGTGTACGTAACAGTGCCGATTCAGAGTGGGACGGGGCTACAGCCGGGAGTAGAGGTGTCAATTACCGGGACTTTATATCTACCTCAAGTTAGTGCCAATCCTGGCGGATTTAGTTTTCGCGATTATCTGAGCCAATCTGGTGGATTTACCGGCATGCGGGGGGTACAGTTGCGGGTACCAGATGAGCGTCAAACTCAAAGATGGAGTTGGGGTAAATTGCGACAGCGAATCGCCGCCGCCCAGGTGAAATTCTTGGATATTCCCGCCGGGCCGTTGGTAACGGCAATGGTGTTAGGATCGGAGGCGGTAGATTTACCTTTCGATTTACGCGACCGATTCGTGCGGGTGGGTTTGGCTCATGCCCTGGCTGCGTCTGGATTTCAAGTCTCTTTAATTCTCAATGCGATCCTGACACTGACGCAGCAGCGATTATCGGTGGTGGGACAGTTTAATTGCGGCGTGACGGCTTTACTAATTTTTCTCGGATTGACGGGGTTCCAGCCGGCGGTAGTCCGTGCGGTGCTGATGGGGCTAGCTGTGTTGATTGCCCTCCGCACAAAGCGCAAAATCGCGCCACTCAATGCTCTATTGATTGCCGGGACGTTACTATTAATTTTTAATCCATTATGGATCTGGGATATTGGCTTTCAATTGAGTTTTTTGGCAACGCTGGGCTTAATTGTGACAGTCGAACCATTACAAAAAAAATTGGATTGGCTGCCACCAACAATTGCTAATTTAATTACTGTGCCGCTAGCTGCATCAATTTGGACATTGCCAATTCAATTATATGTATTTAAAGTATTTCCGCTGTTTAGTTTACCAGCGAATATTCTGACTAGTCCATTGATTAGTATTATTAGTATTGGTGGCACGATTGGCGCATTGGCTGGTGCGATCTTCCCGCTCGCTGGTAGTATAATTTCCTGGAGTTTGTATTTACCGACACAAATTCTGATTGCCATTGTTAATTTATTTAATTATCTGCCTGGGTCATCTGTTGCTGTGGGGCAGATTACCACCTGGCAATTATGCTGTTTATATGGATTAATTTTAGGTATTTGGGCATTACCTAAATGGCAGAAATACTGGAAATTGCCAGTATTGATAGGATTATTATTAATTACAATCCCACTGTTTTTTGCCAAAGCAAATGAGATGCAAATCACGGTGCTAGCGAGTAACGATCGCCAGATTCTGGTAATCCAAGATCGCGGTCAGACAATGTTACTGAATACAGGGAATGAAGGTATTGCCAGATATACAGTGATGCCATTTCTCCAACAACAAGCGATCAATCGAATCGAGCAAGCGATCGATTTTAGTCGCGATCGATCTGAAGTGAATAGTTGGCAAACTCTCACTCAGAATTTGTCAATTCAAAGCTTCTATAGAATTGCCGATCCACTTGAAAATGTTGACACGAATCAGTTTACCCTCTTACCAGCAGGTGTGCCGAAGAAATTCGATCGAATCGAACTCAAAACATTGCAAACTAGCCCAATTATCTTTCAAATCGAAATACCAGAACACAAGCATAAATGGGTAGTGATCGGTGAACCAAAACTCGATCGAGCGCAACCAGTAATTGATGTCGAACAACTCAACCCAGTTCAAACCTTATATTGGCGCGGTGGTAAATTGAGCGAGCAATCGATCGAAAAAATGAGTCCACAAGTAGCGATCGCTGCAACAGCTAGCCCAGATCCAGAGACAATTAAACTATTAGAACAGCGCAACGTGCGGGTTTACTATACAGGACGAGATGGCGCAATTCAATGGACACCAACAGATGAATTCAAGCCATATTTAGAGGGAGAACGATCTCAATAAATCCACCTCCAGCCAGAGGTGTTGGTCTCAAACCGGATAAATATCACTTTCCCCATGCTGTGCTCAGTGGTATAATGCACCCTGGCAGGTTAATCTTTCTTAAAGTAAGCTTAATAGTTTGCAAAGTAAGGTCATACTTCTTGATAAATTTCTGTTGCTGTAACCTCACAATATCCTGATGCGACTAAAGATTAAAGGTTGGCTCTATAAATCGATCTCCGTGCTGGTGGCTCTGCTGATTGTCGGCAATTCCCTGACATTCGATCGAGTCGCTTCAGCACTAACACCCCCGATCGTCGATCGAGATAAGGGAAAACCTCTAACTATCGCCAATGGCAATATTTGCCCTGCAGATCTCGATTCAGCCCTCAACTCGATTGTGGGAGATGCCACCTTTGACGGTGCTCACTGGGGCGTGCTGGTTCAATCCCTGACCGCTGGCCAAACATTGTATCATCACAATGAGGATGAACTGTTAATTCCAGCTTCCAATATCAAACTCCTGACAACAGCAGCAGCAGTCCAAAATGTTCCCAAACTGCAACCACTAGATATCGAAGCATGGTTACAATCAATCGGTCTTGCCAACCGTGATAGTAATAATAGTCGAGCAGATTGGCTCTTAAATCGAGTTGGGGGAGTCACCGCGATTAGTAATGCGATCGCACCACTAGGCGTGAATACGAGTACTTATCAGCAAGTCGATGGATCGGGATTATCTCGTAGTAACAGAGCCGAAGCAGCTACCTTTGTCAATTTGCTCAAAGGTATGTATACCAGTCGTGATAGTAAAATCTTTTATGATTCACTATCGATCGCCGGAGTAAATGGCACCCTTCGCAATCGGCTCAAAGATCCGATTGTCCGTGGCAGATTACATGCGAAAACTGGTACATTAACCGGAGTCAGATCCCTGTCAGGATACCTGGAAAATCCCAATTATGGGCCGATCGTATTTAGCATCATGGTTAATCAATCCAGACAGTCAGGACAAGTAATGGTAAAGGCGATCGATCGAATAGTTTTAGAATTAGCACAACTGAAAAACTGTGCCTAGATTGACGACAGCGGTACTATTCAAGTTTGACTTTCCAGCCTAGATACTTGCATAAATCCGTCCATCCGGCATCTTTGCTCCAGTCAAAATCGTGCCTACCATACTGGCACTACTCATCTCGGCGCGCATGAGATTAGAATTAGTCAGGTTAGCGTCTTCGAGATCAGTTTTAGCTAGATGTGCCTCGATTAACTCGACTCCAACCATCGTCGCATAACAGAGAATCGTGCGGGTAAGATCCGCATGGTGCATCCGCGCACCAGTGAGATCGGCATAACTTAAATTACTATTTGCCAACTTAATCTTACTCATAATTGCCTTCGTTAAATTTGCCCCTGTCAAATCGCAGGCTGTCATAATTGCCCGTTCGAGTTTGGCGAGGGAGAGATCCACATGGGGCAAGTTGGCTTCATGTAAGTTCGCTTCAGTTAAAATGGCATTAGTCAACTTCGCGCCGGCCAAATTTGCACCACTGAGATCGGCACCTTTGAGATTAGCTTCAGTTAGGTTAGCATGACTTAAATCCACCTTCGATAGATTAGCCCCTGCCATATTGGCATTACGCAAATCAGCGCGACAAAGTTTCGCACTGCGGAGATTGCTGGCATAGCTACGTTTTTCCTCCCGAAAATTAGCCGCCCGCAGACAAGCACCACTGAGATTGGCACCACTGAGATTGACATTGCGTAAGTCTGCATCCATCAGATTGGCATCGAGGAGGTTTACCCAGGTCAGATCTGCACCCCGAAAATCGGCAGACTGAAGACTGGCTCCGTGTAAATCAGCATCACGTAGATTGGCACCTTGCAGATCTGCTTTAATGAGTGTCGCCCCACCCAGTTTACAACTAGAAAGATTGGCTTTGACTAATTGAGCGCGGTTGAGATAGGCAAATGTGAGGTTGCTTTTGCGCAAATCGGCCTGATTGAGGACAATATCAATTAAGTCTTGAGCAACTAAACTAAATCCACTCAGATCGACTGAGGTAAAATCTCGCTCTCCACCACGGTATCGCCACAATAGTTCTTCCGCTTCCATAACTCAGCCATTATCCAGTCGATGATGTCCCGCCTATTATGCCCAAGTTCAAGTTAATAGTTACTAATGGCAAAAAAATCAGCCAGTTAAATATTAGGCGTTGCTGATGTAAGGTATGTTGCCTTTTTGTGCAACTACTGAAATCCCTCAGTCCCCCAGTCCCCCACTCTTTCATACATCAATTCAGCAACGCCATAAGTATTAAAGTGATTCAAAGATCGCCGTGAAACCAGTTAGGGTTTGACATTCATCGGTAAATTCTTCGGCATCACTGACATCTTCGATCTGATAAGACATCACCCGTCGATCGTTACCAGGCATTTTGCGTGATGAGAGTAAAGTGCCCGGATATTTTTCGGCAATTGTTTTAAAAGCGGTGCCATGAATACGCCAGCTATCGTCAGAACATTGAATCGTTACGCGCCACATAATTGAATCCTATCGATCGGGAATAAGAGTAAGAGGGAGAAATCAGAGTCGCTGTAAATCCAGCCGGGGGTTAAATGATTCGATCTCCCGCAGCTTTTGGTAGAGTTCTCGTTCGACTGGGGGCGGATTTTTGGGAACCACAATTTGGATTTCCAGCAATTGATCGCCACGTCTACCATCTTCCGCCGGAAATCCTTTGCCAGCTAGACGCAATTTCTGCCCAGAAATGACGCTTTGGGGCAAGTTAATTTTGACCAATCCATCGAGGGTCGGTACTTCGACAAAACCACCTAAAACAGCTTCGGCGGGCGTAATCGGTAGGTGACAATAAATATCGAATCCTTCAAGTCGAAAAAATTGATGGGCTGCGACATTTATCTTGAGATACAGATCGCCACCAGCGATGCCTTGTCCCCGCAGGCGAATTTTTTGACCGGGAATCATCCCTGGGGGCATATCGACCTCTAAGGCACGTCCATCCTCTTGAATGGTAATTCGTTCCCTCCCACCCAAATAAGCCTTGTCTAGCGGCAACGTGAGTTCAGCTTCGAGGTTTTTAGGCCGAGGTGGTGGGGGTGTTTCGACATAGGTTCGACTGTTACTGTAAGTTTCGCCAGATGTCGTCCGTTGACGAGTCCGCTCGTCGATCCGATCGCGTCCCGATCTAACTAGATCGCTATTATTACTCGGAGGGTCTGCTTTTTTACGCCCTAATAATCGATCGATAAAGGCATTAAAATCATCCCCGAAGTCTTCATCCGAGGATCGATCTTGAGTGCTGGTTGTTGGCGGTTTACCCCGATTTTTCCGCCAGAACCCAGTGAATTTATCATACTTCGATCGCTTGGACTGATCTGAAAGTACTTCGTAGGCTTCACTAATATCTTTAAACTTTTCCTCTGCTGCTTTATCCCCTGGATTGAGATCTGGATGGTATTTCCTCGCTAGTCGCCGAAAGGACTGTTTAATTTCATCCGGCGAAGCATCTCGCTTGATACCCAATAGCTCGTAGTAATTGCGAATCTCTTGCATAGTCTCAAATTTCGGGAAACGGGGAGACGGGGGGACGGGGGGACTGGGGCACTGGGGGACTGGGGGACGAGGGGACGGGGGACTGGGGGACTGGGGGCGGTCAGTGAGCGGAGCCGAACTGACTTTCAACTTTCAACTTTCAACTTTCAACTTTCAACTGTTCCCTTGCCCCTAACCCCTAACCCCTAACCTAGTACCATTCATCATCTTCATCCCAGTCGTCGCGCACTGGTTGCTGATTGCTGGGGGGGATCGGACGACGATTGATGTTATTAATTTCGGATTGAGAGCGGCGAAATTCGCGGCGATCTTCTAATTCATCGGGGTAGCGGGAGTTGGGGTTGCGTTGGCGATTTTCTGGGGGATTTGCTCGCCCTGAAGATCTTGGGAGCGGTCGATCTGCTGGAGGACGAGCAGGGGGATTTGGTCGATCATCCCAACTATCCGATCGATAGTCATCATCACGGCTACGGGGTCTATTCCCGGAACTGTCAGGATTCGGGGGACGGCGATTGGCGGGGTAGTCGGCACTGGGGTCGCGGCTTGGAGGATATCGTTCGTCGCGGGTATAGCTATTGCCGTAATCACGGTTATCAGGAGCGTTCCGGGGATTCGATCGGTTATCTAGTTGTCGATCTCTGGGGAGATTACTATTCGGATTGTAGTCTCGCGCTGGAGTGCTGGGGTAGTCCCCCGTGTTTCTGGGACGCTCACTTGGATAAGCTGGGGGATAGTCATTTGGTCGTCGATCGTAGTATGGATCGCGCTGATTTCCATAGGGATTGTAGTTATCGCGGTTATTATAACCGTCGCGATAATTGTACTCATCATCATCGCCAACAAAAATCTCTTTGATTGTCTCGAAGATGCCTTTATCTTCTTCCTCTGTCAGCAGGCGCACTTGGCGGCTAAAGTCGTAGAGTGCATCGTCTAGCTCGTTTTTCACTTCGTCAATTAGCCGTTCGTCGCCATCGGCTAGAGCTTCCCGTAGTTCTCGGACCAGGGCATCAATTTGCTTGCGCTGGGCATTGGCAAACTGCATCCCAAATTCCAACGCTACTTCCCGCAGTTGGCGTTCGGCTTGATAAGTTAGGGCTTCGGCTCGATTGCGTTTATCGACTTTTTCCCGCTTTTGTTTATCACTAGCAGCAAATAGAGCAGCTTCTTCGATGGCACGTTGGACTTCCATCTCGCCGAGTGTGGATGCCCCCTGGATTGTGACAGTTTGTTCGCGTCCAGTAGTCCGATCCATCGCCGTGACTTGGAGAATCCCATTGGCATCGATATCGAGGGATACCTGGACTTGGGGAATCCCTTTGGGTGCGGGAGGAATGCCGGTGAGTTTAAACCGTCCCAGGGATTTATTATCTGCGGCCATTTCCCGTTCGCCTTGCACCACATGGACTTCCACCATCGTCTGGTTATTTTCGGAGGTCGAAAAAATATCCGATCTGCGAACGGGAATCGTGGTATTGCGGGGGATGAGTTTTTTCATTACACCGCCGATGGTTTCTAAACCGAGGGAGAGGGGGGTAACATCTAGGAGCAAGATATCCTTGACTTCTCCCGCCAAGACACCCGCTTGAATTGCTGCCCCGACGGCGACAACTTCATCGGGATTGACATTTTGATTTGGGCGTTTGTTAATAAAACTCCGCACCAATTCCTGCACGGCGGGAATCCGTGTCGAGCCACCGACTAAGACGACTTCATCGATATCATAAGCAGTTAGTTTCGCATCACCCATCGCCCGCTTAACGGGGCCGCGCAACCGACTAATCAAATCTCCACACAAATCCTCAAATTGAGCGCGGGTGAGGCGGGTTTCGATGTGTTTGGGGCCATCGGTGGTAGCGGTGATGAAGGGCAGGTTGATATCTGTCACCATCACACCGGAGAGTTCGATTTTGGCTTTCTCTGCTGCTTCGGTGAGGCGTTGGAGGGATTGACGTTCTTTCCGCAGATCGATATTCTCGGCAGCGAGAAATGATTCGGCTAACCAATCAACAATTTTGCGATCGAAATCCGCGCCCCCTAGTTGAGTATCGCCACTGGTAGACTTGACTTGAAAGACTCCTTCCCCAACTTCTAAGATGGATACGTCGAAGGTACCACCACCCAAGTCAAACACCAAGATAGTCTCACTTTGGCGTTTATCTAAACCATAAGCTAGTGATGCTGCTGTCGGTTCATTCAGAATCCGCAGTACATCTAATCCAGCGATTTTTCCGGCATTTTTGGTGGCTTGACGTTGGGCATCATTAAAATATGCCGGAACAGTAATCACTGCCCCGGTGACTGGTTCACCTAGATATCTACTAGCTTCATCAGCTAGTTTTTGCAGGATCATCGCCGAAACTTCTTCGGGAGCATATCGCCGATTTTGCTTAGGACAATCAATCTTAATATTGCCCTCTTCATCCTTACGGATGGTATAGGGCACTTGCTTGGCTTGGGGGCTAAGTTCGCCATATCGCCGCCCCATGAAACGTTTGACCCCATAAAATGTATTTTGGGGATTTAACTCAGTTTGCCGCCGCGCCATTTGTCCGACGAGGCGTTCACCATCTTTGCTAAAGCCGACGACGGAGGGTGTGGTACGCATACCTTCTGCATTGGCAATTACCACTGGTTTTCCACCTTCCATGACAGCTACCACTGAATTGGTGGTACCCAGGTCGATGCCTACTACTTTACCCATCCGCTATTTCCCTTAATATGACTAAATTGTCACAAATATTTGGTTATATTTTATCCGATCGACTGAACCTTCTGGTGAGGATTACACTACTTTTAGGGGTTAGGGGGTACGTTGAGTGGTGTCAACTTGTAAGTTCCTAAGTTGACACCACTGGCCTAAAACCTAACCTTTAACCCCGCTCCAAAAAAGCCACACACTCCACATGGGCGGTTTGGGGGAAGAAATCGGCGGGTTGAACGTGGGTGAGACGGTAGTTACCCTGTTCGCACAGGACTTGTAAATCTCTAGCGAGAGTCGCGGGTTTGCAACTGATGTAGATAATTTGGGCTGGTTGCATGGCTGTCAGCACATCGAGCACAGATCGATCGCAACCTGTGCGGGGTGGATCTAAGAGTACAACATCTGCTTGAACGTCAAGCTCCGGTAATAATTCTTCAACTTCACCAGTTTTGAACTCAACATTATTAATCCCATTCAGTCGGGCATTAGCTCGCGCCTGAATCACAGATGCACCATGAACTTCAATCCCGACAGCGCGTTTTACCCGTTTAGACAGGGGAAGTGTAAAGGTACCAATCCCACAGTAAGCATCAAGAAGCGTTTCGGTACCTTGAAATTGCGCTCGACGGGTAATCAAATCGAGGACAGTTTCAGCTTGCTCGGTATAAATCTGGAAGAAAGTATCGGCTTTGAGTTGGAATTGTAAATTGCCGAAAGTCTCGCAGATGTAATCTCGCCCCACAATGCACCGAGTTTCCGCGCCAAAGATTGTATTATTGGTGCGATCGTTCTGATTCAGACAGACACCGACTAGATGAGGATAGCGTTTCATCCATCGCTGGGCTTGCCCCTCGAAGTTGGGAACATCAAAATCTGTGACTACAAAGGTCAGCAAAATCTCCCCTGTGCGTCGCCCAATGCGCATTAACATGTGGCGAAACTGGGGTGAATTGTCCGGCTCTATCTCGACGGAGATAATTTCGGTGCGCTTGCGTAGTTTGGGTTTAGGCACCCCATTGGCATGTACACCAGGATCTTCACTGTTATGGTTGATGATTTTGATCCCTGTGCGGCGGACACCTGGATCTCTGGCTCCTTTTTGCTCCGGCTCATACATCCGCCAGCCGCGATCCTGCAAGTCTTGCTTAATTTCGGCGAGGAGGGGATTGAGTCGCTCATCTTGAACTGGGCACTGGTTGAGATTGACAATTTGGTGGGTACCTTTGCGGTAGTAGCCAGCTTTAATCCCGCCGACATCGCTCACGCCCAAGGGGTAGGTGACTTTGTTGCGGTAGGCAAAATTGCCTTGTCCGCCGACGATTGGGGCGACAGGTGGTTCGGCAAATCCACCAATCCGCTTGAGAGCTTGAGTTACTTGATTTTCTTTCGCGGTGAGTTGATAGTCGTAGTCAATATGCTGGAGTTGACAACCGCCACATTTATCAGCCACGATACAACTAGGTCGAACCCGATGGGGTGAAGCTGTCAGGATTTCTAATAATTTACCATGGGCGTATTGACGTTTGACATTCACTAGTCGGGCGGTAATGCGATCGCCTGTAACTGTATCGGGGACGAAGACAACTTGATTTCCAACTCTCCCAACTCCTTCCCCACCATCACTGACATCGGTAATTTCAATTTCTACTATATCCCCTTGCTTTAATGAATGGCTGGGGGTGGGCAGTTCGGCAGAACTATCAGTAGGCGCATTGTCAGGAAACATGATTGGTTGCAGCAAGAGAGCAGTCTACTAGGATAACAGTTATTGGTAAGTTGAGGATTGAGGAGTCGATATGTTTGGCAATACTCCCAACTCCCTAAATGATTGTAAAGAGATCCTATATCCCTTTCCTTGAGTGACCGTGAGTAGCTAAACTACTCTAATAAAGATTTCTAACAATCGATCGTAATTAATACAGAATAGTATGAGTGTAGTTAGTCAAGTTATTCTTAAAGCCGATGACGATCTGCGCTACCCTAGTAGCGGAGAACTCCAAAATATCCAATCTTTTCTGCAAACTGGCGAACAGCGCATTCGGATCGTCACAGCCTTAGCCGAGGGTGAGAAGAAAATTGTCGAGCAAGCTAGTAAGCAGTTGTGGCAAAAACATCCTGACTATATTGCACCCGGTGGCAATGCTTACGGACAAAAACAACGCGCTCAGTGCTTGAGAGATTATGGTTGGTACTTACGCCTAGTCACCTATGGTGTACTAGCTGGAGATATCGATCCGATCGAACGGATTGGATTAATTGGTGTGCGGGATATGTACAATTCTCTCGGTGTTCCCGTCAATGGCATGGCTGACTCGATCTCAGCACTCAAAGATGCAGCATTAGGTCGTCTCAGTGATGAAGATGCGATCGCCGCAGCCCCATATTTTGATTATATTATTCAGTCGATGTCTTAGACCAGTCTTACCGTGGATTTGTGCTAGTCAACTACCTCCGGCGATGCTGGGGGTTTTTGTTTATGACCGACAGCATGGAGGTGTCAATCAAAAAACTCCATTAAAATGGTCTCATTGCCGTTTTGACCCGACGTATTCTATGGCTAAAAAATCTGCCCCAATAGCAGCAAATCCCGCTGTTGCCACGACGCTCGCGATCTCCGATCTCCGGATCAGACTGGAATTTCTCGAACGGGATAATCAAAAATTGATCGGCAAAATTGACAAAAAACGCACCGAGCTAAATAATCTGATCGAGCGAATGCGGGAGATTTCGGTGGAAGTATCCCAGCGCAGCGCACCAATCATGCAGCAACTTTGGGAACTGGATCTCAAAATGCACACTGTCTTTGAGGAAATCTTTACGGGTAGAAAGTTAGGCAAACAAACGCGCAAGAATATTGAAGCAGTCTATGCCAATCTGCAAGCAACTGGATTGATTAGTCCCCACAGACGCAAGCAACCGGAACAGCCCGAACGATGGGATGTTAACCCTAATTCGACAGATGAAGCCGATTGGGAGTGGAATCAACAACAGTCCTCCTTTATGTTTGAGGATGATTCACCCAAACTCGATCGAGATGAATTGAAAAAAATTCGTCAAATTTTCTTACGATTAGCCGAAGTTTTTCATCCTGATAAAGTTAACGACCCCCAGACGCGCAAGTATCATACTGAAGTGATGCAGGAAATCAATCAGGCTTACCAGTCAGGAGATTTGGCAAAGTTACTAGCGATCGAAAAAAAACATCAGATGGGCGAAATTATCGATCGCAATAATGAAGACGATCTGCTGCGCCGATGTGCCAGAGTCGAACAAGAGAATGAAATTCTCCAAAGTCAATTTGAAAATCTCAAACTAGAACTGCGGTTGACGAAAAAAACCCAACATGGTTCGATGGTGACAGAATATCGCAAATTATCCAAAGCGGGATACGATCCGATCGGCGAACTGATCGCCCAGACCGAGTTACAAGTTGCGACAGTCGCCGAAATTTATCAGTTTGTGCTGGATTTTCGCGATCGCCGCATCACCATTAAAGATTTTATGAAAGGTCCAGCCAGCTTTCAAGTAATGTCTGAACTGGAGGAGGAAGATCTGTATCTCGAATTTATGAGTTTTTGAGTACTGGGATATCTATCTTTAGTCATGGTTTAGTCGTGACTTTGGCTGGATGTGGCAACAGCAGTCCACCGACTAAGATAGCAGTATGGAAATCAAAACTGCATTCCAACTCAACCACCCCCATCCCAATCGGATTATGAAATTAGCTAAATTCCTACCTGTTCTCGCTTTAGTTCTTGCTGTCCCAACATTTGCTGATATTGCTCAAGCTAAACCGTCTCAAGGTTATGGCAGAATTGCCGATATGGGGATGGGCAAACGGATGAATAATCTCAATCTGACTCCCGAACAAAAGACTAAAATGACCCAACTGCGGCAGTCTACCCGCGCCCAAATCGAGGCGGTAATGACTCCCGAACAGCGCGCACAATTCCAACAAATGGCTAGTCAGAAACGGATGGATGGCAAGGGCTGGAATCTCACCCCTGACCAAAAAGCCAAGGTCAAAGCGATTCGAGCAGCAAATACAGCCCAATTCCGCGCCATTCTCACTCCCGCACAACAAGCAGAACTCAAGCAAGGTGGCGGTTGGGGTCGAGGCGCGATGGCAAAACTTAACCTCACCGCCGAACAGCGGGCTAAAATGGAACAATTGAAAACCAGTAGCCGCACTCAAATCGACGCAATTCTCACCCCCGAACAACGGCAACAAGCCAAGACAAAGCTCGCTCGTCGTCAAGCAGGCGGGACTTGGAAAAGTCTAAATTTAACCGCCGACCAGCAAGCGAAAATCAAAGCGATTCGTCAATTTAGCCAGGAACAGATGAAGACAATTTTGACTCCAGAACAGCAATCTCAGATCAAGTCCGGTCGAAATGGTCGCAAAAACCGATTGTAGGGGCACCCCTAGTGGGTACCCAGCCACCCTAGTGGGTACCCTTAGTCCAGCACAATCGCGCCGAGAGTTTTTAAAGATTCGATCGCTGCTGGACTTAAACCCGTCGCCCCAGTGATATTCATGCCCATATAAGGTGCTGGTGGCTGACAGACCCGCAGACAATCACCCGTCATCACATCCCAGAGTCTAATCGTTTCATCAGCACTTCCACTCACCAGGTATTTGCCATCAGGACTATAACTGAGTGTACTAATTCGCTCTTGGTGGCCTGTGATTGTTCGGAAGACTTGTCCTGTCTCAACCTCCCAAATTTTAATCGTATGTTCGCGGCTACCAGTGGCTACAGATTGCCCATCAGGACTAAACTCGATCGCGATGACTTCGTGAGTATGTCCAACCAAGGTTTGTAACAGTTCGCCACTGTGGATATCCCAAAGTTTTGCTGTACCATCAGCACTACTAGTAGCCAAGGTGTTCCCATCGGGACTACAGGCGAGATTCCAAATCCAATGAGGATGTCCTTGATGACAAGCAACCATTGTTTCGGTCGCCACATCCCACAACCGCCAACAACCATCAAAACTACCTGTCACCAGCAGTTGACTATCGGGGGTAAAAACCATCGCTCTGGTGACTGATTGAGAGCCGAGCAAAGTTGCTACTAAGTTTCCTGACTCATCCCATAAACAGACGGAATTTTCCATGCCACTGCTAGCGAGCAATCGACCATCAGGACTATATCGAACTTTCCACACCTGTCCGCGATGGGCTAGGAGCGTATGTAACATCTGACCAGTTTGGGTATCCCAGATTTTGATCTGACTGTTCGTATCTGCACAGGCGATCGATCGACCATTTGGATGGTAATCAACCGATAAGATTCCGGCTTGATAACCGGGTAAAGTCTGGAGCACATCGCCAGTCTGCATATCCCACAACCGGGCGAAGCCATCTTGGCCTCCACTAGCGAACTGACGACCATCCGGTGCAAAAGCTACTGTCCACATCCCATTGGTATAACTCTTCCAGTGATAAAACTCGTGCCAAGTGTGAGTACCCCACAACCGGATCGATCGATCGTTACCAGCGGTGACGAGTAATTTGCCATCAGGACTAAATTCGATCGAGGAAACTAATGCCCGATGTCCGGTCAAAGTGGCAATTGCTACTGGCGGGGAACTACTCGATCGACTGTGACTAATATCCCAGATTTTGACTTCATTGTGACTATTGCCAGCCGCCAACATCCGACCATCGGGGCTAAGACAAATCGCAAATGGCCAATCGGGAAAGGTGGGAAAGACAGCGAAGACAGTCCAAGTCGCCAGATCCCAAAATTGAATCGTCCCATCAACACAACCTGTCGCTAAAAATTGACCATCGGGACTAAATTTAACCGACGGCACCCCATTAGCATGGTTGAGTGTCTGGAGACAGTCACCAGTCTGCACATCCCAGATTTTAACTGTTGCATCATCGCTACTAGTTGCCAATAATTGCCGATCGGGACTAAAGCCAATTCCATATACTTGCTGTCCATGTGCCGATTTGGTTTCAATTGATTCGCCCGTGTCCACATTCCAATATCTGAGCTTACCGTCAGCATGACCTGTAACCAGGATCTGTTCATTCAGGAAAGATGCAGACAAAGCCGGCGGATTGCCATCACTCTGCAACAGGTGAATGATTTGTTCGGAGGGCACATTCCACAATCGCACAATCCCATCGATCCCAGCACTGGCGAGAATTTCACCGTCAGGGCTGAAGGAAACTGCCCAAATCCAGTTATTGTGACTGATAAACTTTTTGAGCAGGTGTTTTTTGCCCGCTACTTGCCATAGACAGAGATCGCCCTTAAATTCGCCTGTCACCAATGATTGTGAGTCGGGACTAAATGTCAGTGCAGTAATCCAGCCAAATGTCTTGGTAAATAACGATCTGGCAAAATTAGCACTGCTAAAATTAACATTGTGCAAAATTGCGCCCTGAAGATTGGCTTGCCAGATCGGTAAATTAGCAAAGTTATAGTTTGTTAGATCGATGTGCCAGTGGCGCAGGAGATTGATTAAATTACCGCCGCCATAATGGGGTCGATCGTGATAGTCAGTTCGCCAACTAGCCAGTATTGCTTGGAGGTGAAGCTCTAAGGCTGCTTGGCTAATAAATTGAGCTTGTAATTGACTGGCGATCGGGGCAAGGAGTAGTTGTTTTTGGGCGGTGCGAATATATACTGGTGACTGGGCTGCGATCAGTGGATGACTCAAGCATAGTGGTAATTCCACAGTGGTTGCTAGCGGGGAATTCCAGTTAACTAGTTCATCAGCAACTCGTTCGACAATTCGGTGGCTGACATATTCCATCACCATCGCTTGCTGGGTAAATTTACCCTTGTACTGTTCGATCAGTGATTTACGACCTAAAGATTCTAATGTTGCCAAGACTTGCGACATCATCACCGTTGGCACAATTTGGGCGTGTAAATCGGCTGGAGATATCCATTCCCGTTCGATCGCCAACCAGTACATAATTGCTTGTTCGGCGGGCGAGAGTTGCTCAAATTGTCGGTCTAATAATTGACTAATCCCATTAAAGATAGTCACTTCGGTGTCTAAAAATCCATCGATATCCCCATCAAATAAATCTCTAATCGAGGTCGCGACAATTTTTAAGGCGAGGGGATTCCCACTATAAGTTTCCCGTAATCTCGCTCGACCGACACTGGATGCAGAAAGTCCCTTGGCATTAAATAAGTACTCACTATCATCGGCAGTTAGCCCAGGGATAGGGAATGTGCGCACTGCCAATTTCTCCCCCTCTAGGGGCACGATGACTGCTGGCTTTTCCCGACTGGTCAGGAGCAAACAACTTTGATGGGTAGATTCACCAATTCGCCGCAACAGTTCCTGATAGCCGGCATACTCTGGATGGTCACGATCGCTAATAATCGTTTCAGCATTATCCAACACCAGCAAACAACGATCCTCATGGCAATAGTGCAGTAGGCGGGAGATCTGAGTCGAAAAATCCATCTGCGGCGGGATAGTCTCCGCCTGATGGGAGAAAAGCTGAACTAATTCGGGGATTAAGTCAGTAATTAATGGAGCATTGCGGAGCGACCTCCAGACCAGCGTTTTAAAGTGGGGCTGTAATTGTTGAGCCAGTTTGGTGACTAGAGCGGTTTTGCCAATGCCACCCAGACCTAAAATCGTAATCAGTTTACAGCGATCTTCATTCACCCACTCGGTTAATTGAGCTAATTGTGGCAACCTTCCATAAAAGATCTCCACACAGGGTGCTTCACCCCAATCGACGATCTGCTCTTGGCGTGGGAGAATTGGTGTTGCGGCGAGGGGCACTTCTGGAGATAAATCTTCGTCACTGACTCCATCAACACAATCGCTGGCATCAGGATAGAGGTAATCAGAGCGTTCTAAGACTAAATTAAAGGCTGCAAAACACAGATCGAGGGTTTGCTTATCTACCGGAGTCTGTTGCTTGGTGGTTTGGGCGGGTATGGTGCCGAATATCTTCGAGATAGTGTTCACTGACAGCCCCGTCAGTTTACTCAAGTCCTCTTTTGTCTGGCGACCACAATTAGCGGCTCGTTCGATTTCCGCTCTAGCGGCTTGTAACTTTTGATAACCTGTTTCAGTTAGGACGGTACCCCGCCTGCGGCCGATCTTTCGCGCTGCCATATTTAACCTAATCGTACTTTAGAGACCAAGGATCGCTTCACCACTGCACCCATAATGTGGCAAGTCTAGCTTTTAAATACCTGCATTATTCCCAATTTTTTACTGGATCGCAACAACTCAATGTGAATTTAACTGAAACTTCCACTAGTTCCGATCGACTCGAAGGTCAAACTGGAACAGCTTTTTAGCCCTGCTCAACAAGTTGCGGCTAAGTTTTTGCTAAATTAATGCTAACTTGGCTGTTTTTCGGAATATTTAACTGGATTTAAATCAAAAGATCCGTGATAGTGGGTAAAAAGCATCACCGATTTACTGTCAATTTCTGACCGAGCACTTGTTGCCAGATCTATATACTTAACTCACTACCGATCGATAGCATAAATATCGATCGCAAGTTTGGTTAGCCTAAGCTGCTTAATTCAGATTGATCGGAGAAATTATTATCTATTTTAAAACAAGCTAATCATCTATAGTTTATCAATAATCTGACAGCATAGATCGATAAATATACTTAGAGAAAATATTCGACATCAGCAAGTATGCCGTTGTTGAATTTTCGGGTAGATAATTATTGAAATTTGACAAATAGATTGTAAATTTTCAAATTTAAACAAGCTTCAAAAATATTTTTTTCTTGTAACTTTGTTGATTAGCAAGGTTTTCGGCGATTTAACCTAGTTACTGATGGCAGATTTACTCATTATCTATCTGCACACAAAAATAACTAAGCATTTTTGCGCAAAAAATATTGATTAAGTTATTTTTACCATAAATGATGATTGACTTAATTAGAATAATGAGAGTATATTGTCGATATTATACAAATCAGTTATCAGTATTTACAAATGATTACATATTTCGAGGAATCAAATCATCTCGATATTTTGTAGTCAGCCAAACATCGAATTGATGTGTAATTATACAGCGGCAAATATCCGAAAATTATCTTAGTTAAATATCAAAAATTTCCAGAGGTTCTGATGCAATTCAATACTTCCAAGGCGACATCAATCGATACTGATGAGCAGTTCTCCCCGATCGCTATCATCGGGATGGGGTGTCGATTTCCCAAAGGACTAGAGAGCATCGACAAACTATGGCAAGCTCTGAAAACTAAATTTAGTGCGATCGATACTGTGCCCCCAGAACGGTGGACTGTCGATCGCTATTACTCCTCGAATCCGATCGCTAAGGGCAAGGCATATATGCACCGAGGCGGATTCTTGACCCATGATGTCAGCCAGTTTGATGCTGCCTTCTTTGGCATTTCGCCCCGTGATGCCGAAAATATGGACCCACAACAGCGATTGCTATTGGAAGTGGTATGGGAAGCATTTGAAAATTCAGGACTATCATTGCCAAACTATGCGGGACGGCAAGTAGGGGTGTATGCGGGCGGATTTATGCTCGATCACATGATCACCCAAATGACCCCCGCCAATCGATCGATGATCAATCAGAATACGGCGGCGGGGATGATGATGACGATGCTGTCAAATCGGATCTCCCATACTTACGATCTGCGCGGGCCGAGTTTATCGATCGATACAGCTTGTTCTTCCTCCCTCGTGGCATTTCACTATGCCTGTCAAGACTTGTGGCGGGGAGTGACGGAGATGGCGATCGTCGGCGGTTCCAATGTGATGCTGCGCCCTGAGTACCCGATGGGGATGTGTAAGGGGCATTTTCTGGCGAAAGATGGTGAATGTAAATCTTTTGACTCGCGGGCAGATGGTTATGGACGGGGCGAAGGTGCGGGGGCGGTGTTACTCAAACCCCTAGCCGCCGCTCTCGCCGATGGCGACCCGATTTTGGCAACAGTGATCGGGACTGGGAGCAATCAAGATGGACATACCCCCGGAATTTCGATGCCTAGTGGTGAGGCGCAAGCAGCCCTAATTAGAGAAACGATCGATCGATATGGCATCGATCCGAGGGAAGTGCGCTATGTGGAGTGTCACGGTACGGGCACGGCGATCGGCGATCCGACGGAAGCTAGGGCGATCGGCTCGGTATATGGTGCTGCTAGACAGGGCTTGAGTCCAACCGTGATCGGTTCGGTCAAGAGTAATATCGGTCACTTAGAGGCGGCGGCGGGTGTCGCCGGGATTATTAAAGCGGTATTGACCCTCATGTACCGTCAAGCTTTACCCCTAGCTAATTTACAAGAACCAAATCCAGATATTCCCTTCAATGACTTGAATCTGCGCTTGGCAGATGAATTAATTACCTTGGGCAGTGCGGATGAAGATTTTTGTGTGGCGGTTAACTCCTTTGGTTATGGTGGCTCCAATGCCCACGCGGTACTAAGGACGGCACCAGCGATTCAGAAAGTAGAGATCGATCGCCAGGAAACTCGCAAGTTTCCCTACTTCCTGCCCATCTCCGCCCGCAATCCCAAAGCCATTGCCATCCTCGCGGGTCAGTATGCCGAACTGCTCCGGGATGGTGCCAACCTGACGGACTTACTCTATTCCGCTGCTCACAAACGCGCTCACTTGTCCCATCGCGCCGTAGTCAAAGGACACGATCGCGAGCAGTTAATTGCTGCCTTAGAAGCTCTATCGCGCAATGAAGAAAATGACGACATCGTTCAAGGTGTCCAACCATACCAAGGACATCGCCAACCCGCCTTTGTGTTCACAGGCATGGGGCCGCAGTGGTGGGCGATGGGGCAGGAACTCTATCGCGATGAACCGATCTATCGATCGACAGTTGAAGAGGCTGACGCGATTTTCACCGAAATTGCCGGATTCTCGATCCTCGCCGAAATGCTCAAGAGTGAGGCAGAATCGGCAATTGGGCGGACGATCTTTGCCCAACCAGCCAACCTCGTCATTCAGATCGGGATTTTGGCAGTATTACGCGCCGCCGGAATTACCCCAGGGGCGATCGTCGGACATTCCGTCGGCGAACTCGGATCGGCTTATGCAGCGGGTGTATTGAACCTGCGCGATGTCCTGACCGTTTCCTACCATCGGAGTCAGTTCCAAGCCCAATGTGCGGGGACTGGAGCGATGTTAGCGATCGGTTTGGGTAAGGAACAGGCATTGGAACGGATCGCCCACTGTATCGATCGGGTGTCGATCGCTGCCGTGAATAGTCCGACGACTGTTACCCTCGCGGGAGATACCCAGGAACTCGATCGATTATCAGAGATCTTGACCGCAGAAGGAATCTTTAACCGCAAGCTAGAGGTTGAGGTACCCTATCACAGTCCGATGATGGAGCCAATTCTGGAGCCAATGGCTCAAGCTTTAGCTGATATCCGTCCGGCAGCACCACAAATTCCCCTCTATTCAACAGTGACGGGTGGCAGAGTTGAGGGCATTGCCTATGGTGCCGATTATTGGCCGTTAAATACCCGGCAATCGGTAGAATTTGCCACCGCGATCGGCGCAATGATTGCTGATGGTTATAATACTTTCCTAGAAGTTGGCCCCCATCCCGTCTTAGCTACCTCCCTCCGCGACTGTATTAAATTAGCTGACAAAGATTGTCGGACGGCTTACACTCTCCGGCGCAAAACCCCCGAATTATCGGCTCTCCATCGAGCGATCGCCAGTATTTACACTTGCGGGTGTGAGATCGATTGGACGGTACATAATGGTCAGGGCAACTTGATTCAGTTACCAAATTATGCTTGGCAACGGGAACGCTTTTGGTTAGAGAACGATCGGGGAATGCAGGATCGGATTGCGGCGATCGATTATCCGATTCTGGGTATCCAAGAAACTCCCGCCGCTCCCGTATGGCGCAATGATTTCGACCACGAGCCAATGCTCTATCTGCGCGATCACGTCGTGATTGGTTTAGCAATCTTACCTGCGGCGGCTTATATCGAATCCCTCCTCGAATTAGCCAGAGTGCAGTTTGAGGATGCCACCGCCTTCGTCGTGCGGAACTTGAAAATTTTGGCACCGATGATCATTACTGCCGATCGGGGGTTAGATTCAGTCACCGCCTTCGATCCCGCCACTGGTTCAGCCACAATTCGCGGGCTGGAAAATGGCAAATTGGGCACGGGACAAGTGCATATTACCGCCAAGCTGACCGGATTAGAGCGGTTTGAACCATGCCAGTTAGATCTCCAACTGCTGTTCCAAGAATTCAACCAGCCGGAAGATGTGACCGCCTTTTATCAAAGTCTGGCACAGATCGATCTGACCTATGGCCCCGCCTTCCAAACAATTCGCCAACTATTTGTCAATCGATCGGCTGGTAGAGTCCTCGCACGGATTGAAATGCAGCCAGATCTGGCCGAGGCGATGTCTCTATACTGCATCCATCCCACCGTCCTCGATGCTTGTTTCCAGTCCTTAATGGCGATGCTGGGCGAGTCGGACACGACGTATTTACCGACGGGATTTGCCGAGATGTGCGTCTACGCCCATCAACTCCCCGCTAATATTTGGTGTTTAGCCGAAATCGTTGAACAAACCGATCGATTCATCGATTGCAACCTGCACTTATTAGATGATACCGGAAATATTTTAGCCACAATTCGCGGGATGCGATCGACCGCAGCAGCCAAAAAAGAGCGGACAGATCGGTTTGGCGATCGAGTCAAGCGACAAATCCTCGCCTATGAATGGACTTATGGCGAAACGCTCAATGAAGCTCAACGCCTGGGTTATTGGTTAGTCGTTGGCTCTGACGATCGAGTGACCCCAGAGACAATCCGCCAACTGGAAAATTATGGCGCGATCGGTGTGTTCCATGTGGCTGTCGGCGATACCTTCCGCGAGGAAAATGGGCAGGTAGTCGCCATTCGCCAGGGGAATGTAGAGGATGCTCAAGCGGTATTTAGTTGCTATGGCGAACTAGATGGGATTGCCTTGCTGCACGGATTAGACTCAACGATCGAGAACGATCCGACTGGGGAAGGTGCGGTTAGTACGGCGATCGCCTTAACCCAAGCCGCCATCCAACAGCAGTATCCAGTCTGTCCGCGAGTTTACCTGGTGACTCAAGCTGCCTTTGCAGTTAATGAAAATGAGACAACCATTCAGCCCAGTCAAACAGCCCTCAATGGCTTTGCCAGAGTTGCGTTTAACGAATTAGACGGCTTCCGCTTTAGCACGATCGATCTACCTGCTCGGATTAATGGGGATATTCTCGATAACCTCGCCCTCGAATTGCTCTGCGACGATCGCCATGATGAAGTTGCCCTGCGGGGGAACTTGCGCCTGGTGAGCGAATTGCTCGATAGCCCCGTCCTGTCAACCGATCGCATTGCCTACCTCCACCTCGACGATCAGCATCCCGTCTCGATTCGTCCCCTACGGGCAGATTGTGAAAGTATGGGTACCGCCAGGATTCTGGCAACACCCCCCGCCATCCTTGCCGCAGATGACATTCAGGTGCGAGTTGAAGCTACCATCGTGCCGCCAAACTTACTGCTCGAACCCTCGGCAGATATGATTTCCCAACCCGCGATCGAAATTGTCGGTGAAGTCATGGCTGTCGGTCAGAATATCACCGATCTAACCCCAGGGATGAGAGTCTGTGGCTTTGCCCCCGCCGATCTCGCCAGTCACCTGTCAGGTGATCGCAGTCAGTTTCAGCTAGTCCCCATTCCCGCCGATGTCGATGCCACTGCCTTAGTCAGTACGATTGGGGCGGTAACTCGCGCCGAACGAGCAATCGAGGCTCTGGAATTATCAGCCGGAGATACCGCCCTCGTCTACGTTGATGCACTTGGCTCGATCGTCGCTGAAGCCCTCCAACGGAAAGGAATTGCCGTCACCCTGCTGTCTAACCACCCAGAGCGGTTAGACGACGAAACAATCGCCCAGTATCCGATCTTCTCCATCTGTCCCGAAGCCATCCAACGGGCTGTTACCGCCCACACCGATGGTGCTGGATTTAGCGTTCTCGTCGCCCCCTTGCACGAATGGACGAAATCCTTCGATCTAAGTATGGTGCGCGGTGGTGGTGGCGCGATCGATACCGATGATGTTGCTAGCCCGATCTGTGTCGCCCACCAGACGATTGCCCGTACCGATCTGCATATCCTACTCCAACGTCCCCAGCGGCTGCACCAAACCTTACAAACCGTGATCGAGGGGATTGTGGCGCGGAAGATCGCCCCACTACCCGCCCTGGAGATTTCGATCGCGGATATCGCTTGGCAGAAACTAGGGATTACCGATACCAAGTCTACTCTAGTCCTGACCTATGCAACAGGCGATCGCGATTTACCCGTCGTCCAACAGGACACCATGCAGTTCAAACCAGACGCAACCTACTTAATTACTGGTGGCTTTGGCGGCTTCGGGCAGAAAACCGCCGAATGGTTGGTGCAAAATGGAGCGCGGCATCTAGTCCTCACCGGACGCACCGGAGCCGATACCGCCCCACGCCAAGCTCTCGTCCAACATCTGGAAGCAATGGGTGCGACGGTGACAGCCGCCGCCTGTGATACTGCCGATTACGATCGACTCAGGGAGTTATTCGCCCACATCCACAACGAACTACCACCCCTGAAAGGCGTATTCCACTCCGGTGCATTAATTATCGACCAACCGATCGCTGAAATTGACCTAGCAACCTGCCATCGCGTGATCCAAAGTAAAGCCCTCGGCGGTTGGAATCTACACCTATTAACTCGATCGCTAGAACTAGATCACTTTGTCCTCTACTCCTCCGTCGCGAATCTGGTCGGAAATGGTCGTCAAGCTGTTTACAGTGCGGCAAATGGCTTTTTAAATGGTTTAGCCTATTTCCGTCGTGCCCAGGGGCTACCAGGTACCAGTGTGAATTGGGGCGCGATCGCCGATGTGGGGGTAGTTGCCCAAGACGAAAAGCTGGAAGAGTTTCTCCGGTGTACCGGACTGCGCGGCATCAATTCCACCGAAGCTTTGGATGTCCTGAAAGTCGCCCTCTCGCGGAACGTCACCCAGTTCGGCGTAACCGTAATTTCCAGTTGGGCAGACTGGGCGAGATTTGAAACACGGGGGGCAACTTCACCCCGATTTGCCAGCCTGATTGCCGCTGACAGCCAAGGGAAAGATCACTCGATGCGGGATGTCTTAATTGGGGAGTTATTGCAATTGCCCCCAGACGAGCAAGTCGATCTCCTCGCCAACTTGATCCTGGAGATCATCGCCTCCGTCCTCAAATCCGATCCCGCCAGCATTCCGATCGAACAATCGATCGATCGCTTAGGTGTCGATTCCCTGATGGCAACGGAAATTCAAATGCTCCTAGATGGCCAACTGGGGCTAAATATCTCGATTATGGAACTGCTCGGCGATGCCACCATCCGCGCCCTAGCCAAACAGTCGCTCAAATCTCTCCTCAGTGCCGCCCCCTCAGTAGCAACGGTGAATAGTGTCACACCTCAAGTTGCCGTTGAACCCGCGATCGCCTAACGACACCCCGCACATACCAAACCACCCACTCGCCCATGACCTCTCAATCCCCACTGGAACGCCTGAAACAGCAAATGAAGCTCGGTGCCCCCGCCCAACCGGGCACCGTCGAAGCAGCCCGACGATCGATCCAAGTTCAACCAGCCTTCTACGACTTCTCCCTGTTTCCCGAATACAAAGAATTCACTCAGATGGAGTGGTTCTATGAGAAACAGAAGTATACCAAAAACCAGTTTCTCAAACACGCCGGAGCCTCCGATGCCACCGTCGAACTCGATGGGCGCAAACTGATCAACTTCTCCAGTTACAACTACTTAGCCCTGGCGAATGACCCCCGCGTCAAAGCCGCAGCCAAACAAGCGATCGATGATTTTGGCACCAGCACTGGCTCCGGTCGATCGATCACTGGGGAAGTGGACATCCATCAAGATTTCGAGCGGGAAATTTGTGAAGTTCTAGGCACCGAAGATGCCGTTGTCTCCGTCGGCGGCTATAGTACCAATGCCTTTGCGATCGGTTATCTCTGTCGCCCCCAAGATCTGATTATCTATGATGAGTTAATTCATAACTCCGCCCTCTCCGGCTGCAAACTGGCGATGTCCCGTCGGTTCAGCTTCCCGCATAATGACTATGCCGCCCTGGACAAATTATTAGCCGAACATCGAAATAAATACGAGCGCGTCTTAATTTTAGTCGAAGGTGTTTATAGCATGGATGGAGACATCCCCGATCTCCCCAAGCTGATCGAAATCAAAAATCGCCATAAAGCCCTGCTGATGGTCGATGAAGCCCACTCTATGGGCATTATTGGGCCGCGAGGACTGGGCATCACCGACTACTACAATATCTCTGGCACAGAAATCGATATCCTCTACGGCTCCATGAGCAAAGCATTTGGGACTTGTGGCGGCTATGTGGCTGGAGCAAAACCCCTGATCGCCATCCTCAAAAATTACGCACCGGGCGTACTCCTCTACGGTGCCGCCCCGACTCCAGCAAATACCGCCGCCGGATTAGCCACACTGCGGATTATGCGCCAAGAACCGGAACTAGCCCTGCGAGTCCAATCAAATGCCGCCTACTTCATCGCCCAGGCAAAAGCGGCGGGATTGAATACCTACAATAGTAAAGATTCCGGCGTAGTGCCGATTATGCTGCGGGATTCCGAACTGGCACTATGGCTGTCGATTCAATTATTCGATCGCCAGATCTGCACCTTCCCCATGCTCTATCCGATCGTCCCCCGCGATAAATCTCGCTTGCGGTTCTTTATCAATACCAATCATACCAAAGCCCAAATCGACTACACGATCGATTGTCTCGTCCAAAACCTCAGTGTTGCCCCTAAATCTAAAGGGGTAATTTAGGCACGATGAAACAGATTCAGTTCCAGAGCTTTGGGCAACCCAGCCTGGTTGCCCGTTGTGTCGAAGTACCCGATGTTGGTTCCCCCTCAGCCTGGGAAGTAGTCGTCGAGATCGAAGCCTTCCCGATTAACGTCGCTGACTTAGCCATGTTATCCGGCAATTATGGTACCTTGCCCAAACTACCTGCCACCATTGGGATGGAAGCCGTCGGCAAGGTGATCGAATGTGGTACCGCTGTCAAAACCCTCTCGATCGGCGATCGGGTGGTCTTACTGGGCAATAACAACTGGGCAGAACGCCGGAAAGTGCCGCTTGGTGCCGTCCATCGAGTGGATACAGATGGAGATGCCACCCAATATGCCATGCTCAAGGTCAATCCCGCCACCGCTTATCTGCTCCTGACCAATTTTATCAATCTGGAGCCTGGGGACTGGATAATTCAAACCGCACCGCTGTCTAGTGTGGGTCAATGTATCATCCAAATCGCTCAAGCACGGGGGCTGAAAACCATTAATGTGGTGCATCGTGCGGACATCAAAGCCGAGATCGTCGATCGAGGTGGCGACATTGTACTAGTAGATGGCCCAGATCTGGCCGATCGAGTCCGGGCCGCCATCGGCCACGATCCGCTCCAATTAGCCCTCGATGCGGTGGCTGGTTCCGGCATACAACGACTGGCCGAATGTCTGAGCGAAGGCGGTCAGATTATTAATTACGGGATGTTGTCGAATGAAATTTGTGCCATCAGTGCCGAGCAAACAATTTTTCGCGGCATATCGCTGAAAGGGTTTTGGTTATCCAAAATTCTCAATCGAATGTCCCAAGCCGAGCGCACCGACTTATTTGACACCCTCAGTCACCTGATGACTAGCGGCAAACTCAAAATTGATGTCGATGGTTGTTTTCCGATCGCCGATATCCATCAAGCTCTTCGCCGCGCCGAAGCACGCGGACGCAACGGTAAAGTGATTGTTTTGGCTAACTCCCAACTCCCATCTACCCATGAACACTGTCGAACAACAACCAGAACAACTCAAACAGTATCCTAGTGACACGGATACCTATTCAGGGACAGTGCGTTCGCTTTTTACCCAAGCCCCCAAGCCAGGTGAGGCGATCGCTGTAGCCGCTGGTATTTGGTTATTACGGCTGCCACTGGCATCAGTCTTAGACCATATCAATGTCTACGTTTTGGAGGATGAAACTGGCTGGACACTCGTAGATACAGGGAATAACAGCCCCGTCTGCCGTGCGGCTCTAGAGACAGCTTTCGATCGCGGCATCTTCGCCTCACGAGCGATTACGCGGGTGATTGCCACCCATTATCACCCCGATCATCTGGGTTTAGCCGGATTGCTGGCAGAGCGCGGGGCAGTCTTTCAGACTACTCAAGCTTGCTGGCTCCATGCCCGCTGGTTGCACCTAGAACAGCGGGATCTCCCTTGCACAGAGGAGATTCGGTTCGTCGAACGGGTGGGCATGAAAGGAATGGAACTAGCCGCTTTTTGTCGGCGAAAACCGAGTGATTATGGCAGCTTAGTCATGCCTATTCCCTATACTTACCAACGGATTCGGGCTGGAGATGTCCTCCAAATTGGCGATCGCCAGTGGACGATTCATGTCGGTTACGGTCACGCTGTCGAACATGCGACCCTCTGGTCGAATGATGGGTTTGTGATTAGTGGCGATCAAATTTTGCCAGGGATGTCCTCCAATCTGAGCGTCCATCCCAGCGAACCAGATGCCGATTTGGTGTCGCAATGGGTGGAAAGTTGCTGGCGATTTGCCAAATTAGCCACCAGCGAAACCGTTTGCTTACCCGGACACAATTTACCATTTGTCGGCGTGAAGACGCGCTGTCAGCAAATGATCGCTAGTCAGGAAGCTGTATTGAATCGTTTGTTAGCCCACCTAGCTAGACCCATCACAGCGATCGATTGTCTCGAAACTGTCTATCGGCGACAACTACAACCCCACGAACGCAACACGATGATTGCCGAAACCCTCGGCTACTTAAATCATCTTCACCAACGGGGCATGATCAAACGCGAACTAGGGAACGATCGCGCCTATCTCTGGTACCGTGCCAATCCACGAGATCGCGATCTCCGCATCAGTTTTGACGATCCAGAAGCATAAATCCAGAACTGCCCATTTTTCAATATTCTTTGCAGGTAAAACAATGATAGCGACCACTGAACCGGAAAAGTTTGACGCGATCGTGATTGGCTCTGGCATTGGCGGTCTAACAGTTGCGGCACTGCTGTCTAAGCTATATCACAAAAAGGTATTAGTCCTAGAACAGCATTTTACCTCTGGTGGGTTTACTCACGGCTTCGATCGCAAGGGTAAATTTCACTGGGATGTCGGACTACACTATATCGGCGAATTGGGATCGGGTAGTCCTTGGCGTGCAGTCTTAGATTATCTCTCCAATGGCGAGTTACAGTGGCAAAAAATGCCCGATCCATTCGAGAAATTTGTCTACCCAGACTTCACCTTTGAAGTTTATGCCGATCCGATCCGCTATCAAGCAGATCTGATTGAGAAATTTCCCGCCGAAGCTGAGGCTATTCGTCAATATTTTCGAGATACTCAAACAGCCGCCAATTGGTTTATCACTAATGGGATGTTAGATCTATTCCCCTTATTCCTTCAGCCGATCGTCAAACGGATCTTTCGTTCTTTTGATGGCATTGCTAGACAAACTACTCAAGAATACTTAGATAACCACTTTCAAGATATCCGACTTAAGGCTGTCTTAGTGTCCCAATGGGGTGACTATGGCTTACCACCATCCCAAAGTTGCTTTGGCATTCATGGCATTATTGTCACCCATTTTTTAGAAGGAGGATGGTATCCAGTTGGCGGCGGTAAATCGATCGCCCAAACCATTATACCGACGATCGAACAAGGTGGCGGGAAGGTCATGACTCAACAAAGAGTAATGGAAATCTTGGTCGAAAATGGGACGGCGGTGGGCGTAAAAG
Source organism: Chamaesiphon sp. (assembly GCA_041738715.1). GTDB lineage: Bacteria > Cyanobacteriota > Cyanobacteriia > Cyanobacteriales > Chamaesiphonaceae > Chamaesiphon. The sequence goes on from JBGSPI010000123.1 coordinate 49,335, forward strand.
TCCAACATGCGGCTCGCCCCGATCCTGAACCAAAAATCTATCACGCTCCCATTATCGTCTCCAATGCTGGCGTAGCGAACACCTACCTCAAACTAATTCCTGCCAGTTATCCTCTAGCCGAACGGGAGGAAATCAAGGCATTTCCCCAGGGAGCTAATGTCTTATCTTTATATGTCGGCTTAAAAGAAAGTCCCCAAAAACTCGGTTTTCAAGGCGAGAATCATTGGATTTTTGGTTCTTACGATCAACAAGAAGTCGCTGATGATTTACCTATTTCAGCAGAACGCTTACCTCTATTTGCTTATCTCTCTTTTCCCTCTCTCAAAGATCCCCTCGCCAAAGGGCATACTGCCGAAATCTTGGGTTCTGGGATTTATGAGGAATTTACTCAGTGGCGAGATAAATCCTGGCGACGACGGGGTGATGACTACAACGAATTGAAGTCTCAAATTACCCAATCGCTGCTCAATTTAGTCGAGAGTCACTACCCTGGCTTTCAAGATTTGGTGGAATATACCGAACTCTCCACTCCGCTGACTGTCGAACATTTTGCTGCTAGCGATCGCGGTACCATCTACGGCATTCCCTGTATTCCCGAACGGTTCGATCTGCCCTGGATTAGTTCTCGAACGCCGATTAAAAACTTGTATCTAACTGGTAGTGATACATTTTTCGCTGGATTGGTCGGATCGATGATTGGCGGCATTAAGACAGTTAGTCTGATCGATGGAATTTTGGGTTTTCCCAAGATTATGGCAACGGTGCTGCTGAAATCTAAGCAACCGAACAAATCAACTGAATATTCTCTGAAGGTGGAACAATGATCGCAACTCATGGAAGACAGAAATTTGATGCGATCGTGATTGGATCGGGAATTGGTGGCTTAACTACTGCCGCTATTTTATCTAAACTTTATCGCAAAAAAGTACTAGTGCTCGAACAGCATTTTACCCCAGGTGGATTTACCCACGGCTTCGATCGCCAAGGTAAATTTCATTGGGATGTGGGAGTACATTATATCGGCGAAATGGAACCAGGCGGCACAGGTAGAGCGGTGTTTGACTATATTACCAATGGTCAGTTGCAATGGCAAAAGATGGAAGATCCCTTTGAGAAATTTGTCTATCCTGACTTTACTTTTGATGTCCATTCCGACCCCAAACGCTTTCAAGCAGATTTGATCGCCAAGTTTCCCCACGAGCGGAAAGCCATCAAGCGATATTTTAAAGATATCCAAACAGCTGCTTTTTGGTTTATTGGCGATTCGATGCTCGAATTATTCCCCAAGTTTTTACATCCACTATTACGAAGAATTTATCGCCATTTTGGGGCAATTGGTCGGCAAACGACCCAGCGATATTTAGATAAAAACTTTAGAGATACTCGGCTCAAAGCCTTATTAGTATCTCAGTGGGGTGATTATGGCTTACCACCCTGTCAAAGTTCTTTTGGTACCCATAGCAGCATTGTCACCCACTTTTTAAATGGAGGCTGGCATCCTGTCGGTGGGGGTAAAGCGATCGCCCAAACGATCATCCCGACGATCGAGCAAAGCGGTGGCATCGTGATTACCCAACGCCGCGTGACTGAAATCCTGATCGAATCAGGCGTAGCCGTCGGGGTAAAAGTCCAAAATCTCGCCGATTCTACGGCAGAATTGGAAGTCTATCACGCGCCAGTGGTGATATCTAATGCTGGTGCCTACAACACTTACCTCAAGCTGATTCCGCCTGATTTTCCGCTACCTTTTCGCCAATCGATCGAGACTTTCCCTAAAGGTAACAATGTCTTAACTCTTTATTTAGGATTGAAAGAACACCCTCAAAAACTGGGTTTTCACAGTGCTAACTACTGGATTCATCATAGCTACGACCATAATGCCGTCCTCGATGCTCCACCCATCTCTGCCATCGATCCACCACCATTTTGCTATCTCTCGTTTCCTTCCCTGAAAAATCCGGCAGCTAAGGGACATACCGCAGAGATGATCGTTCCTGGGCACTATGATGTCTTTGCCCAGTGGCAAGACAAAAAGTGGCGACGACGGGGTGCTGATTATGCTGAACTAAAATCCCAAATCACCGATTCGATCGTCAGTTCAGTTGAGAGTCATTATCCCGGCTTTCGCGGACTGATTGAATATGCCGAACTCGCCACACCCTTGACATTTGAACATTTTGCGGCTAGCGATCGTGGGGCAATTTATGGGATTCCTTGTACTCCTACTCGCTTCGATCTGCCTTGGACAAATGCCAGAACACCGATTAAAAAGCTGTACCTGACTGGAGTTGACACATTTCCTAACGGCATTATGGGTGCCATGATGGGTGGTGTCAAAACAGCCGGACTAGTAGATGGTCTATTCGGCTTTTTGGAAATTATGGCTCACGCTATTCATACAGCTAATTCTTCACCTCAAAACCGCTAATAACGCAAGTTGCTAGTTACCCTTCAAATGGAGACTGGGGGACAAGGGGACTGGGATCGAGACGCTATTGCCGATTGCCGATTCCCTAACCTCACTAATATAGTGCTACGCACTAACGTTAGGACAAGCTGCAAAAGCAGCATCAACACAATCATGAAAGTTGTCAAACTCATCCCAACGTTGTCTCATCCAATTTTTAAGTACAAACCACCAATTTTCAATCGGATTAAAATCAGGA
>JBGSPI010000041.1:0-47208 GCA_041738715.1 Chamaesiphon sp.
GGAACCACACCGATCCCTTCCCGAACTCGGACGTGAAACGCTAGCACGGCGACGATAGTTGGGGGGTTGCCCCCTGTCAAAATAGCTCGATGCCAAGCTTAATATTTCAAAAGCCCTAGTGAACACACTAGGGCTTTTGTGTTATTTTCAATCGACTCTTTTGATAAATCAAAAGGTGACTTGATACATCTGAAATAACTGCCCTGGCTTTGTCGCTGTCACCTTACCACCCACTGATTGCACTAACTCGGTAAATTGTGACAATGGGTTGAGAAATACTTCTGCACCTAAATACATTTCTAAAATTGCCCAGTTTTCAGCTAGTTCAGTATCTGGATCGATCACGTCAAATACAAATATTCCATCAGGTTTTAAGACTCGTTTTGCCTCTTGCAAAACTAACTGCCAGTATTCGGGGGGATAGTAACAACTAAACCCCGTGGCAATTACTCGATCGAATGTATCATCTTCATATTTTAATTGGTGGGCGGGGCCAGCTTTCACAGCTTTAAATAATTTAGAATTAAGTTGCGACCCGCGTGAATTTAAGGCATCTTTTGCTACCGTGCTAATTTCTTGTCCATAAAAATATGCTTCCCATTCTCGCCAAGCATAGATCAAGAAACTAACACCACAACCAATATCTAAGCAGCGATCGTTTTTTCTAATTTTACCTAGCTCCCAAAAGGGGGAAGTAATTTTATTAGCTAAACTGTGGCTAATCCATTCTCTAAATATTGGCATTGCTTCTACCTCTGCGGGTAGTTCAAAGGCTTCTTGTTTAAATTCACGATCAAATCTTTGTTTGACTCGATCGATCTGGATTGACCAATCATGGGGTTGTGATGGTATGGTAGTATACATATTTTATCGATCGGTTATTCAGTTATCGGTGCAGCCTTTTTTGATTTCTGGATTTCTAAATATTCAAATACTGATTTGTCGCCAATATCAGCGGGAATTAATTGAATTGATTTTCGCAGTGCAAATATTAGAAATAAGCTCGCCCAAGTAGCTAACAATAAAGCTTCGACTGTTGGCGGAAGGACAGTGATCAGATGTCCTAATAGCAGTAATGGTACGATGCCAGTTAGCAGTTTTGTTTCAAAACGATTAAAACAAAAAGCTTCTTTAAAGAAGATACCTGTTAAGGCAGCAAAGGTAAAGCCAATTCCAAATAGTGTCATCGGCTGGTGATAAACAATTGACGCAAGTGGCTGTGAACTTTGCCATCCTAAGACGATCGCACTAACAGAACCGATCACCCAAAATAGCTGTAATGCTCGGTGCAAAATTACCAGATAAATATGGATTGTTGCTAAGGCAATCCCGAGCGCAACAGAGAAGATCAGATAAAGACCAGTAATTAAGTTTAAGATAGTCATTCGATCGACCGCCTCTAATGGCAATAATACTGCCATAGTTGCTGCCGCAAAGCAAAGGGCTGCCACTATTAGAGCACTACGATAAATTATCACACCTTGACGGTCTCGATCGGTAATTATAAATGTGCCGAACTGTCCCTGATAAACTTCTGAATCAATCATTTATTACTCCTAAATTCCAGATGAAAATCTAATTTTATCCGCCCCTTCCTCCTTTTGATTCTCAGATTCAGCATTGCTGGTATCTCTAATTAAATCTAAATGATACTTATATAAAGCCACTGGGCGAATGCCAGGATCTAGAGCAAGAAAATAACTAGGATCTTGGGGCGAAAGATAAATAGCGGAGATCTGAGTTGCGGTAATTTTGGGGACTGGTGTTGGTGAAAATTGATAACTAGTCGTTGTTTCCACAATATTTAGAAAAACGTCCCGATTACCCCGAAAAATCTGTTGAGAAACTTCAGATGCAATAAAGTCACGTGGGCTAATCAATTCGCTATTAAACCCCGTCACAAACGAGATTAATTGCCGATCTTCGTCAAGTTGGGTAATTTGTTTCGTCGGTTGCTGAGGATCGACCTTAACTGATTTAACCCGGTCGACACCTAAATAAGCCGTAGCGATACTTAGCCCATTAAATGCTCGATCGGCAACAATTTGTGATTCGATTGGCTGAGACTGGATGCGTGGCAGATTGAGGAGGGAAACTTTTGACAGTCGTTGAACATCAGTGGGTATAAATCTAACTGTAAACGAGATCGGTCGATCGAGATATTTACGGTTGCCCTCAAACCCTGGTGTAACGATCTCTGGTGCTAATGGTGCCACCTGTTCTAATAGAGTACTAGTTGCGATCCATTGCCCGCGCAGCCACACAGGATAGGTTAATTCGCCCTCTCGCTGTCCGAATTGTGGTTGATGCCAATTGGGGTATCGATCGATACGATCGCTCAAAACTCCAGCAATGGCAATCTGACATCCCCACAACCAGATCGCCACTGCGCCTAAATATCCTAAAATTTTCAATACCAAAATGTTTAGATTTGATTCAGTGGGTATCCTCAATATACAAGCCTATTTGAAATTGCGTAAGCTTACATCTTTTACCGACAGGCACATCACACGATAACTGATGTCTTAGCACAAATTCGTGCAATGATTCAAGAACAGATGAACAGCATCCACAATTCATAATTCACTATGACTATTCGCCGTCAGTATAGTTTACCGAACTGTACCCTAGTTTTAGACGGGTTGAGTGATAGCAACTCCAGTACTGGAATCCCCGATCCTCGCCCCTTAATGTCCAGTTTATTTAATGCCGAATGCCACTTTGTTGGTTGCGAACAACCATTATTTGGTGGAAGAGATTTCTTGACTAGTTTAGTTGCTACAGTCAGCAGCTATGCCCAAGAGTTTTTAAGTGGGATACCCCATCCCACACCAACACATATCGAAAATAGCTTAGTCTCTCTCAAAAAAGGAGAGCGAGAGCATATTCACTATCTGCGTGCGACACCAGGTGTCCCGACCAATACAGGGGGAATGACCGGACTCTTCACGCAAGGTAAACCCACAGAAATCGAATTATCTACAGTTCAATTATTCGATCTAGTGGAGGCGATCGATCAGTTTCTGGCGGATAGACGTACACTACCAGACATTATGGTACCGCTCAAACCAATTACTAAAGCATTAGCGCAACCAATCTCGAAACAAGCTACTCCGATTGGGTTAGGATTTGCCAGTTTATTTGTGGCGAGTCTGATTGGCTATGCACTGCCCGTGCCGAAAGTCGATCCGCCCAAATTCGTCAGTCCGAATGCTCCGCTAGTTACACCTACAACTATCCCAACACAGCCTCAGCCAACCCCCCCAGGGGCGACAGACAAGTCTAAATAGTGTTACAACCCCCTCGGTAACGAGGGGGTAAGCATAATCAGTGTACTAACAAGGGGTATCGTCTACCTTAAATCGCCTATAGGGGTGCCCCTTGTGGGTACCCTCGATAGAAGAATTGGTGCAAGATTTGAGTCGCCAGACGTTTCTATTCATCCTTTGGCTGGGGCTTACTTTTCGCCTTCCGAATCAATTGCGCGATCGTCCGCGAGAGTGAAAGCCCTGATTCCTCAGCGAGCTTTTCTAACTTCTCCCGTTCTACCTCATCGAGGGATACATTCAGTCGATTTTTTTTCGTGCTCACAGCGAGAAAGTGATGTCAGTGTCGCTCCCACACCAATCGCAAGCGATATAGTCTAGGTTTCAGAGTCCAGTCGAGGATATCTAGAACTTCAGTCAAGCTACTCCGATTGTTTCCCTCTACTGCATTTTATCGTGAGAAACACGTCTTTGCTAAGTTTTTTTTGGCATTGAGTCCAAGAACTTGGTGATACAATGGCAGTTAGAATTTGATAAAGCGATGGATGATACTATTTCAATTCAATCCGGTGAGCCATTAACCGTATCGCAGGCGATCGAAAATCTCCAGTCCCCAGATTTAGGTTTGCGGGTGTATGCGGCTTGGTGGTTGGGTAAGTTTCGAGTGAAAGAGCCTGGGGTCGTCAGTGGGTTGATCTTCGCACTCCGAGATGAAGCCGATCGCACCCCTGAAGGTGGCTACCCTTTGCGGCGAAATGCAGCTAGAGCTTTGGGGAAATTAGGGGATCTCCAAGCCGTACCTGTCTTGATAGAAGCTTTGGATTGCAGTGATTTTTATGTGCGCGAAGCTGCCGCACATTCGCTGGAAATGCTCGGCGATCCTCGTTCGATTCCCCCTTTGATGCAGCTAATCGCCCCCTCTGTCAAAGATGGTCAACTATTGCCACAGGGAGAAGATTTTTCTCAGCCCTACGATGCTGCGATCGAAGCACTAGGCACTCTAGGTGCAACGGGTGCTGCACCATTAATTCAAGCATTTCTCGCCCATCCCATTCCCCGTGTTGAGTATGCTGCGGCGCGCGCAATGTACCAGTTAACTCAAGATGCCGCCTATGGCGATCGGTTGATCCAAGCCTTAACAAACAGCGATTTACAAGTTAGAAGGGCACTCCTAGCTGATTTAGGCGCGATTGGGTATTTTCCCGCAGCAGTTCCTATCGCCCAAACCCATGCCGAAAACAGTCTGAAATTAATTTCGCTGAAAGGATTACTTGAAGCCCAAATTATGCTCTCACCATTCGATCGATTATCTGATGGCGCGATTCAAATTATGCAATTAATGGACGAGTTATTGTAGGCAGGTGAGGGAAATTGAGCATTGAGAAAGGATCTTCCTCACACCCATCCTAATAACTACATAATTATTAATTAATATATTAATAATTTTTTAACTAGCACTCTTAACAGCCGTCAAAAAGAGGAATGCCGTGAGCGGAACCGTAGCAGCCAAGATCAATCCGGTTACAGCCATTCCCAATTCTGGATTCCCAGAACTAAGCTCAAAGATCGAACCAACTGCGGCGATCGCGGAAACCGAGGCACCAAGTAAGCACAGACCAGTTTTTGGGGTATACATGACTATGCTCCTGGATTAATATGTTTGACGTGTTGGAGTGAGAAACCTTTTTTCTTGAGTTCCTCGGTGAGAGCGAGTTCATTCTCAACTCGATCGACAAATAAGACTCCGTTTAAGTGGTCCATTTCATGTTGGATTACTCGCGCAAGTAATCCATCTGCTTTAAGCGTGCGAGGACGGCCAAATTCATCCTTATAAGCCACCTCGATCGTTTCTGGGCGTTCGACATCCAAATAGACTCCAGGAATGCTCAAGCAGCCTTCTTGGTCTTTACAGACAGCTTTGCCATAGCTTTTGATAGTGGGATTGATTAAAACTAGGGGCGGAGCAGATGGTTTTTCTGTCTCGCAGTCGATGACGAGTAATTGTTTGTTGATCCCTACTTGCGGAGCCGCCAAACCAATACCATCGGCAGTATACATGGTTTGCAACATCGCGACGATCGTCCGTCGGAGATCTTCATCTACACTAGTAATCCGCTTGGCTGCTTGCCGCAATACGCGATCGCCTAGATGATGAATTTCTAGTGGTGGTTTAGCTAATTTTTTCTTTTCAACGAGAATTGATGTCGGCATCGATCGATACAACAGAACTAGATGGCAATGGATAGTGTCACTCTTAATCTTAACAGAATCAAGAGGGAGAGCGAAAGTCGCAATGCTTGGATCGACCGCATATTCGATCCCCAATCCGAATTTTGCGGATCGAACTGCAATACTCTATGATGATCTGCTGTTTGACTGAACGGGTGAAGAGGGACTTGAACCCCCGACCGACTGCTTAGAAGGCAGTTGCTCTATCCGACTGAGCTATTCACCCACACTAGCACCAGATCCTATCATATTTTGATGACGATCGCAATAATGTCAAGTGTCAAATCTATGAAAAGAGATAATGTCTTGTAATTAAGTCAGGCACAGAAATCGGCAATATTACGCTAGGTAATATGAGGAGATATAGTATTAAATATTGCTAGGTATCCGATCTCCTCAGCGACTAGTCGATTGAAGCTAGTTGAAGTTCAGGAGCTTTAAATACTCATATTGATAGTGTTGATAGTTTTTTAGCAACTAGCCATGTCGATCGTTAACCAACAGTTGGTGGATATTGAAATTGTTGCTAGTGCAGATGGGATCGGTGGGGTATTGCAGCTTCAATACCAAGGGCAAATATATTACTTACAGCAAGCTTTTTCCCTACCTAAAAGCGATTCATTAGCGGCGATCCTGCTGGATCGAATCAACCAAAAATATCAAAAATTGGCAGCAGCATCTGGCAGTCAATTTTTACTGGTGCAAGAAACCGCCTATTATTCATGTTGGGAACTTACTCAATCTCGCTCAAATCAAAGGCAATCTGTGGCTGGATCGGTTTCTGGTCAATTAGATCGAGCAACCAAGAGCGATCTGGAACTACAACAGGCGAGTATTTGGCTATTTCAGGAACTATGGTCGCGTTTAGAAGAATCGATCGGCTCTAGACAATTAAAATTATCAGCAAATAGTTTATTGGCAGTGACACCACAGATCAAGTCATGGGTAGATCTGGATGTTTTACTAACTCTCGATCCTTTGCAATCCGCTAAATTAGGATCGTGGACAGATGATGATTTCACTATATTCAGCTGCCAAATTTATGAAATTGTGCAACGCAAGCTTGGTCGAAAATTTGGATCTGAACTAACATTTTATGTGATTCAAAATATGCCAGAACCGCTGCAATTAGTCTTGAGAAATATCATTAATCCAGTTATTTCCTGATGGCAGCATAAAAACACTGTTTCTAAAAAATATGGGCGAGAATTTTCATTATCAGTCTTGTTGATTCAATAACTCAAGCGATTAGATAACCTAACCATCATGGCTAAATCAGTAGAAAATATATCGAATTGGCAAGCACTACTCAGAGGGGAAAATATTACCTACTGGGGAATATTTTGGTCGATAATTTCCTTGGCTCTGTACTTAAACTTCAGTGTGGTTGAACCCGGCACTACTCGTCCGATCTGGTTTATTATCAGCACAACCGGGATGGAAGAAATTGGCCTACTCATCTCTGGCTGTCTGTGCTGGCGGAATTGGCAGAGTCAATATATTCCTAGTGGTAGGGGCGTGTGGCTGTTGTTTGCGATCGCGACTTTGGCTTTTTTCGTGGGGAATTTGTGGTTTTGTGCCTGGGAATTATTATGGGGATTAGATCCGGCGGCTTCAGCGGGGAATATCTGGTTTGCCCTGTTTTATTTAATGCTGATTGCCGGTGTGCGACTGGCGATTCTCGATCGAGATGTCCAACTAGCTCGACTGCAATGGATACTGGTGATGAGTGTCGCTACATTAGGCCTAATGATTGGGTGCTGGTTGACAACTATCACCGCTAGAGCGGAATTCACTCCGCCACACACCACAATCAGTTCAACGGAGGCAATTACACTGGTAAATCGGCATGTAGAGGGGGGAGTGCCCGCACCAACTATGCCGCAGAATATTAGCAAGACAGAGTCACTCTTACCCCCTAGATGGGTGAGCGAGATCGATCGAGCGATGCAGCCATTGGTGACAACCTTCAATTTATTCTATGTTTTGTGCGATCTCGTCTTACTAATTTTCGCCGCGATTTTATTTCTGGGATTTTGGGGTGGTAATCTGGGTTTGCCGTGGCGAACGATCGCTCAAGCGGTATTATGTTTTTATATTGCAGATACTTGGTTTGCTTACGCTAGTAATCAAGTGCAAGGATACGAAAGTGGCTTTATCATGGAAGTGTTCTGGATCTTTGGGATTGTGCAACTCGGCATTGCCGCTGCGCTAGAATTTGACAACTCCATTCGCGCCCGCCGTCTAGATCGCCGACGGACTGCTATTAAGTAAAAATGAGTCCTAAAAAAATTACCGACACAGATAGATTGGAGATTTCCCGGCTTTATCGCCAATCGACAGAGACTACTGCGTCTCTGGCAAATCGCTATGGGGTAAGTAATTCGACGATCAGTCGTCTGCTCAAAAATACTATCCCTGAAGCTGAGTATGACGAACTGATCCAGCAAAAGCGAGGTGTGAGAATGACCAGCGAGGAGCAAGTGATCGAGACAATCGAGTCATCAAATTCGCTCTCACAATCGTCACCACAATCCAACTCTGTGCCAGTTGATTCACCGTCAGAGAGCTTGTCATCTCCAGTATTGAGTGAAACTCAACTATCGCTAAATATGGTAGTCGAAGATGTCGAAAAACTGTCCCCGCTAGTGGATACTAGTGAAGTAGCATCACCTCTGCCAGCATCAACGATCGCGATGGAAACAACACCTACTACAGAAGATTCAGGGACGAATAGTCGCCGCGTGCGTCGTCGTTCTTCCGCGCCGACAAGGGATCTTGCCCCGTCAGCAGGGACAATGGCGATCGAATCAGCTTTAGCTGACACTCAAGATCGATCTCCTGAAATGGTAGCATCTGTTCCCGCTCCAGCGGAAATTCTCGACCTGGATTCAGCGGGGATTGACATAGATATACCGACACCAGCGAAAACGGCAGAAACTTCACCAGTGCCCAGAATACCAATCCTGCGCAGTGCTCGCTCCCAGCCGGATGAACCTGCCGTCAATTTAACAGATGCAGATTCAGTTGAAACAATTGCCGATGAGGAAACCGAGGAAGAGCTAAATCAAGAGGATGTCAGTGTTTTAGCTGCGATGTTTGGCGAAGAAATCGCTGAAGGTGATGAAGAAGAATTTGAAGATGAGGAAGATGATGAGGAATCACCAGATCCACAACTAGATGGAGATCGGCTCCTAACACTCGATCGGTTACATCTTCAGGTGACACCCCTCTCTCAAGCAACTCTCCCACGGACTTGTTACATTGTCATCGATAAGTTTGCCGAGTTAATTGTGCGCCCGCTCAAAGATTTTGCTGATTTAGGGCAGATTCCGGGTGAAGAAGTTCAACAAAGAACTCTGCCAATTTTCGATAGTCCGCGTGTAGCCAAAAGATTTTCTAATCAACGCACTCAACGGGTAATTAAAGTGCCAGACAGCAAAGTTTTCCATAAAACTAGTCATCACCTGCGATCGAAAGGTATCACCCGGCTGTTAATTGATGGCAATATTTACTCGCTCAACTAGTTAAGTTCACTCTAATTCTTCGGTAATCTCAGCAAGTGACTGAACAAGGGTATGTCGAGAAATTTGTCGATACTTTGAGTCTAACTTCGGCTCAAACTGCTTGGTACCACTCCGACTTTTCCGTTTCAAATTACTTTCAGGATGACGTTGAGAACTTAACTGTTGTTGCCAACCGATCGCTTCAGCGAGAAAATCTAAATAATGGGTGTAGCGTTCCCAATCACCGCGCACAACACAGTTTGGTTCATCGCGATGAGTACAGTCGCTGAATTGACAATTACCCGTCGCTAATCGCTGCCGAATTTCCGGAAAATATCTCGGTAGTTCAGTCGGTGTACAATTCAAATCTGGTTGGTTGAATCCTGGTGTATCGGCGATCGAGCCACCTGTTGGCATGGTAAATAATTCTACATGACGGGTAGTATGTCGCCCTCGACTTAGTTTTCCAGAAACAGTCGCAACGCGAATATCTGAATCAGGAATCAGCGCATTAGTGAGGCTCGATTTCCCCACGCCTGAATGTCCAGCAAATACGGTAACTTGTCGATCGAGTCTAGCCTGCAACTCGGCGATACCCATCCCCGTTGTCACACTAATCGCGATCGGCTGATAACCCCAACCCTCTAACCTTTCGCACCATGATTGGCGTTCGATCTCGCTCACTAAATCGCTCTTATTCAAGCACAGACTGACCTGTAGACCAGTTGATTCCGCCTTGACGAGAAATTTGCTCAGTAGGTATGGATCGAGGGCTGGATCGGCAAAAGTAAAGAGAAGTAATACGCGATCGGCATTGGCGATCGGTGGTCGATCGAGTACACTAGCACGAGGGAATACTTCAACAATGACCCCACGGCCACCGTGCCAGTCAGCTTCATCAACAATGACCCGATCTCCCACCATCACACTGACACCAATTTTTTGGAGTCGGGCGCGACGTGTGCAAAGAATAGTTCGACCACCGACATCGGGCGTTTCTGGCTCGATTTGAACTTTGCAGAAATTAGCTTGGGTGGCGATTACCATCCCAATTAGTTGATTAGAGCTAGTATCAGGGAAAACTGTTAATTGAGTCACATAGACCATCGGCGAGTTAGCGATCTATATCATAGTCTGTCAGACTTGATCGCGCACTCAGTTTCCCCAGTCCACACACTCTTCTAAAATAAATATACAAACCGTTGCTCGAAGATCGGAGATCGATGATAATAGACAATTAGCTAACACTGGACAGTAGCTAATTACACCAAAACTTCTCCCAGCGTGAATATCTCGTAACTGCCGGGAGTGCCCATCATTTCAGTGCGGACAGGGCAAAGCAGGATAATTCCAGCATTAGCTTGCCGAGATCTACAGCTAATATCTGAATAAATATAATTTCAACCTAAACTTGTGAGGTTTATCTGTGGTTTTCCAACGTGTCGTCGAAGTAGCAGCCATCCAACCATCGACCATCTTGCCACCTGTTACAACCCGACAAACAGGTGCTTATGCACTCCTCGATAGCCTGCATCGTCATGGCGTAGAGCATATTTTCGGTTATCCTGGCGGTGCAATTTTGCCCATCTACGATGAGATCTATCGCTTTGAAGCCGAGCGGAAGATTAAGCATATCCTCGTGCGCCACGAACAGGGTGCTGCTCATGCTGCTGATGGATATGCCCGCGCTACCGGCAGAGTTGGCGTGTGTTTTGCTACTTCCGGCCCTGGAGCTACTAACCTTGTGACAGGTATCGCTACCGCTCAAATGGATTCGATCCCATTGGTGATTGTTACCGGACAAGTTCCTAGTTACATGATCGGTACTGATGCCTTCCAGGAAACAGATATCTATGGAATTACCCTGCCGATTGTCAAACATTCTTATGTCGTTCGCGATCCCGCCGACATGGCGCGTATTGTGGCAGAGGCCTTTTATGTTGCCGCTTCTGGTCGGCCGGGACCTGTCCTAATTGATGTACCTAAAGATGTCGGTGCGATGGCGTGTGACTACCTACCTGTCGCCCCTGGCAGTGTCAAACTACCTGGCTACAAGCCAACTGTCCGAGGTAATCCCCGTCAGATCAATCAAGCTGTCCAACTGATTGCCAAAAGTCGTCAGCCCTTGCTGTACGTCGGTGGTGGGGCTATTTCTGCTAATGCCCACGCCGAAGTTCTTCAACTAGCCGAATTATTCCAAATCCCAGTTACCACAACGCTAATGGGGAAAGGCGCATTTAATGAAAATCACCCCCTATCAGTGGGCATGTTGGGAATGCACGGCACGGCATATGCCAATTGGGCGGTGACAGATTGCGATCTGCTAATTGCCGTCGGTGCGCGGTTCGACGATCGCGTGACTGGCAAGTTAGATGAATTTGCCTCGACAGCTAAGGTCATCCACATCGACATCGATCCTGCCGAAATCAGTAAAAACCGCACCCCAGATGTGCCGATTGTCGGTGATGTCAAGCAAGTGCTGCTTCAACTCCTCCAGCGTGTGCAGGAATTGGGTTTAGGTGGTAATCCCGAATCAACCAGACCTTGGTTAGAAACGATCCAAGGTTGGCGCAGTGATAATCCACTGGTTGCACCCAGCTATACAGGTGTAATTTCACCTCAAGAAGTCGTGGTCGAATGTCGTCGGCAAGCACCAGATGCTTACTATACTACCGATGTTGGTCAACATCAAATGTGGGCAGCACAATTCCTTAATAACCTACCCCGTCACTGGATTTCTAGTGCCGGATTAGGGACGATGGGGTTTGGGGTACCAGCCGCTATGGGGGTGCAAATGGCTCTACCAGAGGAACAAGTCATCTGTATTAGTGGCGATGCTAGTTTTCAAATGAATCTACAAGAACTTGGCACTCTCAAACAGTATGGATTAAATGTCAAAATTGTGATCATCAACAATGGCTGGCAAGGAATGGTCAGACAGTGGCAAGAAGCTTTTTATGAGGAGAACTACTCTTCCTCAGAAATGGCACCCTCCATGCCAGATTTCATGCTGTTAGCCCAGGCTTATGGCATTAAAGGGATGACTGTAAATAGTCGAGAAGATTTACCAACAGCGATCGCTGCTATGTTAGCCCATGATGGCCCAGTTCTACTCAATGCTGAAGTCAAGCGGAATGAAAACTGTTATCCGATGGTTCCAGGTGGTAAATCAAATGCGGAAATGGTTGGATTAGCCAAACCCAAACGCCCAGCCGCTACTATTCCCTCCACTGTCAGTTGTCCTAATTGTGGAACCGTTCATGCCATAACTCATAAGTTCTGTCCTGAGTGCGGTACAGCGCAATAACATTGGAGTTTAGAGGTTCGGGGTGAGGAAGCAGTTAATTTCCAGTTTCTTGTCTCCCCTCCTCATCTGGTAAATGGCGTTGCTGAATCAGGGTATGAAGAGGCTTTAGGCTTTAGGCTTTAGGCTTGGGGGATAAGGCAGTTCACGAAGAAGGGAATCATCCCTCAAATCAGCATGGATTCCGGCACAAACATCAGAGTTTCAATTTTTTTAGGCAGAGAGGTGGTATTCGACTTATTTAATATTGAGTTTATCCAGGCGGAAGAACGGATCGAGTTTAAATGGCGAGAAACGCCAGAATAAACTAGCGATCGCTTACCCAGATCAGCCCCGACCCTGCGATAATATCGATCGAGTAACTCACCGAAAAAATTACGATGCGATTGTCTAAGAGCTTATTTGTCACTCTCCGCGAAGAACCAGCCGAAGCTGAAATCCCCAGCCATAAACTGCTGCTGCGGGCTGGATATATCCGCCGGATTGGGAGTGGCTTGTATGCTTATCTCCCGCTGATGTGGCGGGTATTGACGAAAGTGCGGCAGATTGTCAAAGAAGAAATGGATGCCACCGGTGCCCAGGAATGTCTACTCCCCCAACTTCAACCCGCCGAACTCTGGCAACAATCAGGGCGATGGGATACCTACACGCAGGCTGAGGGAATAATGTTCGCCTTTACCGACAGACAAAAGCGACAAGTTGCATTAGGCCCAACTCATGAAGAAGTTGTCACTGCGGTAGCTAGAGACCTCATTAAATCCTACCGTCAACTGCCTCAACATCTCTACCAAATCCAGAGTAAGTTTCGGGATGAGATTCGCCCCCGGTTTGGGCTAATGCGCGGACGGGAATTTATTATGAAGGATGGTTATTCCTTCCATGCAGATCATGAAAGTTTGAAAGCTACTTATCAGGATATGCACAACGCATACACCAAGATGTTGCAGCGGTGCGGCTTGAAATTTCGGGCGGTGGATGCCGATTCAGGAGCAATTGGTGGTTCTGGCTCTCAGGAGTTCATGGTGCTGGCAGATGCGGGTGAAGATGATGTGATGTACACAGAGGATGGTAAATATGCCGCTAATGTCGAGAAAGCTGTTGCGCTCGCGCCAGATCCTGTTGCCTCGCCTTTTACTAGTTATGAGCTTAAAGATACACCAGGGGCAAGTTCGATTAATAAACTGGTGAAATTTTTGCAGTGTGATGTGACCTCGATCGTCAAGAATGTTCTCCAGCAAGCAGTGTATGATAATGGCACCACTGTTTTAGTCTTAATTAGTATTCGTGCCGATCGAGAGGTCAATCAGGTTAAATTAAATAACGAATTAGTTAAATTAGCCCCAACTTATGGTGCAAAAACCGTTATCGCACTAGAAGTACCAGATGGTGTGGCAATCGAAAAATGGGCAGCGAAACCTTTGCCACTGGGTTATATCGGCCCCGACTTAGGTGACGATTATATTAGTCCCCAGCCTCAAGTTCATCCTCAATTTCTGCGGCTGCTGGATCAAACCGCAGCCAGCTTGACAAACTTCATCACTGGAGCCAATGAATCTGGTAAGCATGTCGTCGGCGCGAACTGGGCTACTCAATTTCCGACACCTAGAATAGTCGCAGACATCCAAACAGCCAAAGTCGGAGATCGGGCGATCCACGATCCGACTCAAACGCTCCAAACTGCCAGAGGGATTGAAGTCGGGCACATCTTCCAATTGGGTACTAAGTATTCCGCCGCAATGGGGGCAACTTTTACCGATGAGCAAGGCGAAGAACAACCGTTAGTCATGGGTTGTTATGGTGTGGGAGTCTCGCGACTAGCTCAATCAGCAGTAGAGCAATCCTACGATAAAGACGGCATAATTTGGCCAGTAGCGATCGCTCCTTACCACGCGATTATCTGTGTGCCGAACATCAGCGATACCCAGCAGATAGAGGTCGCAGAACGCCTCTACACCGAACTAAATCAGATGGGGATCGAAACCATCCTCGACGATCGCGATGAGCGTGCAGGGGTAAAATTTAAGGACGCTGACTTGATTGGCATCCCTTATCGGATTGTCACTGGTCGTTCACTCCAAAATGGTCAGGTAGAAGTAGTTCAACGAGCTACGAAACAATCTCAAGATATTCCCGTCGAGCTAGTTGGGGAAACTATTAAAGAGTGGATTATTCGTGAATTGAGAATTGAGAATTGAGAATCAGGAATTGAGAATCGGGAATCGGGAATCGGGAATCGGAAATAGAAGTTAGAAGAAACCCAGTCCCCCGTCCCCCCGTCCCCCCGTCCCCCCGTCCCCCAGTCCCCCGTCCCCCCGTCCCTCACTCCCAACTCATGGAACTAATCGCCATCCTCCTATCCAGTATCACCGCCTTATTTTCATTTGGTGGGGTTGTGGTTGACAAAAATATTGAAACTGCTTTGCAATCGCAATTTGAGCGGGTAGAGCAACTCCAAGTCAGAACCGATAATGCCCCAGTTCACCAAATTTTCAATGGGAAAATAGATAAAGTTAGAATTGCAGGGCGGGGTTTGTGGGTGACAAACGATCTGCGAATTGACACTCTTGAAGTAGAGACAGATCCGATTGCTGTGGATCTGAGAGCTATTCAGTCAGATGGGCAAAATCCACAGGCTACCTCATTGAAGCAACCGATTCAAGCGGGTGTAAAGTTAAATATTAGCGAAGAGGATCTGAATAACTTCTTAAAATCTCCTGATGCGATCGCGAGACTTCAGAAGATGACTACTAGTACTCTCGGCGGAGCGGCGGCTGGCTCTTTGCAAAAAGACTATCAGATTGTTAATCCCCAAGTTAGATTTTTGGAGAATAACCGATTGGGAATTACAGCTAATCTCCAGGATGGTTCTGGAGAAAAACTGGTAGTTAATCTTGAAACTGGGATTAGCGTTACCGGTGGACGACAATTTCAACTAGTGGAACCTACCGCAGTGGTTGGGGGCACCCCTGTTCCGCCATTTCTCCTAGCTGGGTTGACGGCGGGACTCGCTGAAGGGTTGAATGTAGATATGTTAGAACAGCGCGGTATTACTGCTCGGATGCTCCAGTTCAAAGTTAGTCCAGGGAAACTAGAACTGGCTGCTTTTGTGCGGGTATCTGGGATTAACCCAGCGCAGGTGCAGGGTGAAAAATAATTTTGAATTTAATTTAGATAAATTTGGCGATCGATCTTAACTCAAGTGTGAATCTACCTCAAACCCTTTAATGCCAGACGATCGCCTCTTCAGTCTTCACGATCTGATCATGGATCGATCGAGAAATAACATTGTCCCGAATCGATGTTCTACCAGTTAAACTAGGAGAGGAGCAACTTTACGATCGGGTCTTGTCCTCAGTTAATTATATATAGGAATTTTAATTATGGAAGAACAAAAATCTGTATCTAAAAGCATAGTTGCGACCATTTCAGTCTTTGCCGCAGTAGCCGTTGTCGCTGGTGGTGGACTAGGTTGGTTGATGACACAACAAAGCAATCAAACCTCGTCCAATAACCCAAGCAGCACAATCGTGCCATCGGGAACGCCAACAATTAACCCCACTCAGAATACACCCCCAACTGTTGCTCCACTTCCGGCGGTTTCCAATCCACCGGTGGCTAATCCGACTCGACCAAATCCACTACCGACAGTTGCTAGCACAAAAACCCAGCCCAACAACCCGAATGTCATTGCCAACAATGGAACTACGGTGAAAATTTGGCGGCTGGATGATGATGGTAAAAAGACTTTTCTAGTACCCCAAGAACGTCGAGTTGACCCGGAAAGCTCCACAGATCCCAATATTCTAGTCAAAAGACCCTTAGCTAGTCTGCTGGCATCAGCAGGTAAACCTGATGGTAAGCTAACTTCAACGATTCCTGTAGGGACTAAGCTCTTAAGCGCGCAGGTCAAGCCAGACGGCATTCACATCGATCTTTCCCAGGAATTTACCCAAGGTTTCGGTGCAACTTCGATGATTGGGAGATTGGGTCAAGTGATCTACACGGCTACCTCTCAAAACCCTGATGCTCCCGTGTGGATTAGTGTCGAAGGTAAGCCACTAGAAGTTTTAGGCGATGTTGGAGTCGAGATTAGACAACCGATTACCCGTCAACAGTACGACCAAGACTTTCCCATTAATCCAGGTAAAGTTCAAGATCCCTAATCAATTGATCAACAAATGATTAACCTGGGTCGAGATACATTAAGATCTGACCAAATTCCACAGGTTGACCATTTTCGACGAGGACTTCCATGACCTGTCCGCCTGATTCAGCTTCAATCTCATTCATGAGCTTCATTGCTTCAATGATACAGACAGTTTGACCCGATCGAATTCGATCGCCAAGGTTAACAAATGGTGCCTCATCAGGCGCGGGAGAACGATAGAAGGTGCCAACCATCGGAGACTTGACTTCCACCCACTTCTTGTCCACTGTGGGTGGGTTGGAGTGGTTTGTTTCAACTGAAGATGTTTCCACTGCCAATGAGGTTGTTGAATGGTGCCGATGATCGATTGGCATGGTCATGATCACTTCTTGGGCACCTATTTGTCGAGTGCTGGAAACAGTGAGTTCAAATTCAGCGTTTTTGAGTGTTAACTCAGTAATCCCATTAGAAGCGATCGCCGCTAATAGTTCGTTAAGTTCTTTAAAATCAATTGTCATATTTGGTGATTGGTGATTAATTTCTAGTTATTGATATTATTTATTTAAAATTAGTTTTGATGATTAGATGCAAGACAAAATTCACCGACAGATCGAGCCGAGAGTGAATTTTGCATGACTTCAACATGATAATTAGCTGACGGATCGATCTATCATCTCCCATTGATCGACCCATTCTTAATGTTAGCTTTCTCGCCCAACATATTGATGTGTCCGCGTATCAATTTTGATTTTTTCGCCAATACTGATAAATAAAGGTACGGTTACTTGGGCACCAGTTTCGACGATTGCCGGTTTACTACCACCTGTAGCGGTGTCACCCTTCATGCCCGGATCGGTTTCGGTAACTTCCAGGACTACTGTGTTGGGAAGTTCTACTTCCATAATCTGTTCGCCCCAACGAACGATACTTACTTCCATCCCTTCTTTGAGATATTTAACACCTTCACCAATTTGAGTCGAACTTAGATTGGATTCTTCAAAAGACTCCATATCCATGAACACAAATTGATCACCATCCTTGTAGGTGTGCTGCATTTTGTTTTTTTCCAGCGTAGCTTGGGGCACTGTTTCCCCCGCGCGGAATGTTTCTTCCACGACGCTACCACTCTGGACATTTTTGAGCTTTGTCCTTACAAACGCGGAACCTTTACCAGGTTTGACGTGGAGAGATTCTACGATCTTCCATACGCCTCCCTTCCACTCAATGGACACACCAGGTCTAAAGTCATTACTGGAAATCATGGATATTCTGTATTTTTGCAGAAAACTGTCAGCATCTCATTTTATCAGGGTTAGGGCATCCTCACATCTTGTGTGATGATCGAAAATCCCTTCCCGCCTATTCCCTTCCCTCTACCTTTTAAACTGTTGAGCTAGTCTGAGTGCTTTAGCCGCTTCCTGCTTGCTCCCTTGCTGCTGATATAATTTTGCCGCAGTTTGGAAATCACTAGTAGCACCGGATCGATTGTTCAAGTTGCCACGTGCCGAACCACGGTTATAGTAAGCTTCTGCCAAATCGGGGGCAAATCGGATTGCTAGATCGTAGTCAGCAATTGCACCGGTAAGATCTTTTAAGCGTCTTTTGGCTAGCCCACGATTATTGTAAGCAACAGCATAATTCGGTTTAAGTTGGAGTGCTAGATCATAATCAGCGATCGCACCAGCATAGTCACCAAAACCCCGTCGAGCATTGGCTCGATTGTAATAGGTGAGATAGTATTTGGGATTAATTTCGATGGCTCGATTATAGTCTGCCATCGCCCCTTTGATATCACCCAAATCTAGTTTTGTCCAGGCTCGATTATTATAAGCAAGATAGTATTTTGGATTGACTTTAATTGCCTGATCGTAATCGGCGATCGCCGCTTTTTTATCAGTCAATCTGTAACGAATCCACCCTCGATTGAGATAAGCATCTGCCTCATTTGGTCTAATTTTAATTGCTTGGGAGAAGTCAGCATCAGCCCCTTTGAGATTACCCAATTCAGCCAAAAGATTACCACGATTAAGATAGGCATCTAGATATTTAGGATCGATTTCAATTGCCCGATCAAAATCTGTCAAGGCACCTTGTTTATCCCCCATTCGCTCTTTGGCGATCGCCCGATTAAAGTAGCCATTAACATTACGGGGGTTCAAGTTAATGACTTGAGTATAGTCGGCGATCGAACTCAGGCGATTGCCTAAGCGATCGTAGGCAATACCGCGATTATAAAAAGCCTTCTCGAATCGCGGATTTAGTCTAATTGCTGCCGAAAAGTCAGCAATTGCGCCAGCATAATCCCGACTCCGAAATCTTCGATTACCTGATGTGAGAAGCTGTTCTGCTTGTCGCCAGTTACTCTGAACGATGAGGCGATTTTGGCTGACACCGATTTTTAGCTGTTCTGCTTGGGCATTGCCTGTAGATTCCAGAACAATTAAACAACTAGAAATAGCCGTGAGCAAAGTAATAGTTTTATCAATAGAGATGTTCATAACTGGAAAACTCGAAAAATACTTGATAATTTCAATAAAAATACCAATTATTGGTATATTTTTTATTTTATCGTGAGGTTCATCGATCGATCCAAATGTCACTTTAAAATCCGCAATTGCGCGTAACGATTGAAATAACGCTGGGCAATTCCCTGAGTCACCCAGATAATCGCAACTGTGTTGCTTGTCATAATGGTAAATAGCACCACAATCTGATACCCAGCCGCATTTAAAGGTGAGATATTGGCTAATAGTTGTCCGTTCAAAAATCCTGGAATTGTCACTAATCCCGCTACCGTCAGAGTTTCGATTGTGGGTAATAGGGCTGCTTTAATTGCCATTTGACGATAAGCAAGGATTGCTTGGGCTGGAGTTGCACCTAAACTAAGCCGAGTTTCAATTTCGGTGGAGTATTGCTCGATCGCACTGATTAACCGTTCTCCAGCAACAGCCGTACTATTGAGCAGATAACCCAAGCTCATACCCGCAAATGCCAGCAAATACTGGGGTCGATCCCAATTAGTAGGTTTGATCACAACAAAAATAACGTACACTAACCCAACTGTCAGCCCCATCAAGATAGCTCCGCCGACGATCGGTAGTAAATCCTTTACCCTGTCGCTAATCCGGTTAGTAGTGGCGATTGTCGTCACGATCGCTAGCAAGAATATGGCTCCGATTGTCACCAGTGGTCGATCGAACTGCCAAACAATTTGTACCCCAAATCCCATGACTAATAACTGCAAGATCGACCTCGCTGCGGCTAGAGCGATTTGTCCAGCTAGATCCAATCTTTGCCATTGCGATAGACCAATCGAGATCGCGATCGAACCTAGTGCCCAAGCTAAATCTAATAACTCTAAGCTGCGGGGAAAACTATTCACAAGTTGAGGGGGAGTGAGAAATATAAGCCGGTTGTGAGAATTGTCTCTCTAGTTTACAATTCTACGCCGATCGCCACTAAAATTCAGATACTCCATCAAACAGAGCAGATGTCGATCAACTCATTTAATCCTTATCTCACCGATGATGGTTCATATACTTTTTTCTCCCAAGAATTTGGGCAAACTTTTCATAGTAAATATGGGGCGAAAGAGGAGTCTGTTTATAAATTCTCCGTGCCAACATTGTTAGCTGAAAAAGCCAATCGGGGTTATCTCCGACTATTAGATATCTGTTATGGACTAGGCTACAACACAGCGGCAGCCTTATCAACTATTTGGCAAACCAATCCTCACTGTGTTGTCGAACTTTTTGCCCTAGAACTCGATCACGCTGTTCCAATTTCAGCGATCGAGCATCAGTTATTAGCTGATTGGGCAGATCCAATTCCCCGACTATTAAATGAATTGGCTAAAAATCTAAACGTTAATCACGATCGATTCAAGGCTAGGTTATTGATCGGTGATGCACGGCAAACTATCGACATAGTTCAACAGGCAAAATTTCAAGCTGATGCAGTTTTTCTCGATCCCTTTTCACCACTTTCTTGCCCTCAATTGTGGACAGTTGAATTTATCGATCGAGTTGCCAATTGTTGTGCGAGGGATGGGCGAATTGCCACCTACTCCTGTGCCGCAGCAGTGCGGACAGCAATGATTGCTGCCAGATTGCAGATTGCCGATAGTATTCCAGTAGGGCGCAAAGCACCAGGAACGATCGCGAGTTTTAGCTCGGAGGGATTACCAGCTTTAAGTCAACAAGAACTAGAGCATTTGCAAACTCGTGCAGCTATCCCCTATCGAGATCCAAGTCTATCGGATTCGATGGCAAAAATTGTCATGCGTCGAGAATTGGAACAAGATAATTGTGGTTGGGAAACAACTTCTCAATGGAAAAAAAGATGGAGAAACTTATCTAAAGAATAAAGCCGCCGATCGTGACACTACAAGATTAATTCTGCTAGCCCTAAATACTTAACCCCCATCGGTGCGATCTCAAATCTACAAGGCAGAACTTGTAAACCGTGAGCAACAGCAGTCCGCAGCAATTGACCATAGATTGGATCTGTAGTATCACCCGGTGCGAATTTATCTACATCACCACGGTTGATCAGATATAACATCACAGCGCGATTGTTAGTACTGGGTGAAATAGTCAAGACATCGGTTAATTCTTTGAGATGCTTTTGCCCTCTGGTTGTCTCAGTATCGGGGAAAACGGCAACATCATCAATCGTCCAGGTGGTATTTTTCACCTCGACGTAGGTTAGACCACTTGGATCAGAGAGCACGAAGTCCACTCTACTACGGTTATTTTGCCCGTAGACCACTTCCGATCGAATAGATTGATATGGCAATAGTTCAGGGAATAAATGCTGTTCTAGAGCGATTTTAACCAGCTTGTTGGGCAAGGCGGTATTAATACCCACCCATACGCGCTCATTTTGTCCGCAGCTTTGTACTTCAATCATTTCCCAGGTGTAACGAAGTTTTCGGTTGGGGTTGTCATGATAGGAGACCTGAACTGGGGCACCAATTTGACACACTCCTGTCATCGGGCCAGTATTCGGACAGTGGGCGGTAATCAATTCCCCTGTATCTAGCTGAATTTCCGCAAAAAACCGCTTGTAGCGTCTGACGAGGGTGCCAGAATAGAGAGTTGGGTAGTGATAGAGGAGCATGAGTTGATTAATAATTAATAATTATTCTCTATTCTCTACTCTCTAAATAAGCTTCTAGATTGCCAAGCTCAAGAGACATCTCTTCCACCAGGGAAACGGAATTAGCTGTGAGAGACTGCTCGCGAGCTAATTGTTCGAGTTGTTTGGCAAGGGTAGCGACCGACCGCACGCCAACATTGGCACTAGCACCCTTGATATAGTGAGCTTCATTGGCGATCGTTTGAGCATCCCCATCAATGACTGCTTGGCGCAGATCTTCGATGTGTATCTTCACATCTTCCGCTAACATCGTCAACAATTCTAGTTCAAATTCTGGATCGTCCTCGGAAACTTGGTGAAGTTGCTCCCAGTCGATATCAATGCGATCGTTCATTGGTGGTAGTGCTGTAACGGATTTTTATAAGTATAAGTATAGAGGGTAGGGGTTAGGGGGTAGGCTTTAGGCATTAGGGGTTGGGGATGTGGGAAAGATGCCTCGCCGTATCCCAACTCCCATCTTCCATCTCCCTTCACGCTTATGTTTCAAACTACTCGCCGTCGCCTAGCTATATGGTACACAACTGTTACCGCGATCGTCCTACTTTTATTTGCCAGTGGGATGTATATCTATGTGCGAAGTACCTTGATCGAAAGGATTGACGATACGCTAAATCATGTGGTTGAAGTTGTCAGCCGCTCGATTGTGATCGAACAAATCGACTCGCCGAATGGAAGCAATCAATGGCGGATTAATGTTGCGGCAAGTTTTCAGGATAATTCTAATCGAGTGGATGACGATCGCATCGACCTAGAATTATTTAATTTAGGTGGAGAGCTATTATGGTCTACACTGCGCGAACCACTAAATCGCCCTGTTTGGCTCAATCTCGACGGTGAAACTGTCCGTGTCAGGGAAGATCTGATTTTCCGGCAAATCACCGCGCCAGTCCTCGGGAATGGTCAACTGCTGGGCTTTTTGCGGGTGAGTCATCCTTGGTTTGAAGTTACTAAACCAACGGAGGTACTGATCGTCGATCTGACGATTGGGATTTTATTGATGATTGCTAGTGTCGCCGCGATTGGTTGGTTCCTTTCGGGAATTGCGATCGAGCCTGTTAAGGCTTCTTATCAGCAACTCAAACAGTTTACCGCTGATGCTTCCCACGAACTCCGCAATCCGATTGCTACTATTCAAACTAATGTTCAAGTGGCTTTGAGCGAAGAACCATTACAGCCAGGACAACGGCAACAACTTCAGGTGATCGAACGCTTAACTCGGCGACTGGGTAGATTGGTGGACGATCTATTATTCCTCGCGCGTCAAGATAGTGGACTAATCTCACCCCAATTTAGTCGGGTACCCTTGGATGCTTTACTGATGGAAGCGATCGAAGAACAACAATTAGCGGCTACTAGTAAAGGGATTAAATTAGTTTTAGAGATTGTCGATCCGATTGTAGCTACACCACTCCAGCCAGGAAACCCCGAGTTAGAAGTATTTACGATCGATGGTGACTGGGATCGGTTAGCTCGATTATTTACGAACTTAATCACCAATGCGATCCAATATACGCCAATGGCAATCGAATCCCCATCTACGATCACCGTAAGTCTCCAGCAACTAATTCGCCAAAATCATAGTTATCTCCAAGTCAAAGTCCAAGACACTGGCATGGGTATTCCTGAGTCAGCATTACCATATCTATTCGATCGATTTTATCGTGTTGATCCAGCGCGGACATCTGACAATTTGGAGGCTAGTGGCGGTTCTGGGCTAGGTTTAGCGATCGTTCGAGCCATAGTTGCCAATCATCATGGCGAACTCTCGATCGATAGTCAAGTCGATGTTGGAACGACGGTGACGGTGGTGTTTAGAGGGTAGCTTCGGCAAAGTATCTTTACCATGGAGATTAATGGTGTGTGGAACCGGAGATCTGGGGGTTGTCTTGACTCGCTAATCCGTCGGGGAACCCGACGAGCGCAAATCGCCGCCCCTCAAGCTCCCCTGCGTATTTTGGTTGTTTTTACTTTGTGGGATATGCATTTTTTTCACCTAGTCGCTGCGGGGTAGGGTCTGGCTGGTGTTAATCTCGTTCGATTATGCATCCACCCTCCCCTGGGCGTAAACTTGGAGCTATGACTCTAAACGCATAAATTCATCGAAGCTTGCGCGCCGCCTAGCGGCGGTCGATTAGTACAAGTAGTCACCTTAACAGAGGTAACCCTTCTGCTTAGGTAGAGGCTCCGCTAACGACAAGTATCGCCAAAGGCGACGCTACGCGAACAGGGCAACACCTTTTTCCGGCGTTGCTGAATCAGGGTATGAAAAGTTTTGAGGCTTTAGGGTTTAGGGTTTAGGGTTTAGGCTTGGGGAATAAGGCAGTTCGCGAAGAAGGGAATCATACCTCAAATCAGCAACGCCCTTTTTCCTAACCCCTAAATAAATAGATCCGCCGAATATCCTCTGGTAGAGAAGCTTCTAGTTGCTGATATCCTTCGGCTAGATGAGTTGGAATATTGACTGCGGGAATTGTTTGACCTTCGCCTTGGAGATAGGCAGAGATCCGCTGTTCATTCCACTTGAGACTTTGAGTCATCAATACAATTAGGCGCGAAAGCGGCGGGATGAGATCGAGTCCCCGTTCCAGATAACACCATAATGGTGGAGATGCAGCACTCAGCGAGTAACGAATCTGGGCTGGTGGGGGTACTTCAAGTCCTGATATTGTGCTGCCCGCAATATCGAT
The DNA here is from genome assembly GCA_041738715.1 of Chamaesiphon sp. Taxonomy (GTDB): domain Bacteria; phylum Cyanobacteriota; class Cyanobacteriia; order Cyanobacteriales; family Chamaesiphonaceae; genus Chamaesiphon. The sequence goes on from JBGSPI010000041.1 coordinate 24,300, forward strand.
CATCCAACTTTGCCAATTAGTAGCTGCTGGATCTGGGGGGAGTTGCACTCGTTGGAGTTCCCGAAATATTTGTCTCCAGACGATCGCAAATAGATAGTCTGTTTGTTCGCGAGAATCGACAGCATGTTGGATTGTACTGTAAACGATCGCGCTGTAACGGCAAAATAAACCTGTGAAAAATCTTCCTTGGTGGGGATGGGCGCGATGACGATCGATTAACTCGCGATCGCTACAATTGGCTAAGGATGCGACGATTTCGTGTTCGGCTTCGGGGAATGTCGGGATTGACAACATCTGACGATCTTTGATTGATGATTGCGGCAATGTAATCCTACTCGATCGAGGTGAAACTCAGCCACCATCGGATCGAGAAAAAGTTCCAAATTTATCTCAAAACTAGCTATTTGTGACATATTTTACCCAAATCCGTCAAAAAAATCAGCTAAATGACTGATGCGAACAGTGGATTATCCTAAAAAATGCTTAGTAGTTGGCAAATAATTACAGAATGTGTTTTGATAGGATAATTAGTCAAAACTCATTCCAATCTTTGGGCAAATTACCTGCTCAGATATTTAGTTAATTACAAAACGCAGCTTTTATCTCAATACAAATTGCTGATTCTAATCTTTAGAAAATAAGCTATATATTAGTCATGGCTTTTATCTATCCAAATCACATTATTTAGCCGATTGAACTAGTTGTAGTTCAGCACTATTTGGATTTCGAGTAATATTCTTGACATGTACTATTGTAAGTTACCGTGCTTTGTTGGAGGATCGAAATATACTAAAAATTAATATCTAAATGCTATATTTCGATCCAAAGTCTTAGTAATTAGTCAGATCAAACTCTCCACGAAAGGCTATTCAAAAGCTACTATCTCGCAATTAATCTGGCAGCTTTTCTGTAGAAAGTTAAGAAATAGTGAAACATCAATATTTAAATCAAAATGCAACATAATATATTCTAAAAGCAAGAGTTTAAGAAAGATGATTATGGCTCAAATTAATCAACTTACTCAAGAAAAATTGGTGGGTCAGTATCTAACTCAATTTCAACGACAACTACTGGAAAAGCACCTAAAAATGGAGGTTGTCCCCGAATATCGACAGCGGATCGAGATCATGCTCCTAGCAGATGAAGGTCAAACACAGACACAGATCTGCCGTGTGTTGGGCTGTTCGCCATTAACTGCTAGACACTGGATTTTTATGGCGAAATCCGGTCAAGCGCACAACTGGAAAGAACAACCGATTGGCCGACCAAAAACTGTTAATGATGATTATTTAAACCGACTCAAGGAACTCGTGAGCAAAAGTCCTAAGGAATTCGGTTATCCCTTTCCGCGCTGGACAGGAGAGTGGTTAGGTAAGCACCTATCTCAAGAATTTAAGATTGAAGTAAGTGCTAGACATATTAATCGGTTGATTAAAGAAATTGATGTTGGTACTCAACTAGTCGGTGAAGTAGATCGTCACTCTCAAATATCTCGCTCTCATCATTTAGTCATTAGTGACTTGCGAGATCTTCAGCATGGTAATGCAATGGCTGAATAAAAACAGGTAATCAGAGATCCCCGCTCCCCATGGTTCAACATTCAGCACTTGCCTTAATTTCAGACGATCGATTAATTCAAGCTCTAGGAGCAGAGATAACTCCAGCAGATATCACCAAACTTCAGGCACAGACTCAATTACTGAAGATCGATCCTGGTAGTAACTTTTGGCAATCCACTGGGAGTTCGCCCGGATTGTACATAATTATCGCTGGAAAAGTCCGATTATTCGATCGTCAAGGTGAGCGAGTGGCAACCCTGACGGTGGGAGAGAGTTTTGGCGCGAGTAGTCTTTTCCCTGCTGCTGACTTTCAACCGTACACAGCCAAAGCCGCTCTAGTAGTTGGGCGGATGGAAATATTAGTCGCCAAGATTCCGCTGGATGTCGTCCAAGCTTTGTGGCGCAATTATCCAGTCAGCCAGCAGCATCTCAGTCACCAGGCGCAACTACTCGATGCCATTTTGCGCGGCGAGGTTGTTGCTTCACTGCCAACACCACAACGGGGACTAGCACAGAGATTAGCCGCCCGTCAAATCCCCGCCGTCGCTCAAGTACAGCCAGAGACAGCCGCAGTTCGAGCAAGTGGTTCAGGTAGGTCAAAAAATAGTTTTAAGCCGGACTACTTTCCGACACCTAGCCAGAAGATTGGTCAATGGTGGAAGAAAACCACGCACCAATACCCATTTTACGCCCAACAGAGTTCATCCGACTGTAGTGCTGCCTGCGTGGTGATGGTGGGGCGATATTGGGGTAAAGAATTTAATATCAACCGGTTGCGCGAACTCGCCTATGTCAGTCGTGATGGAGCGTCACTGAAAGGGTTGGCGAATGCGCTGGAGAACTTGGGTTTTAATACTCGTCCGGTTAAGGCTAGTCTCGATCGATTAGCGGAGCAAAAGCTACCCGCGATCGGGCATTGGCAGGGAAACCATTATATCGTGGTATTTGAAATTACTCCAGAATATGTGATTGTCGGCGATCCGGCAATCGGGCAACGGAGGTTAACTCGGGCTGAATTTATCGAGGGTTGGACAGGTTATTGTCTGTTGATTACCCCAACCCTCGCGCTGAAAAATGTCGAGGGTAAGTCCACCAATTTTTTGCAGTTATTTCAGCTAATTATCCCGCATAAGGTAGTAATTACTGAGATCTTTATCGCTTCGATCGTTTTGCAGATTTTCGGGCTAATCTCGCCCATTTTTACCCAACTGATTCTCGATCGAGCCGTCATTCATAAGTCTGCCAGTAGTTTAGCTACTTTTGGCGTTGGATTGCTGATTTTTGGTGGCTTTCAGATTGCCATGACAGCCCTCCGCCAATATTTGATTGCTTTGACAGCTAATCGGATTGATGCGGCATTATTGGTGGGATTTATTCGCCATACATTTAGTTTACCATTGAGTTATTTTGATGCTCGTCATGTTGGCGACATTATCTCGCGGATTCAGGAAAATAATAAAATTCAGAGTTTTGTGACGGGCGAGTCTCTAGGTATATTGCTAGATCTAATGTCGGTGTTTGTTTATGCCACATTGATGTTTTTATATAGTTGGAAATTGGCATTAGTCACGCTAATTTCAATCCCGCCATTTTTGATTCTAAATTTTGCTTCTACTCCATTTCTGAAGAAGATGTCGCGGGAAATTTTTAATGCTTCAAATGAAGAGAATAGCTATCTAATCGAGGCTCTTAACGGTGTGCGAACAGTTAAATCGATGTCGGTCGAGAAATCTGTCCGGTGGAATTGGGAAGAGCGGCTCAATAAAGAAATCAAACAAACTTATCGCGGTCAAGTGATGGGGATTAAGATCCAAATTATTAGTTCGACGATCAATACTATTAGCAGTACGGCGATGATTTGGATTGGCGCATCTCTGGTGATTTCTGGAGAATTTACAATCGGTCAACTCTTTGCTTTTAATATGATTTCAGCGAATGTGATTAGCCCATTTCAACGGTTAGCTGGATTGTGGAATCATTTACAAGAATTGGGGATTGCGATCGAGCGGTTGTGTGATGTAATTGAAGCGAAACCAGAGGAAGATGGACAGTCTAGTCGTCAGAGCATTGGCAAATTACAGGGGTATGTCAAATTTGAAAACGTTACCTTTCGGTATAATAAAGATGCTGAGACTAATATTCTAGAGAATATTAACTTTGAGATTAAACCAGGTCAAACGATTGCCTTAGTTGGACGAAGTGGATCGGGAAAAACAACCCTATCTAAATTAATTTTAGGACTGTATGTACCGACGAGTGGCAAAATCTCGATCGATGGCAAAGATCTCAACACTATCTCACTCCATTCCTTGCGATCGCAAGTTGGGGTTGTCGATCAGGATACGTTCTTATTTAGTGGTACCGTCAAGAATAATATTACCCTAGCGAAACCAGGGGCAAAGCCCGCCGAAATCGAACGGGCGGCAGAAATGGCTGGGGCCCATGAATTTATTACTAAAATGCCGATGGGCTATGAGACAGAAATCGGGGAAGGTGGGGGCATGTTATCGGGTGGACAACGCCAACGCTTGGCAATTGCCAGAGCATTATTAAGTAATCCCCGGTTATTAGTGTTTGATGAAGCTACAAGTAGTTTAGATACTGAGTCGGAACGAATCATTCAAAACAACTTAGAAAAAATTCGCCGCAATCGCAGTACGATTATTATTGCCCATCGACTCTCCACCGTCCAAAATGCCGATTTAATTTTAGTCTTAGATAAAGGTGTATTAATTGAAAGTGGTACTCACAAACAACTAATGGCAAAACGTGGTCAATATTATTATCTCAATCAACAACAAATTGCCACAATTCAGGAATAAATTATAGAACCCAATTGGAGATTTGCGGGTGGGGATGAGTGGATGTTCAACCACATCTCTAGCTTCGCTCTAGTCAATCGGACAACCCACATCTAAAACTCTTCTACTCTCTAACCTCTAATTGCTAACTCATGGTCGCTAACAACAAAACGCCTGATATTATTAAAATATTATTAGTAGATGACCAGAAGGTGGTGAGAGAAAAATTGAAGTCTGTACTGCAAGAACAGCCAGATCTTCAGGTAGTTGGAACTGCGGTAGATGGATATGGGGCAATTAAGTGCGTTGAGCAATTTCAGCCTGACGTGATTTTACTCGATCTGGATATGCCGGGACTGGATGGGTTAAAAACAGCCAAAATCATCAGTCAACAATATCCTCAGATTAAGATGATTATTCTCAGTGGTTATGATGATGCCCCAAATATTACTAAAGCACTTGCAGGTGGGGCTAATGGTTATATTGTCAAAGACCAAATTGGGAGTGAAATTGGTGAAACCATTCGATCAGTACAAAAGGGCTACACTCAATTAGGTCCCGGTTTATTTGAAAAAATCTTGCCATCTGGAGTAAATGGGACAAATAATGTTGTCGAGTTGGCTAGTGCGCGGGCTAACTCTTCTCGTCGCTCTCCGCAGACTAATCTGCCATTAACGACAGAACATGCGCCCACCTCAACTCAAATCAATCGCAACAGCGAATTTGTCGAAGCTACTCCCAGTCAGTTTACAGCTACCGTTCAAACTTCACTAAGTAGATTAAATGATTGGTCGAATGCGGCGAAAGAACTAATTAACACCATGCCCCTGCCGTGGACGCGCGGGCTATTATATTTTTTACTAGTGTTTATTGGAATTTTGCTCCCTTGGTCTTTTTTGTACCAAATGGATGAGATTGGGACAGCTAGAGGGCGACTAGAACTCAAGGGTAATACCATCAAGCGTGAAGCAGATATTGATGGAAGTGTGGCTGTACTCAAAGTCTTCGTCAAAAAAGGGGACGTTGTCAAAGCTGGACAGACAATCATGGAACTCGATGCCAAAAATGTCCGCGAACAACTCTACCAAAATCAAATTAAACTCGACGGTGGACAACAACGGTTGAATCAGTTGGTGCTGATCAAAAATCAGATGGGATTGGGGACAAATGCCCAACAGCAGCAAAATCAAGCGCAAATCCTGGAAAAAGAATCTCAAATCGCCCAAGCACAACAGAGTATCACCGCACTCAATGCTAATGCCGAGACGCAAGCCGCCGAAAAATTAGCCCAAGTTCATCAAGCCGAACAAGCCCTACTCGATCGTCAATCCAGTTACAATCTCCAAAAAGCCGAAAAACTCACTCAAGTCCGCCAATCTCAACAAGGGATTGTGGATGCTCAGACTGCCCATATTCTCGCTAAAAATCGGCTCAAAGATGCGGAAAATGAGGTCAAACGCTATGCTAAACTCTATCAAACCGGAGCCGTACCCGAAGTCAAAGTTAGAGAAGTCGAGAGCATTGCCCAAGAACGCCAACAACTCCTCAGTCAAGCAGTGGCTAGTCTCGAACAGGCGAAATTACGACTAAAAGAACAGCAAGAAAACTATCAAACACTGGTTCAACAAGGGCTAGCTGATATTGCCCAAGCTAGACTGAGACTAAAAGAACAACAGGAAAATTATCAGCGCGTATTAAACCAAACTCAAGCAGATTTAGCCCAAGCTAAACTCCGGCTCACCGAACAACAGCGCGGTTCGGCAAGTCTCGCCACCGGTGGTAATCTATCGATGATCAGAACCAAACAACAACTCAAGGAACTAGAAAGCCAAATCGTTACCTTGCAATCAGAGATCGATCGAGATCAAGCCCAAAGTGCTTTCCTGACTAGACAACTTAATAAATATACAATTAAAGCTGATATCGATGGGACAATCTTTGAACTACCAATCGAGCGAGAAGGGGCTGTAGTTCAACCCAAGCAACTAATTGCCGAAATTGCCCCAACGACTAATGGGTTAGTCTTCAAGGGCGAAATTGCCGCTACTGAGAGCGAATCTTTGCGATCGGGTGATACTGAAAAAGAGGTGAAACTCAAATTTGATGAATTTCCCTTTGAAAGCTATGACGTGGTGAAAGGCAAACTGACTTGGATTGCACCCAACTCAAAACTTACGCCTACACCCCAAGGGAGTCTAGCGACTTATGAGATTGAGGTCAAATTAGATCGAGAGTGTGTCAACTATCAAGGCAAGTGTATTCCATTCAAATCAGGACAACCAGCTACTGCGGAAATCGTGATTCGCAATCGTCGGATTATCGACTTTGTACTCGATCCGTTTAAGAAGTTAAGTAATGGTAAGTGATAGCGATGCTGTCACCCGCCCAGAATAGCCTTAACTGGTGTTGCTGAATTGATGTATGAAAGAGTGGGGACGGGGGGACTGGGGGATTTCAGTAGTTGCACAAAAAGGCAAATCATACCTTAAATCAGCAACGCCCCTTAACTTAATTTTTGGATCGGGATGAGAGATGCGTGGACTTGGATCTGGCTTAACTCCCGAACCAAGCCTTGACCCTGATGTTTGTATAACAAAGTCGGTAGTGTAGCGGGGAGATTGAGCATCAATTTCTGAACTGTTGCCAGCGGACAACCTGCGGCTGTAGAGATCGCTTGAGTGCCTTGAACGATTGCCACTGGAGTTAGAGCTTGCTCCACCCTCAACCGCCAACTTTTAGGCTGAATACTAATCTTGCCCTGTTCGATGCGACGGAGGGCATCGATCGTGGCCAGTACAATTAGACGATCGCCGACCTGTAACCGGATATGATCGGGAGGTAAAAATGTTGCCGGATAGTCTGGTTGTTGATGCAGAATCGGCATCGCCTCATAGCCATAAGCCACATCCGCGAGGAGTAATTCATTTAGGGTATCGATCGACTCAATTTGGTATTCTGTCACCAAAATTGTTTGGTTATTAAACCGAAATAGATTGATAATATTTTCACCAAAGGCAGCCCCAGCAAATGCTTCTGCCGCTACTTGGTGGATGTCTAAAATCTGTGACTGGGGGAGAATCTGGGGGAGTAGTTCGATCGAGTGTTGTCCTGCAGTCCGCAGGATCGATCGACAATCGGGATTGATCCGCTGGATCATCAAGGCAATTTCAATATTCAGAATTTCATCAGCCGTGACGATCGCCGCACTCTTGGCAGTAGTACAATTAGCTTGGGTTAAGGCTGTATTCAAGTTACTAGTGATAATCGGTAGATGGGGTAAGAAAGCCGCATCCACATCCGCACCAAGCGTCATGCCTACCAGGGGTTGGCGCAAATCTCGAAGTAAATCGGCTACTTGCTGCCCAATTTGCCCCAACCCTACAATCACAACATGATCCTGTTGAGGCACAGGTGGGCGATGTTGGATAAATTGAAATTTAGATGATAACAAAGCTTGGGTAAGCATGGCATACAAGACCCCCACAAAAGCAGTGCCAACCAGCGTCAGTCCCAAGGCAAATAATCTCAACCACCAGGGAATTGGCTCTAATTGTTGAAAATTACCGAACAAATCGCCATAACCACCCAGCAACAAAATCGCTGTGCCAAAAAAAGCCGACCAGAAACTAGTCCCTGGATAATGTTGTTGAAATAAATAGGTACCGATCGCCAGTAGTATTAGAACGGTAATACCATAGAGAACAGCGACTTGCCGCACTTGTGATTGTAATCCAAGCTGCCAAAACCGGGAGAGTTGTGTTTGCCAGTTTTGCCAATACCTCTGCCATGAGGAGAGACGATGTTTGTTAGCGGGACTGGAATTGCGCCTGGAGTCAGTGAAACGATCGAGATGGCTCTGAGGATCGACTACTTCAACATAAACTAGCCGATCTCCCGCTCGTAGCGGATCGGTTTGCTCCCACTGATGAAATTTCGCTGGCAATCGATCGAAAGTCGGGGCATGAGCTAACAGCCTCCGGGTGGGGGTATTAAATTGATCGAGGTGGCGAAGATTTGCCCAAGCTCCACCTGGCTCCACTTGGCTCTGAATTATTTGGATTCTGTGTTGTTCTAGGGTAAATAACCCCAATGTTGTCGTGCCCAAAGCTGCCAGTGCAAAAGCCCTCGCTGGTAGTACGGTGGGATCGTAGGCGACAAAATTGCCTAATTGTTGACCCAGAAGCTGATTGAGATTAGTTTTGGCAGAACGGATGACCAATCGAATCTGGGGATTGATTTGGCGGATTGCCAACGCTGTTTCGATGTTCGTCTGTTCGTTGGTGGTGAGGATTAACGCGGCTCGACACTGCCCAATTTTGGCTTGTTCGAGGACACTTTTGCGGCGACAGTCGCCCCAGATGGAGTTGTCGAGAAGATCGGGGATATTGGCAATTTCCCAATTTTGCGGCTGAATTTGCTCGATCGTAATTAAACCCACCTCAAATTCTTTGAGTGCTACAACACAATGTTGTCCCAAACTACCTAGCCCACAAATTAAAAACCAATCGGCACTGCCGAACATGGTGTACATAATTTCTCACTTTATCATTTTGACAAGCTCGATCGACATGATCGAGCCTACGGCAACTCAATCACCGTCTCTTCTATTCCTTTGCCTTGGATGGTGACAGCACATCTGTCACCATCCAAGGCTATTTTTTTAAAATTTTAGGTAAATCGTGTTCATTTGGCGATCTACTCGGGAACTATATTGGTGTGGAAGTAGAAAGGATTTGGACTAAATCCCGAAGCTTACAGATCGCGATGCCGACTAACTGTGGCAATCAGTATTCTCCGTTAGTTGAAGATGAAATTTTTTTCATGTGTGCATCATCACAATTCTGGGGGGTAAATCTACCAATTTGTTCAGAACTTATTTGAATAATAAATTCTCTCTATAGATCGAGATGATCGAAGCTTAATAATGATTCAAGAGAATGTTAGACCAACAGATCTAAGTTTTAAAGATCTAATTATTCGACTAAAAGACATTAAAGAAAAGTCTTTTAGTGGTAACTTAACTGTCAAAGTAAAAGCGGCTCCCAGTTGGATCTTTTCCTTTCGGTTAGGGCGGTTAGGTTGGATTGGTGGCGGGATCGAACCAGTCAATCGTTGGCAGCGAAGTCTATCTCTGGCGCAACTTCATCTGTCGGCAGACAAGTTGGCGGAGGTGAATAATCCCCAGCAAACTTTCTTAGACTCGCATACGTTAGCACAATTATTGACTGAGGAATCGATTGATCGACAACACTGTGCTGAATTAGTTGCGCGGATGGCGATCGAATGCCTGTTTGATATCATTCAATTGAGCCAGCATAGTGGGAATAGATTATATTGTCAAATGGGGCCAACAGGTGCTGATAATACTCAACTAAACCTGATTTTACCACTGATTGAAATCGAGCCGATTATTGCCAAATCAATCCAGACTTGGCAAGAATGGTCTAATGCTGGATTAGCAGTATATGCACCGAGTTTATTTCCGATTGTTTCTCAATCAGAGCAGGCGGCACAATTAGTCGCCGATCCAAATTTACGCCAAATTATTTCCTCGATCGATGGTAATCGGACACTCCGCAGTCTAGCAACCAATCATCGTCAGTCTGTGCTCAACTTTACGAGTGGCTTATTACCATTATTGAGGGCTGGATATATTACCTTATCACAGCAGCCAAAAACTCGATCGAATCGAGGTGTCAATCCAGAGATAACAGGTCAAATAAGTAACGTATCATCAAGTTTTAAAACTGGTAATATTTCAAGCAACAAGCAACCGTTAGTTGCTTGTATTGATGATAGTATCCTGATTTTTCAAAGTTTAGAAAAAATTCTACTTGATAATAATTACCGTTGTTATGGCGTTCAAGATCCATTAAAAATTATGCCCAGCTTAATTAGAAATAAGCCGGATTTTATTTTTCTGGATTTATTAATGCCCATTACCAATGGTTATGAAGTTTGTGAGCAAATTCGGAAAACACCAAGCTTGAAAGATATCCCAGTAATTATTTTAACTGGTAAAGACGGCTTGGTCGATCGAATGCGTTCCAAAATAGTCGGAGCTACAGGTTTCCTCGGCAAGCCTGTTAACTCAGATTCGGTTTTGAAAATGTTAGAAAAATATCTTGTTGGAGTCAAATAGTTATGAGCCAGATTTTAATCGTTGAAGATAGTAAATTTGAAGCGGAAAAATTGAGAAAGTGCCTAGAAAATCAGGGGTTTTCGATCCAAGTAGTTGGAAGTGGTGAAGAGGCAGAAATTCGACTTAAAAGTTCCAAGCCTAACTTAATTTTTCTCGATGTAATTCTACCTGGAGAAAGTGGGTTTGAATTATGCCGCAAGTTGAAAACTGAGATTGCAACCCAAGCAATTCCAATCGTGATTTATTCAACCAAGGATAAAGAAATCGATCGAACTTGGGGCGATATGAGTGGTGCCGATGCCTATTTAAGCAAGTCTGTAGATGAAACAACACTTTTACAAACAGTAAATAAATTGATTGGCTAACCTGAACTTAGTAGAAATATGAATTATGAGCCAAATCATGAATCAGTTATCCCCACCTCAATTAGTTCGGCAGATCTCATTGCCACAAGCGGAGTCAAATGATTCAGGTCAACGCTTTTTAGGATTTACGATCGGTGATGGTCTCAATGCCTTAATTCCACTTGAAGACTTGCAGGCAACAATTAAAATTTCATTACCAGAAATTCTACCAGTGCCTCGGATGAAAGACTCATTATTAGGGATTATCAATTATCGAGGTAAAGCGACTTGGGTTGTCGATCTTGCCCATTTAATGGGTGGAGGACATTATTCAATTCGATCGCCAGAAGCAGTCACCGGCATGGGGCTATTATTTGAAGTGGAAAATGAGACTGTGGCATTTTTAATCCGCCAAGTTAGCAATATTGAAACTTACGATTTACAGCACTGTTTACCAATTGGGGATGGAATGTTTACAGATCGAATGCGCTCATTTCTATCGGGCTATTTTATCGATGTACACCAACAACCTTGGGTGGTCATGGATTTGCCACGCACAATCCAATCAATTATTTAAATCAGCTTCAATTAATTAACAAATCAGCACTATGTTAAAAAATTTATTCAATTCGGCAGACGAACGCTCAGACAAAACAGATCGCCCTGTTAATCCAACCACCTTACCCCCAGAACCACCGATGTTCAATACCGATCGAGCTACAATGACTAGCAGTACTGCTAAACAGCAACTATTATCAATTCTACAAGATGCCCAAGTCAAACTAGAAGGCAGTAATTCTGGAGCAACAGAACCACTGCGTCAAAGTTTACGCCGTGCCCGAGAATTAGCCGGGTTCTTGACAGTTCCCACGGCAAATAGTGGCATTGATTCTGCCAAAATCCAGCAAATTGCCACTAAAATTCGCCAAGCTCCTAATTCAAAATTAGCATTCAATACCGCAGTTAGTGAAATTAGACTACTGTTAAATGCCGATCGCGTATTAGTCTACGAATTAACTGGTAATAGTAGCGGTAAAGTGGTTGCTGAATCGGTTCAAGCTGGATTTACACCAACATTGGATCAAGAAATTCCCCAGATTGGATTTGGCTTCGAGCAATTAACTGATGATAAATCCCACCGGGCGATTTCGTTAATTAATAGTCAAATTACCCCTTATCAAAAACAAATCTTAGACAAATATCAAGTTCAAGCGACAATCGCCATTCCCATTCTGATTAATGGTTATTCTGCGGCAACTGATACCTATAGCTTGGATCGGGTGTGGGGATTATTAGTGGTTCAACAGTGCAGCCAAACCCGTCAATGGTCGGAAGCAGAAACTAGCTGTCTATCTCAGTTATCCCTTGAACTCACCCTCGCCCTCCAACCAACCCAACCCCTACTTCAATTGTCCCAGCGACGGGATCTATTTGCGACGATCGATCTTGAAGCCCAAGAATTGATCCAAGGCATTCTCGATGAGATTCGCCAGACACTACAAGCCGATCGAACAATGGTCTATGCCTATAATGCTGATTGGAGCGGTCAGATTATTGGCGAATCCGTGGGGAGTAATTGGGCTAAAGCTGGTAACTCACTCGATCGCGACTATTTCATCACTGGGGAAAATTATAAGCCCTATTATGTCGTTAACGATCTCCAGACCAGAGGGTTAGCCCGTGCTGTGATGGAGAAGCTGGAACCATTCCAAATCAAAGCTTACATCGTCGTACCGATCGTCTATAATAAGCAGCTAATTGGCTTGTTAGGTGTATATCAAAACTCCGGTCCCCGCAACTGGCAAGAGTCGGAACTCGCCACAGTGCAGGAATATGCCAAGAGTTTTAGCTTTCCACTCCAACAAACTGCTAACCGTCGTCAGACTCAGTTTCAAGCCAAGCAGTTGGAGAGCCGACTCGAACGAGAACGGGGAGTTGCCAAACTACAGGAACGGTTGAGAACTGCTAAAAATGCCCAAACAATCTTCCAAATTGCCACCCTGGATGGACGCAAACTACTAGATACGGATCGAGCGGCGATTTATCAGTTTAATCCCGACTGGAGTGGTAAATTTATCGCTGAATCAGCCAATCCTGGCTGGTCTAATTTAGTCGAAATTATTCCCTTTATTCAAGACACCTTTTTACAACGGACTAAAGGTGGACGTTATAAAGATGGTCAATGTTTTGCAGTCAATGATATTTACACCATCGGACATCAAGCTTGTCATGTCCAACTGTTAGAACAGATGGAAGCCAGAGCTTATATTATCGCCCCAATTTTTGGAGCCAATCGGAAATTGTGGGGATTAATTGCGGTTTATCAAAACTCTGGGGCACGACAGTGGCAAGAAGATGAAGTAGAAACACTCCGTCAACTAGGACTGCAAGTGGGGATTGCGATGGAGCAAATCGACTATATTCAGCAATTGCAGAAGAAAGCCGAACAAGAACAAACAATCAACCGCATTGCCGAGCGGATTCGTCAGTCTTCTCTATCTACTGACGACATCTTCAAAAGTGTCACGCAGGAAATTCGTCAAGCTATCAAAGCAGATCGATCGGTTATTTACCAATTTAACCCAAACTGGAGCGGTCAAGTAGTTGCCGAATCAGTCGGTAGCGGTTGGGTTTCTCTCCTCGTCCAACAAAAAGATGATGAGGTCCTCAGTGGTAATCGGACTCAGAACGATCGCTGTATTCTGCGCAAATGGTCGAATAAAGATATTACCGAGACAGATACCTATCTGCAAAATACTAAAGGCGGTAAATACATCCAGGGTGAAAAATCAACGGCAATTAATGATATTTATGCCAAGAATTTCCCCGATTGCTATATCCAATCCCTCGAAAAATATCAGGCGAAAGCTTATATTATTGCCCCGATTTTCATCGGTGAGCGGTTATGGGGCTTACTGGGAGTCTACCAAAATGATGCTCCCCGTACCTGGGATGCGTCAGATCGCGCAATCATCGAACAAGTAGCCACCCAAGTGGGGGTTTCACTCCAACTCTCCGAATACTTGGAACGAGTGATGACTCAGGAAAAAGAACTATCTCAGATCGTTGATCGAGAACGGGCTACACGCCAAGAACTAGAAGCAGAGGCTCTCCGAGTCCTTAAAGCGATCGGACCCTCCTTCCGGGGCGATTTAACCGTCCGTGCGCCCCTATCTGAAACTGAGATCGGCACGATCGCCGATGGATACAATACGACGATTCAAAGTCTGCGCGAATTAGTCCGCCAAGTTCAAGTCGCCGCCACTAGTGTGAGTAGTACATCTAGCGTCAATAACGCCCTGGTCGAAAATCTCTCCGAGCAAGCTAAACAAGAACTAACCCAACTCGACCGCGCCCAAGCAGAAGTGAAGCTAATGGCTGCATCCAGTCAGGAAGTCGCCGACTTCGCCCAAAAAGTCGAACAGGTGGTTCAATCAGCCAATCGCACTGTCCAAACAGGTGATACCCTAATGGAAAATACCGTTGAAGAGATTCTAGAAATCCGATCGACTGTATCGACAACTGCCAAGAAAATTAAGCGACTCGGTGAAACCTTCCAGAAGATTTCTAAAGTAGTTAACCTGATCGAAAACTTCGCTACTCAAACTAACTTACTCGCCCTGAATGCCTCGATCGAAGCAACTCGTGCCGGACAATATGGGAAAGGCTTTGCGGTGGTCGCCGATGAAGTGCGATCGCTAGCTTATCAGTCCGCCAATGCAACTACGGAAATCGAACGATTAGTAGATGAAATTCGGGTAGACACCAACGACGTAACCGAAGCAATGGAGATCGGGATCGCCCAGGTCGTGCAAGGGACAAATCTGGTGAATGAAACTCGCCAAAGTTTAAGTGAGATTGTGGTAGCAACCAGCCAAATTAGCGAACTAGTTCAAGCAATTAGTCAAGCTGCTGGCACCCAAAATAAACAGTCTCACAAACTCACCGAAGCCATGGCAGATGTAGCCGCAATTGCCAATCTTACCTCCGGTAGCGCCGCCCAAATCGCCGAATCTTTCCAACAGTTACTCACAACTTCACAAGTGCTGGAGACTAGTGTGAGCCGATTTAAAGTGGACTAGGGGTTTAGGCTTTAGGGGTTAGGTTTTAGGCTTTAGGCAGGACGCTTGTCTCTGGGTTTTCCCTAACTTCTAACCCCTAACTTCTAACCTCTAACCCCTAGAAACAGTCTGACAACCGCCGATTAATCTATCCAGGGAAAACTACGCGATATCCATCTCGATACCCACCATCTAAACCCTTTGGAGGGGGTTTGGGGGAGGTAACACCTCCACCAACGGGGGGGTCTGGGGGGAAGCCTCCCCCCAGATCCGGGTTTCCCCCACCAGCAATTACACGACAAGCACTCACCTTAACAGGGGTAGCTTTAACCCCTAATCTCCCTAACGCCTAACACCTAAGCTCTAACCCCTAACCCATAAACCCCAAACTATGACCGACGATCTAGATTTTCAAGAGTCACTCGATCGATATTTTGAGATCGAAGCGGCGGAATTACTCCAAACGATCGAACAAACACTACTCAGTCTGGTAGAGGAAAAAACGGTCGAGCGTGTCCATACCCTAATGCGTAGTGCCCACACGATCAAAGGCGGTGCGGCAAATTGTGGATTTAAAACGATCGAGACCATCGCCCATCACCTCGAAGATGTCTTCCAGGCTCTGTATCCAGCCGAATTAGAAATCGACCCCGAACTCGGTTTACTTTTAATGGAAGGCTACGATTGTCTCTATGACCCCTTGAGTGCGTTATTAGCGGGAGTACCCTATGATGAAGCCGCCACGCTCGAACGGACAGCCGAACTATTTGCCCGACTCCAACTGCATTTAGGCGACTTTTTCGGACGGGAAACGCCACTGCCGACGGCTTCGGAGTTGGGCTTCGATGTGATTGGGTCAATTTTTGCTGACAGTATTCCCCAAGACTTAGAAGTCTTAGCAGAGGCGATCTCCGGTCAAAATATTAGTAAAGTGGAGGAAAGTCTCACTTCCCTGGCAGAATTTCTGTTGGAGTTGGGCGGATCTTATAGTCTGCCCGGAATTGCTGCCATTGCGAGTACTACCCTCGTCGCCATCGAACGCCACCCAACCCAAGTCCTCGAAATCGCCCCAGTCGCTTTAAGCAACTTTCAACAAGCACAACTCGCGGTTTTAGGTGGAAATCGAGCTAACGGCGGGGAAGTTTCGGCCGAATTGAGTGCATGGGCTGGTACTGCGATCGAATTATCTTCAGCTAACGATGCTCAGATCGGGATGAGTGATTCAGATGATTGGTTATCATTGGTAGATTCGACCAATTCAGATGTGACGGGGGCATTCTCTACCGAAGAATTCGCCGCTGATCAGGCAGAATCAGGTGAATGGTTATCATTACTTAACTCCGATCATCCCGATCTTGCCGCTGCCCAATCGACAGATCATTCGATGACTGATGATTGGTTATCACTAGTCGATGGTGATGCCAAATTAAATCAGACATTGACCGATCGCGAGTTAAATGATCACACTACTAATGAGTGGTTATCATTAGTTGAATCTGCTGATTTTATAGATACTCCAGCGACACAATTGACTGATCATGATGCGACTAGTGAGTGGTTATCATTAGTTGCGCCGGATAATTTATCTGCCAGTATCACCACAGATCCAACAAAATTAACCAATGCAGAGACTTCTGCCGACTGGTTATCATTAGTCGAGCCAGATCTTGCCGATTCTACCGCTACGACATCTGAACCACAATTAAATGCTGACGTAGTCCCTCTCACCGAAACTGCGGCAAATTCTGCTGACGGGTTAGCTTTAGTCGGGCCAAGTAATTCGACCTCCTCTGTTGAAGAGATTCAACAGCCAATCGACCTGAAAGATTTCCCAGACACATTTGAGTTAGATCCCGAAATCGTCGAAATTTCTTCCTTTGAGCCAGAAACAGTCGGATTAACTATTGGTGCCGATTTATCCCAGACAGAGTATCTGATCGAAGCGATCGAGCAACACTCACACAGCGAACAGAAATCCCCCAGCGATACAGGTCTTGCGCTCGCGCACATCTCTGGGATCGATCGAATTTTTCAGTCGATTGCAATTGGCGAGCCTAGTGGATCGCAACCTGAAGATCAGCCCCCCGCACCACCATCAGACCGCGAAGCTCAAACCGCAGCTTCCGCCAGCGTGAGAGTTGCCACCATTCAACTCGAACGGCTCGGACATACTATCGGTGAACTGCTGATCGATGATAACCAACAATTCCTCCGCGCCGAGCAGCTACAGGGATTAGCCCAATCTACCATCGAACAATATCGTCGCTGCGAACAACGATTACGCTTGATTTCTGATTGGTCGGATCATAACACCCTCGGGGGAGATCGATCTCCCGGCTCATCCCGGCGCAAGAACTCCCCTTACTCCCCGTCAGGTCGAAAGCAACGGCAGAGTGGTAACAATCATCAAGCTCCAGCAACATTTGACAGCCTCGAATTGGATGTCTATAGCGATCTGAGTATTCTGTTGCAAAGTCTAACAGATGATCTCGCTGAATTGGGCTTGCGGATCGAATCATTAGCCGAAATGACTCAAAGATCGCGCGTGACACTTGGCAAACGGAAACAACTACTAGCAGAGGCTCAGGCAGAATTATTTGAAGCGAGAATGGTCGAAATTTCGACTGTCCTCAACCGGTTCCCGCGACTACTCCAACAAATGGTCGCCTCCCATCGCAAACCGGCTGAACTTAAGCTGATTGGTACCACAGTCTCGATCGATAAAATTATTGCCGAAAAGCTCTACGATCCACTCTTGCACCTAATTCGGAATGCCTACGATCACGGGGTGGAATCTGCCGAAGCTCGCCGTCAACAGGGCAAATCCCCAACCGGACAACTGACGATCGAAGCTTATCATCAGGGCAATCGCACCACGATCGAAGTCAGCGATGACGGACAGGGTTTAAACTGGAAGAAAATTCGCCAACGGGCAATCGATCTCAATCTGCTCAGAGCAGATCGGGCGGCTACTGCCAGCGAAGCTGAATTGGCCGAAATCATGTTTGCTCCCGGTTTCTCGACCGCCGAGCAAGTGAACGATCTTTCTGGTCGAGGTATCGGTTTAGATGTTGTCCGCGACCGTTTAAGTGCCTTACAGGGAACGATCGATGTCCGATCTACCCCCGGTAAAGGTACTACTTTTACCATGCAATTCCCGCTCAATTTGACTACCGCTCGGCTGCTGATTTGCGAGTCTCAAGGAGTCGCTCACGCCCTGCGATCGGAAGCCATTAGTCAAGTATTATTACCCACTCCAGAGCGGATTCAAACCCAATCCTCACTGACGGAAAAAGGCACCGCCAAATTCTTACGCTGGGGTGAAGGAAGCAGCCAAAAACTGATTCCGATCTATCCGCTCAACAATTTATTAGAGTATCATTGCCCGATCGTCGCTAGTGAGGGGATTGCCAGCATCTTTCCGACCCAGACCAAAAATAGCGATAATGCCATCCTTCTCCTTGATATCGACGACGAACAAATCTGTCTCGAAGTCAATCGCATCCTGGTAGAACAAGAATTAGTCGTTAAATCTCTCGGTCAAACCTTTGGATTGCCTAACTACATTCAAGGTTATAGCGTCTTAGGTGATGGGAGTCTTACTCTGGCACTCGACCCCGTTGAACTACTCGCCCAAGTCCGCACCAGCACCGCTGCACCGAAATTTTCACCACCGAAACTAGCCGCGCTGCAACCAGCACTCCAAGCGGCTTTAGCTCCAGTCCAGGATCACGCGATCGCTGGTGAAATTGAGCCAGCCATAACTGAAGAGAGTAGTAATAGTAAAGTGCATAGCGGCAGACAGCTACAGGTACTAGTAGTCGATGATTCATTGGTTCAACGCCAAAGCTTAGTCCGCTCCCTGACCAAAGCTGGTTGTCAAGTGATCCAAGCCAGTCACGGTCGCGAAGGGTTACTTCGCCTCCAAGAACACCCTCGGATTCGTTTCATCGTCTGCGACATTGAAATGCCCCAAATGAACGGGTTTGAGTTCCTCAGTCACTGTCGTCAAGATCCCAAACTATCCCAAATTCCGATCGTCATGCTCACCACTCGCGGTGGTCAAAAACACCGCCAACTAGCGATGACACTGGGTGCCAAAGACTATCTCACCAAACCCCAATCAGAGCGAGATTTACTGGATCTCGTTGCTAAATTAACCCAAACCAGTGAAGTTGGGGTTTAGTGCTAGCACTACCACAGTAAGCGGGTAGCGATCGATTTGATCCAAATTAACAATACCCTAATTCAGATAATTCTCAACCAAAATCTAGTCTGAGACAACCACGAAACTACTTACTTATTACCCAACGTGCTAACCCCCACCCTCCTCCAACAAAGGCTATCCAGCCTCAATGATGATCGAGATACAATTCGGACGATCGTGTTTGCCCTCGCTGGAATTGAAGATACTGCCATGGGCGAATATTTATTTGCCTTACCTGTGGAAGCCGTCGCCAAAGCGATCGTCTATCCAGCCCACAAAATAATTCTCCAAGATGGGATTGGGATGATGAACCTCGGTTCCCGCAGCGTGACAATTGTGGACTTGCGCCAAAAACTCACAACCATCGATCCGCAAACGGATCCTTCTAAATTTTTGATCCTCTTCAATACTCAAGGCGGAGAGCTTTGCGGTTTGCCCGTCAAGGATGCCCCAATCCTCCTCGATCTGCCCCTCGGCAAAATTCGCCCCCTGCCCGCTGCCTATCGTCAAGTCAATCAGCTTAGTTTTGCCAGTCATCTGGCGATCGTTCCCCAAGGAGAAGATCGCCAACCCTTGCAGATTCTACTCCTAGGGATGGAACGGATCCTCGGACAATCGATCGCCGATCGGCATCATCTAAATTAGGACTGAATAGTTTTAGAAAAATTCGCTGGGCAGTTGACAAACATCAAGGAATCGTGCATAATTAGATACATTGTGCAAATGGGACTGTAGCTCAGTTGGTTAGAGCGCGCGCCTGTCACGCGCGAGGTCGCGGGTTCGAGCCCCGTCAGTCCCGTCAGACTCCTCACTTAGTTTTCCCTATCTCATTAGCAATCGTAGCGATTGCTTGAGGTAGGATTTGGTGTTCTTGGATTTGCACTCGTGCGTGCAAGGTTGCCGCAGTATCATCGGCTAAAATCGGTACAGCAGCTTGGGCGAGGATCGGCCCACTATCTACCTCTAGGCTGACTAGATGAACCGTACAGCCAGTAATTTTGACCCCAGCAGCCAGAGCCTGTTCGATCGCTTTAATCCCTGGAAAACTCGGTAAGAGGCTGGGATGGATATTAATCAGGCGATTGGGGAAAGCATCGATCAGGACTTGGGTAATTACCCGCATCCACCCAGCCATGACAACGCATTCTACCTGATGCTCTTGGAAGACGTTCACAATTGCTCGATCAAGTTCAGCCCGACTATCATATAGGCGATGATCGAGGAATACAGTAGGAATACCTCTGGATTGTGCCCGCTCGATCGCTTTAATTTCTGGTTTATTATGCACTAACACGGCGATTTTAGCATTAAGCTGACCGGATTCGATCGCGCAAGCTACAGCTTCAAAATTGCTGCCACTACCAGATGCCATCATCCCCAGAATCAGCGGTGTACGAGCAGTCAGTGTGGTGATTGGTGGGGGAGAGATCAGACTTGGTGTATTCGTCATGGAATGGTAGCGTTACTAAATTGAGATCGATCCGATGTTAAAAAATTGAGCTTAAATCGAGTGTGAGTCCTGGTAGCACATCTTCTCCACTAAGTGTGTTTGGTGAGTCTAATACTTCTCGACTCGGCTGCTCGGTGTCGATATCCTGACTAAATCTGTAAATTTCCACCTGCTGCTGTTGCGGATTAATCAGCCATCCCAACCGCACCCCATTAGCTTGATACTCTAGCATTTTAGCTTGGAGAGTTTTCAAGCTATCAGTTTTGGAGCGCAGTTCGATCACTAAGTCTGGAATAACCAGGGGAAAGGCTACATCTGCTGAAATCTGCTCAAATTTAGATCTCTCAATCCAAGTTACATCAGGGGATCTGATTGCGCCGGATGGGAGGGTGAAACCACCAGAAGAATCAAAGGCTTCACCCAATCGAGTGCGCTGATTCCAATTGAATACTTGGGATGCTAGATTAATATTCCGTTTGGAACTTTCCCACCCGGCTGGTGACATGGTGATTAATTCACCGGTAGCTGTTAGCTCGAATCGCAGGTCTGGATTATCTTGGCATAGTTGCTCGAACTCTGCGGGGGTAATGTGAAGAGTGAGGTGACTGATATCAACTAACAGCGGTTTGTGTTCTAGAGATTGCATATTTATTCAATATCTAAGCATCTTTATTCAATTTCAAGACTGCCATAAATGCTTCTTGGGGAACATCGACGGTGCCGACAGACTTCATCCGTTTTTTACCCTTGGCTTGTTTCTGGAGGAGTTTTTTCTTCCGCGAAATGTCCCCACCATAGCATTTAGCTAGGACATCTTTGCGCAGTGCGGGGATATTTTCACTAGCTATAATTTTACTACCGATCGCTGCTTGAATTGGCACTTTAAACTGGTGGCGAGGAATTAATTCTTTGAGCTTTTCAGTCATCGCTCGACCGACATTATAAGCCTTATCCCGATGGACGATCATCGCCAGCGCATCGACAGGATCGCCATTGATCATTAGATCGAGTTTGACGAGATTATTTTCCCGATAACCGATCGGTTGATACTCCATACTCGCATAGCCGCGTGTGTTTGACTTCATGCGATCGAAGAAATCAGTTACCACTTCCGCTAAAGGTAGCTCATAAATCACCGTTGTCCGTCCCTTGGTGAGATATTTCATATCCTTAAACTCACCCCGCCGATTCTGACATAATTCCATTAATGTCCCGACATATTCTTCCGGGGTAATCATCTCCAATTTGACATAGGGTTCCTCAATCTTTTGGCGATGATTGGGGTCAGGTAGAGTACTAGGATTATCGATATAAGTTTGTTCTCCCTGATTATCAGTTACCCGATAAACTACCGAAGGTGCCGTCGTAATTAAATCGAGATCGTATTCTCGTTCCAATCGTTCCTGGACGATTTCCATGTGCAGCAAGCCGAGGAAGCCGCAGCGGAAACCAAACCCCATCGCACTCGATGTTTCCGGTTCGTATTGGAGAGCCGCATCATTTAAGCGCAACTTATCCAATGCTTCCCGCAACTCTGGATACTGATCCGCATCCGTCGGAAATAGCCCGCAAAATACCATCGGTTTAGCTTCAGCATAACCGTCAAGTGGTGTTGGCGCAGGTCGATTGACCAGGGTAATTGTATCGCCTACCCGCGCATCTCCCACAGCTTTAATCGATGCGGCAAAATAACCCACTTCCCCAGCGTGGAGTTCATCGACTTCGATTTGCGTAGGGGAGAGGATACCCAACTCATCGATGACGTACTCCTTCCCACTCGCCATCAATCGGACTTTATCCCCTCTTCTCACGCTGCCATCCATAACACGAAAATAGACAATCACCCCCCGATAGCTGTCATAATAGCTATCAAAAATCAGGGCGCGTAAAGGTTCAGTAATCGTATCTCGCGGCGGTGGCACGAGGAGTACTACCGATTCCAAAATTTCCTGAATCCCAATCCCCTGCTTCGCCGAAGTTAAAATCGCCCCGCTACAGTCTAAACCGATAATTTCCTCAATTTCCGCTCTCACCCGCTCCGGCTCGGCTCCAGGTAAATCGATTTTATTGAGCACCGGAATAATCTCTAAATTACTTTCCAATGCCAAATAGACATTCGCCAGAGTTTGCGCCTCCACCCCTTGAGACGCATCGACGACTAATAGTGCCCCTTCACAGGCTAATAGACTTCTAGACACCTCATAAGAGAAGTCTACGTGTCCGGGAGTGTCGATTAGATTTAGCACGTATTCCTGACCATCTAAGGCGGTATAGTTCATCCGCGCCGCTTGGAGTTTGATCGTAATTCCCCGCTCCCGCTCCAAATCCATATTGTCGAGAAACTG
>JBGSPI010000061.1:0-13272 GCA_041738715.1 Chamaesiphon sp.
CCTCGCCAGTGGCACAGCGACTATCGGCGATGACTTCGCTCCAGCCTTAGAAGCCTCCTTTGACGGTGGCACTACTTGGAGTCCAGTCACTGGTAATAGCCTCACCGTGGGTGCAGGAGTCAAAGACTTCCAAGTACGGACCCAAACTGTTGACGATACTTTGGTTGAAGCAACCGAGAAATTCACCCTCACGGCAAGTGGCAATGGTGGCACTGTCACCGGTACTGGCACCATCTTAGACAACGACAAACTATCACCAACGGCAACTATTGCAAGTATTAGCGATGCAACAGTTACCGAAGGACAAAAAGCTGTCTTTGACGTTAGTTTAACTAATGTCAATGATGCACCATCTCAAGTAAAACTTAACTTGAGCGATATCAGTGCGACATTCGGTGCAGATTATGGAGGGGTCGAAGTATCCTTTAATAATGGACAAACTTGGGAAACACTCACTGGTGATACAGTGAATATTGCCGGTGGTGCAAATCAATTTAAAGTGCGGGTGAATACCATCGATGATACGTTAGTTGAAGGGACTGAGAAGTTTACCCTGACTGTGGCAACTAATGGTTCAACTAAATCTGGTACTGGCACAATCCTTGACAACGATCGACTACAGGTTAAGCTCGTAGGTGATACTAGTCTCCATGAGGGTGGTACGGCTGGTAAATATCGGGTTGAGTTAGACCAAGTTAGCGATAAGGATCGGTTCTTTACGGTTCAAATCAATGATGGTACGGCTAAACGTTACGATGGTAATCTTGGTGCCAAACAGGATATTATCTCTGGTGGAGCTTATGATGTAGTTGCCTGGAACAAAGTTTATAAAGGTCGCGTGCCAAATGGTCAGTCGGCTTATGATGGCGATCGCGCGATGGTCGGAACTGGTGATGCAAGCTGGGACTACACTGTCAAAAATGCCCAAGGTCAGATTAACTCTGGTAACACGATTCAGGTCAAAGTTGCTGCCGGACAAACTACCTCTGAGGCGTTTTCTGTTAACGCCTGGAAGGAAAAAGTTACAGTCGATCGAGACTACCGTGGGCCAAAATATACTGGTACTGCGATCGAAGGAACTGAAACTTTCTCGCTCAAACTAGTTGATGGTGGCGATGCTATTGTTACCCAAGACAAGGTTAATGTCTCGATCTCAGATAAAACATCTTACTACTACGTAAGCCCGATCGCCATCGACCTCAATGGTGATGGTGTTCAAACCCTGAGTGTTGACCAAGGTGTGAAGTTCGATATCCTCAATAGCGGTAAAGCAGTCTCTACTGGTTGGATTTCCGGTAATGATGGCTTGTTAGCTGTAGACAACAATGGTAACGGTACCATTGATGACCGGAATGAACTGTTCGGTGGTGGTGTTGGCGATGGTTTCGCTAAACTTGCTTCCTTCGACTCCAATGGCGATGGCATTGTCAATGCTCAAGATACTGACTGGAATAAACTCAGCATCTGGCAAGACAAAAACAGTAATGGTATTACTGATGCTGGTGAATTAGGTTCTCTATCTAGCTATGGTATTGCCAAGCTGAATACGAACTATACCAATGACTTTACTCAAGATGCTCAAGGTAATATCCTCGGCGAACGCAGTACTGCTGTCGGTACGAATGGTCAATCGATGGAGATGATTGATGTTTACTTCAAACTTGGGTAAATAGTCACTCCCACTTAACTAAGTGTAAACAGATACTAAACTGACAACAGGTGGCAATTTGCCACCTGTTTTTTGATACGCTTTACTTGATCTGTGCTAAGTCTGAGATAATCGTTTCACCTCCATGCCACCGAGTAAGCGATCGGTTTCGAGGAGAAGCGCGGGGATTTTGGCGGCGTAGGGGCTGTTGGCGAGACAGGTAGACAAGTCAAATCTTTGGACATCGGTGGCTTTAGATCCCGGAAACCAGTGTCCGCCATTTTCTAGCAGATTGTAGCGCATTTGTCCATACTCTAGCATGTCGTAAGCGATCGCCAGATTCCGCAACCAGAGAATAGTGGCGATATTAATATTCCCTGGAGTATCGGACAGCGCAGGTAAACCTTCTCGCCATGTTTTTACCCACTCCGTACCAAGTTTATTGGCGGCTTCGCGTTCCAGTCGATCGATAATTGGTGGTAAAATCTCCTCAGATCGATCGAGGAGTTCCAGCGTCTTCAGATGTTCATCAAAGTCACTGGGTTGAGCCGCACCAATGCTGAGGGTGTGAACTTGAGGATGACTCAGACAGAACAGATTATTAAAGACGATCGGACTTAATGGTTGGCATAGTTCGACTAGTTTTGCTGAAGGCTTATTAAGGAGTCCACCCTTATTCGTCGGACTAATAATAAATACGCCCAAATCGTGTCGAGTTGCTGCTTCGATCGCAGCCCAATTGGTTTGATTAATATAGTACCAATGAAGATTGACATAATCAAATTTGTCAGTCTCGATCGCGTTAATAATCACGTCTGTTGGTGCATGAGTCGAGAAACCAATAAATCTTACTTTACCTTCAGCTTGCAGTTGTTTCGCCACTTCCCAACAACCCCCATCACGCAGTGTATAATCGGACATCTCCTGATTATTTACACCATGAATTCCTAATAGATCTACATAATCTAAATTCAACCGTGATAGGCATAGATCGAAAGTGCGCCGAAATTCTTCAGGATCGGCGACGGGGGAAACTTTAGTTTGAACGAGCATATCCTGACGATTTAATTTAGGCAATATT
Source organism: Chamaesiphon sp. (assembly GCA_041738715.1). Lineage (GTDB taxonomy): Bacteria > Cyanobacteriota > Cyanobacteriia > Cyanobacteriales > Chamaesiphonaceae > Chamaesiphon. The sequence goes on from JBGSPI010000061.1 coordinate 2,730, forward strand.
TGCCCCAATTGCACTTCAGATGAACCGTAGAAACGAGCCGTTTCAATGTGATTTATTCCTAGTTCTAGGGATCGATAAATTGTTGCTTCTAGGTTGAGTTGATTATCTACTGGAATTTCTGACAGGGGCACATCTTGCCATTTATGCTGATAGCGCATCCCCCCGCAGGAAAAAACGGGCATTTGTAATTCAGTACGTCCAAAACGGCGGTATTTCATTTTAGGAGTTAGGGATTAGGGAAAAGGCTCACATCTTGCACCAGTGCGGAAATACTGTCAGTCGGCACAGATCCGAGGTACGCTCAAATCTAATTTGAAGATTGATAAGCACTAATTGGTTCTTTGATGAACCGAATGTACAGATGGCGGAAAGTAGATTTAATGACTCGTGGGAGTGCGAAGTCGATCGGCATCAGAGCATCCGGTAATTTCCAATTGGGGCAATTTAGTTCTACTGGAGACATCAGCGGAAATTCGATTTCCGACAACGCCGGAGCCAAATTTAATCGCTGTGCGGCGACGGCTGTGGGGACTAAATCAGCTTCAACATTTACAACTGCCAACATGGCAACATCGAGGGCAAATACATTCGCAGCAGCACCTAGAACGCCTAATGCGCGCGGTTCACCCCCACTCGGACCATTTCCCTCATGTCCAATAATGCCATCAATAATCGTCAAATTTGGGTTAATTGCGCGGGCAGTTTCCACTAACATTTCCCCAAACCTGTCAGCACTTTTACCCGCTTCCATGTGCCACCAAGCTTTCATTTTGCCAGGAACGCAGCCAAAGAGATTTTTTACCCCCAAAGTCATGGTTAGTTGCATGTGAGATTTGACTTTGGGTAAGTTGATCACTACATCGGCTTCGATCGCTTCTTTACTGAGTAATAAATGATCGAACTCTGCGCTGGCTGTCGCATATCGCTGACCATGAAACTCGACTACGGGTAAGTCTAACTCCGCCATCATCGGTAAATAACCATTGGATTTAGCTACACCTAATGCGCTACCAAAAGCCGGACTATCACCAAAAAATGGTTTCCCACCAGCCGCAATTACCAATTCGGCAACACATTTGACTAATTCTGGTCTGGTAACACATTCTTTGGTGGGACGTGTACCTGTTAAGAGATTTGGCTTGAGCAATACGCGATCGCTTGGTTTGACAAAAGCACTGATCCCACCGAGCGGGGCTAATACTGCTTCGATCGATTGCCGGAGTTGTTCGGCTTCATAGGATGTGGCGCGAATGAGACTGACAACTGGAGACATAAGTTAGGATTTGGGGGCTAGTTGTACTTCACACGGGCATAATTTGAGGTTAGGCTTTAGCCTTTAGGTTTTAGGGATTAATATTACGCTTGGCAAAAGCGCAGGTTTTGCCCGTGCAAAGTATAACCAAATTTTACCCCGATCTTCACACCGACGCGCCTTAGAAAAATTACTCAACCATAACTAATTTTTGATTACTTAGTTATATAGTCTCAATAAATATAGTACAAAAGCTCTGTGACGAGCAATTATTGATTCGATCGCGATCACCTGGATTTTATTGCTATATAGTGATATATTATTAATGTACCTCTTAAGGTGGTCATTATGGCTCAATGAGGAAATAATCTATGGAAACTGTCCTAGAGTTTCAGCAGTTTGAAATATTGGCAAACCGTTTCAAACTGCTGTCAGAACCAACCAGACTACAGATTTTGGCGGCGATCTGCGATCGAGAATGCAGCGTCCAAGAAATTTGTGAGCGGACTGGACTCCATCAATGTAATGTCTCCAAGCATCTCAAACTAATGAAAGATGCTCATGCAGTAGCCTGTCGGCGGGTCGGGATCTGGCGGTATTACCGCGTAATTGACCGAGAATTATTAACCTTATGCAACTCTATCGAAACTAAGAGGAATTCTAATGGCTAAATCTACTCATCGTCCTATTCGAGTTAGTCCACTTACCCCAGTGCAACTTCAATCACGCCAATCTCAATTAACGATCGTCGATGCACGGAGTTGGCTAGAATACATCACCGGACATATTCCTGGGGCACAACTATTTAATCGCGATCGCATATTGACCGAAATTCCGCAAGATCGACCGATTGCGGTAGCCTGTCTATCTGGTCATCGCAGCGAACCCGTTGCCCAATGGTTGATTGACCAAGGGTACTCACAAGTTTATAACCTCCAAGGTGGATTAATGGCTTGGAAAGGCTCCGGCTACCCAGTTAAAGTGGGAAATCAACCGTAAGGGGGAGATGGAATAGGTATGATCGGCGGGGAACTATGTCCATTTATATGCGTATTTAGCCATATACCTATCTACCTATTCACTCAGTCATTACAGATATTCAACGATCGCGATCGGAGTTATTGTTATGTCACATCTACAATCTGAAATAGAAACTGACAAAGTTGAGCAAGTTTCCACTATCACAGGGGAGATGATCGATACAACCGCCGCACCCCTGGCAAAATTGGCTGATGACGCTCCCGGGAACTTAGATCTTCACTCAAGCGGTACTGATGAACTAACTGAATCCGGCGAAAAAGATCGATTAGTTCCCCCGCAAAAATTCTCGCTTAAATGGCTGACGATTGGTGCTGCGGCACTTGTAGCAGTAGGTGGCGGTTGGTTTTTACTCAATCGTCCAGCTAGAGATCCTGTCGTTGAAACATCGACAAGTCCGCCGATTCAAGTATCCACCCAAGTTGCCACCGCACAGGCGATCGCCGGAACCCAAAACCTGACTGGTAGCGTAGAACCCGTTGAGGTGGTAAACATCACCAGTCGGGTCATGGGACAGATTATCAGCTTACCGGTCAAAGAAGGCGATCGCGTCAAAGCAGGACAAGTATTAGCCAAGATCGATGTCAAAGATATTAGTGCCCAACAGAATCAAGCTACCGCCGCCATTACCCAAGCTCAGGCGGGTGTAACCGTCGCTCAAGCCGCCCAAACCCAAGCGATCGCCGGTGCCAGCCAAGTAGCCGCCCAATTAAATCAAGCCGAAGCCCAACTCCAACAAGCCCAAGCCCAATTACAACAAGCCCAAGCCCAACGCCAACAAGCTCAAGCCCAACACCGGAATGCGATCGCCCAAAAACAATCCGTTCAAGTCGAACTGATTAATGCTCAACTTACTCAAAAGCGACGGGCAATGCTGCAAAGAGAAGGCGCGATCGGTCAATCGAGTCTAGATGAGGCAAACACCCAAGTTGCCGTACTGCAATCCCGCATCCAACAAGCTACAGCAAGTATCGACCAAGCCAGTCAGGGAGTTAGCCAAGCCACTGCGGGAATCGCTCAAGCTCAAGCGGGAATCAATCAAGCCAAAGCGGGGATTACTCGATCGCGGGCAGCCCTCACCCAAGCTCAAGCTCAAATCAAACAAGCCGCAGCGGGAGTAAATCAAGCCCGCGCCCAAGTGCAGCAAGCCCAAGCGAGTAAATCTCAAGTTACCGCCAATCTCGACTATGGAATTGTCACCGCACCCTTTAATGGTGTAGTCACTCGCAGACAGACAGAAGTCGGTGCAATGGCTGGGGCGGGACAATCGATCGTTACGGTGGAGAATACTGCCAAACAACGGTTTAGCGTCGATGTGCCTGAATCTTCGATCTCCCAATTTAAACAGGGAGATCTGGTAACAATTCGTCTCGACACCATTAAACAGGTAATTAGCGGTACAGTCGATCGAGTGATTCCCACCGCCAATTCCAACTCTCACAGCTTCAATATCAAAATTGCCCTTCCCAGCAACACTGCTTTGATGTCAGGGATGTTTGGCAGACTGGAACTCCCCGGCACCCTCCGCCAAGGCATAACTATTCCCTCTACCGCCCTAATGCGACGGGGACAACTAGAAGGAGTCTATGTGATGGGAAGTAATCATCAAGCCACTTTGCGGTGGGTCAAAACAGGCAAAACCCAGAATGGAAATGTCGAAATCACATCTGGTTTGTCATCAGGCGATCGAATTATTACCACGAACCTACCCCAACTCAGCGATGGGCAAACAGTTGTGGTTCGTTAATGAATTTCGATGCGTTAAGCTAGACATGGCATTTATATTCAAGGCTTTAAAGCTCAAATTCTGTTTAGCTCCAGCAATGTGACAAAATCGAAATTCAGAAATTAACAGGTTAAACATGGATATTTTCTCGAATACAGTCGCACTCTCGCGAATGCAATTTGCGCTGACAGCTACTTTTCATATGCTGTGGCCTGTTTTAACCACGGGAATGTCCATCTATCTGGTAATTGTCGAAGGACTGTGGCTGAAAACGCGCAGTCCAGACTACTACTATCATGCGCGGTTTTGGTCAAAGCTGTTCCTGCTGAACTTCGGCATTGGCGTAGCTTCAGGTTTACCGATGGAGTTTCAGTTTGGGACTAATTGGGCACCTTTTTCGGAAGCTGTGGGTGATTTCTTTGGGAGTATTTTGGGCTTTGAAGGCTCGATGGCTTTTATGTTAGAAGCCGGATTCTTAGGCATTATGTTATTTGGCTGGGGACGAGTATCGCCACCGATTCACTACTTAGCTACCATCATGGTGGCTTTTGGCGCAAACCTCTCCACTTTCTGGATTCTAGTTGCCAATTCCTGGTTACAAACACCCGCTGGCGGCGAAATGGTCAGCGGTAAATTTGTGGTCAGTGATTACTTTCAGGCAATCCTAAATCCCTTCATGGTGAGAAGCGTCGCCCATATGTTTCTGGCAACACTGGAAACATCCCTATTTGTGATTGGGGGAATCAGTGCTTGGTACATTCTCAAACAACGCCATCAAGCTTTTTTCACTCAGTCTCTCAAGATTGTATTAGCAACAGCGATCGCGGTTACACCACTTCAGATATATGTCGGACACCTGAGTGCAGAACAAGTTGCTCACTATCAGCCAACGAAACTCGCCGCAATGGAAGCGAAATGGGAAACTAGTCCGGCGGGTAAACCTGCGGATTGGAGCTTATTGGCTCTACCTGATGAAGCTAACGAACAAAACAAGTTTGAGATCTCCATTCCCAATGGCTTGGGCTACATCTTGGAATTTCGGCAAAATCTGTCTGAGCCAGTACGCGGACTCAAGGAATGGGCAAAAGCAGATCGACCGAAAATGGTGGGACTCATCTATTACTCGTTTCGGATCATGAGTGGGATTGGGTTCTTCTTGGTTGCTGTGATGTTATGGGGTGCCTTCCAGTGGTTGCTGGGCAATCTCTCACCCGAAAAAATTCCCCAGCAAAAGTGGTTTCTCCGCACCTGGATTTTAGCTGCACCATTGGGCTATATTGCCGTTGAATCAGGCTGGATTGTCCGCTGTGTGGGGCGGCAACCTTGGACGCTCTACGGTCAAATTCGCACGGCTGATGCTGCTTCGATTCTGCCTGCGAGTAATGTGCTGACTTCTTTGACTTTCTTTGCGGTTATTTATTCGATCTTATTGGTGACAACGCTATACTTTGCCAGCAAAATTATCGGCAAAGGGCCAAATCTGGAGTTACCATTGCCAGGACTAGATGGTCAATTTGGACTGAATACAGCACCAGCCGAATCTGTGCCTGATGCACGACCAATTGAGGCGCAGCAATAAGGAGATTTTATGGAAGCATTATTGCATTTTCTGCCGCAAGTTTGGTTTGTGATTTTAGGGCTATTTCTGTTCTTATATGTGATGCTAGATGGTTTCGATTTGGGGGTGGGTATCCTTTCCCTAACTAGCTCTGATGAAGAAAGACGAAGTATTTTAATGACTAGTCTAGGTAATATTTGGGATGCCAATGAAACCTGGCTAGTTGTAATGGGCGGTGCTTTATTTGGGGCATTTCCATTGGCATACGGCACAATTTTGACTGCCCTATATATGCCGATTTTTATCATGATTTTCGGGCTAATTTTTCGGGCAGTGGCGTTTGAATTTCGGGAGCATTCCGATCGTAAACTGTTCTGGAATTTAGCTTTTGGAGTGGGGAGTTTTATTGCGGCTTTGGGACAAGGTTTCGCCCTCGGCAGTGTGATTGAGGGAATTACCGTAGATGCTGCGGGTCATTTTACTGGTTCCACCTGGGATTGGCTGGACTGGCGATCGACTTTAGTTGCCTTAACTCTCATTCAAGGCTATGTGTTAATTGGATCTACCTACTTAATCTTAAAAACCGAAGGCGATTTACAAAAAACTCATTTTCGCACGGCAAAAATAGCAACAATTACAACCTTTATCGGAGCAGTTTTAATTACGATCGCGACTCCTGTATTTTACGAAGCAGCCCGAACCCGCCTGTTTAGTCCACCGCTAGTTTATATTTTTGCTGCCATTCCATTACTGGGGATATTATTAATTTGGCTATTGCTGAAAAGTCTCGATCGACAGGAAGAACGTACCCCATTTATCTGGACAATCCTAATCTTTCTACTGACTTTTATCGGTTTAGGACTAATTGTATTTCCCTATATTATCCCGACCCAAATCACCATTTATCAAGCGGCGGCGGCTCCTAGTGCCCTGGTATTTATGCTGACTTTTATTGGCGTATTGATTCCAATTATGTTGTTTTATAACATTTACAATTATGTGGTATTTCGCGGTAAGGTCGTAACTAGCGACCACTGAACAATCAAACGGCAGAGTATCACTACGGCAGCGGTGCCGTAGTGCTAGAGATCGCCATCACAGCATCGACATCAATCAGGTATCAGTTTATGGATTCCTCAACTAGCACCAGTACCACTTCCTCGGCATTAGCAGGCAGATCGGAGCCATTGGGCACAGATGCAGTTAAATCGATCGAGTTAGATGAGCAAGCAGTTGAGGAATGCGATCGATGGTTGAGTTTTCATCGGGTGTGGGGACAACTATCCGAAACTACATTAAGTGAGATCGCCCAATCTTTTCAACTATTTCGGATCGCACCAGCGACGCACATTTATCAGGAAGAACAGCACCCGATCGGCTTGTATCTATTGAAATGGGGTACAGTCGAGATTTACCGTCGATCGCTCATTGGCAAATCCCTGATTCGCTATCGCAATGCTGGTGATGTATTTGGGCATGGGGCATTAGTCACCAATGCTGAAGATAGAACCTATCAAACCAGCGCGATCGCGCTGACTGCCAGCGAAGTCTGGTTCTTGCCGCAGGCTGACTTTAGCCGATTAAGGACAGCACACCCAGAAATCGATCAAGTGGTCAATTCCCTCTTAGCCCAAGATTTAATCGACTATGCCAAGCGGATTGCCTGGGAAGAAGCACGAATTCAAGGATTACAACCCTATATTCAGCCCGTTCCCACCAGTGACATAATTGCGGGTAGCAGCAAGGCGACCCAAAAACTGATCGAACAGATCGATCGAGCCGCTGGCACTCTTACGCCTGTCATCTTTCAAGCCCAAGCTGGTACAGGGAAAACTTTTTTAGCCGGATCGATTCATGCTCGATCTGGATTAGCAGCCCAACCATTTGCCAAAATGGATTGTGCTAACCTGCCGCGCACCCCAGATGGTCGGCTCAATACAGATGCCCTATTTGGCAGAGTTGGCAAACAATCGAGTATTCTCGAACTATTGGAACGGGGAACGCTGTTTCTCAATAATGTTCAGGTGTTAAATGATGGCGATCGCACCCGACTAATCCACTACTGTCAAACAGGATCGATTCTCCCCAATCATGACATCACCACCGATCCCCCCAAACCCGCCCATTCATCTGTGCGGCTGATTCTCGCTGCGCCGACAAAACTGGAATTACCCGGTATCGATGCGATATTCTTCAAACTCTCTAGCTTGCCCCAGCGTAAAGCCGATATTCCTGAATTTGCTAATTACTTTCTCAATAAGTTTTGTCAGGAACAGCATCGACCATTGTTAGAACTCGATCGAGCCGATCTCCGTCGTCTCCTCAGCTACGATTATCCCGGCAATCTAGCGGAACTAGCCGAGATTTTACACAGAGCCGTAATCATGACCCCACCAGGGCAAGCGGTGATTGCGGAACAAGCCCTCTGGTCAGTACAATCCGCCAAAAATGCTTTCCGCCTAGATTTGCTGACGCATGTACCCTGGCTGCGGCAATTTTTGCTGAGTAGTTGGTATCCAGATGGCATCTGGATCGTGATGATGGCGTTTTTTGTGCCAGTGACGATCGCTGGCTTGATTGGCCCGCAAGCCCGCGAGAATAGTGTGACACTCAATCTATTTTGGGCATGGTGGTGGCCTGGTTATCTATTCTTATTTGTGTTTGTGGGTCGGCTCTGGTGTGCCGTCTGTCCATTTATGATTACAGCCGAATGGCTGCGGCGGCTTTCCCTGTGGTTATTTCCGCGTCAGCAACTGTCATGGAATACCAAATGGCTGAATCGGTGGGGAGCTTGGCTACTATTTGGTGGGTTTGTGGCAATTTATCTGTGGGAAAAACTCTGGGATTTACCCCATCATGCAGTGTTATCGGCTTGGTTACTGTTAATAATTACGGCTGGAGCCGTGATTTTTAGTCTGATTTACGAGCGGCGGCTCTGGTGTCGCTATCTCTGCCCGATCGGTGGGATGAATGGGATGTTTGCCAAGTTATCGATTCTGGAGTTGCGATCGACTCAACAAGTCTGTGGGAGTCAGTGCAGCACTTTTGGCTGTTACAAAGGCAGTGGCGCAACAGCCGTTACTTTCGCAGATGCCCTGTCCACGGAAGGACAAGCCACGGGCGGCTGCCCGCTCTATTCCCACCCCGCTCAGTTGCCAGATAATCGGGACTGCGTGCTGTGCATGACTTGTCTCAAAGCTTGCCCAAATCGATCGGTACAGCTAAACCTGCGCTTTCCTGCCTCGGATCTGCTGGACAATCATCAAGGTTCTGGGGCCGAAGTCGCCCTGCTTTTGCTACTGTTTGGTGGGGTATTCATGCATCATGCCCACCGAATTTTAGACTGGTTAGGATTTGCCGATTTGCCGATTGATGCCGATCATTTAGCGATCGGGATCCCGATCGCTATCTTACTATTGAGTATCCCCGCCGGATTGACGTATCTTACCCATGCGATCGCCCGTTTCCTCGATCCGGATCAACCCGACTATCTCACTGTCATCTATGCCTATCTGCCGTTTACCCTCGCAGTCAACCTTGCCCACTACATCCCGGCAGCCATGACCGAAGCAGGACAAATTCTGCCTGTATTAGCGCGAACCTGCGGTGGTAGTGGGGCAAATTTACCAACGCTCACTTGGAGTCCTGATGTTGCTGTCTTTCTTCAGGGTGTCACCCTCCTCTCTGTCCTAGTATTTAGTCCCTATCCGCTGTTACGCATTACTAAACGCACACTGCTCAGTAATCTGCCTCATTTATTATTACTCACCGGATTGACGGTGACGAGTTTCTGGTTAGTAACATGAATATTTATGCCAACATTACCGACATTATCGGACATACACCCCTCGTCAAACTCCAAAAATTATCTGATCGGTTTGGCTGTGTGGCGGAGATTGTCCTCAAACTAGAGGGGATGAACCCAGCAAAATCCGTCAAAGACCGGATTGCCGTAAGTATGATGCTCGAAGCCGAGCAAGCAGGTTTGATTAAACCTGGCATTTCAACGATTGTGGAAGCAACCTCTGGGAATACAGGCATCGGACTGGCAATGGTCTGTGCCGCTAAAGGTTATCATCTAATTCTGACTATGCCAGACAATATGAGCCGCGAACGGCAACAGATTGTCCAGGCATACGGCGCAAAAGTAATCTTAACTCCCGCAGCGGATGATATGCAGGGGGCGATCGCCCGCGCCAACAGTTTATTAGCGACAATTCCCGATGCCTTCTCACCCCAACAATTCAGCAATCCAGCCAATCCAAAAATTCACTATGAAACCACTGGCCCGGAAATTTGGCAAGATACCGATGGACAAATTGCCGCTTTAGTGGTGGGAGTCGGCACAGGCGGAACCCTGACTGGAGCCGGAAGCTATTTGAAACGTCAAAACCCCACCATCCAGATTATCGCGATCGAACCTGCTAGTAGTGCTGTTTTGAGCGGTGAACCTGCTAGACAACACGATCTCCAAGGCATTGGGGCGGGATTTATCCCGAATGTATTGCGGGTAGACTTAATTGATGAAATTATCACTGTCACCGAGCCGCAAGCTTACGATCTGGGCAGACAATTAGCCCAAGTAGAGGGAATTATCAGTGGCATTTCCACAGGTGCTGCTGTTTATGCTGGATTACAACTTGGACAAAGAGCAGAATACCGCGATCGATTAATTGTGATCATTCAACCCAGTGGCGGGGAAAGATATCTCAGCACGGCGATGTGGAATGATGGATAAAAATGCGGCGTTGCTGATGAACGGTAGGAGTAATGCTTGAGGCGAATTGCATCTCTAACTTGCTCTAGGAGATTCTTAGGGGGATTTTACATACAGCGGTTTGCGGGTTTATGAGGTACAGTAAATGAAATAGTATCATCAACGCAAATGGTGAAGCCATACTCGATGGATTTAAGAAAAAGGATTGTCACCGCAGTTGAAGAGGGCGGCTCGATCAGAAAAGTAGCACAA
>JBGSPI010000070.1:0-45359 GCA_041738715.1 Chamaesiphon sp.
TGATTTTAATCCGATTGAAAATTGGTGGTTTGTACTTAAAAATTGGATGAGACAACGTTGGGATGAGTTTGACAACTTTCATGATTGTGTTGATGCTGCTTTTGCAGCTTGTCCTAACGTTAGTGCGTAGCACTATATCAATAAATCCTTCAATATGATCATTCAGATGCAACCGAGTAATTTCTTTAACTCGTTTTCGTATGGAATATTTCTTTTGACCACACTCATTGCAATTTGAATTTTCCAAAGGGTAGATTTCTGTGGCAACCCTGGTTGACTGACAGAAGTCAGTGAAGATAGCAGAAAAAGCAGACCCAGAGTGGATTAGAGAGGAAAAGAGTGGGTAAACTGTTTTTAACCAAAAAACCAGTATGAATCGAAATGCTCGAAAACCCCTCTCACCTTCATCATCAACTAATTAAATTCGCAGGTCAATATAGTCAATGGTCAGATATAAGACATGTGGGAGTGATGTGTTGGATGATGGTTGGTTTGATTGCAGAGGGCAAGGTAAATCTCACCAAATGGATCGACCATGTATATACCAAGGCGCAAATAGCTCAAAGCACGCAAAGAAGATTCTCACGGTGGGTAAATAATCCACGAATCAATCCAGCCAAATTATATAGCCCTGTAGTCAAAGGAGTGTTTGGATCTTGGCGTGACCGAGAAATCTACCTGAGTTTTGATACCAGCATGTTATGGAATGAATATTGCCTGATTAGAATCTGTGTAGTGCACTTAGGTCGAGCGATTCCCATCGGCTGGCGGGTGCTGAAGCATAAAAGTAGTAGTGTCAAAATCGATACTTATCAAGACTTGCTCAAGCGAGTGGCCAAACTCCTACCAGCTAACGTTAAAGTGGTTCTTTTAGCAGATCGAGGGTTCATTAATGCTGAACTAGTGCGCTATGTTAGACGATTGGGTTGGCACTGTCGGATTCGGATTAAAGGCAAATTCTGGCTCTACCATCCCCGTCGAGGATGGGTGCGGATCAATCAATTAAAACTGGCTAGAGGTGAAGCTCAACTAATCCATAATGTTCGGATTCACAAACACGATTCCCTCACAGATATTAGTCTGGCAATTGCTTGGGAGGATACTTCTGGTGAATATTGGTACATTATTAGTACAGAACCAACTACGCTCCAAACATTTCGTGAATATGGCTTGCGCTTTACGATTGAAGAGAATTTTTTGGATGATAAGTCCAATGGTTTCAATCTTGAAGGCTCTAAGCTGCGTTCGGCTCCAGCTTTGTCTCGGTTGTGTTTAGTACTGGCGATGACGACTCTCTTCTTGACCGCTCAAGGGATTGAAGTCGTTAAGAATGGTCAGCGTCGTCTGGTAGATCCCCATTGGTTTCGTGGTTCTAGCTACTTAAAGATTGGCTGGAGTTGGGTCAAACAAGCTCTGCATCAGGGCTGGAAGTTAATTGATTTTGTCTCTTTTGTTACTAATACTGACCCTGACCCTGCCAAAGCTTCTCTTCAACAATATGAGCGTAAAACTTATCGCATCGAGTTTAAAGCTACCACTCAAATCTGGGCTTCTTAGACTTTTGTCAGTCAATCAGTTGAGCAAGACTTAGATAAAATCGAACCCATCTTCGAGAAATTCAACCCCGACCAAATCGATACTTGGCGCAAGATTTGGAAGGGTTAGAGAGTTGAATCATCACTAACAGATTTGGCACCAGTACTAGATAATTCTATTTCCTCAGTAGTGGGAAACTTCAAGACTATTTTCCATTCTCCACCCAAAGCAGTCACCACATTAGCCAACTTACCTAATGTAATACTTTCAGGCGCATTTTCTAACTTTGATACCGTCGATTGTTGAACTCCTAAACGTTCAGCTAGATCTGATTGCGACCAACCTAACTCTTCTCCGAGCAGCCGAATCATATTAGCCTGCTTTAATAACTCTTGAGTTCTCGCCTCAATTCTCGCTCTCCGTTCTGGCGGTAACTTCTCCATCTCCGAGTCAAAAGTAATCATTAATTTAGATCCTCTAAAGTTTCCAGATGTTCGGTAAATCTTTGTTCGGCAATTGGTATATTTTTCTCATACCATCGTTTATCACCCGTTTTATTTCCCCCGACTAAAACTATTGCTTGACGAACGGGGTCGAATGCAAATAAGATTCGCCAAGGTTCGCCACCATGTTGAACTCGAAGCTCTTTGAGATTTGGATACTGACTACCCTTGAGTGTATCCGCATAAGGTCGTCCTAATAGTGGCCCTTCTTGTTTTAACAATCCCAGTCCTACTAAGATCGAGTCTTGTACGTCTTCCTCTTGCTCATCAAGCCAATTTTTGAAAGCTGGGTGAAAGATGATTGTCCATTCCATAAAACCATGATATTCCATTTTGGAATAAAGTCAACTCTATTGCTACTGACTGGATCTTGGACACTACCCACAGCCTCAAACCTTTGTTCCAATCGTATTACAGCCTAGAATCGAGCGTAATCTCCTTTTGCCGCTAACTGTTTTTTCCAGTAGAATGCGGACAGAGCATCCAGAAAGTTTTTGCTCCTTATCAGTACGGTGTCGCAATGGTGAGGTCAAGCAGTTTTGGGCTTTTACAAAAACTGTACGTCTCAAACGTTATGGACGAAAACGCTTAGTCATTGTTCACGAGCGGCAGGATTTAAGTGATGAACCAAGATTTTTATTGACAGATGCTTTGCATTGGGAGCGCGGCAGAGTCATTCAGACTTGGAGTTATCGTTGGACGCGATCGAAATCTTTCATGAGTTTGGCAAGCAGGTGACTGGGTTTGAGTCGGCTCAGGTCCGTAACGAGGAAGCGGTCAAACGCCACTTCTGTCTTAGTTGCGTGGCGCAGTCTATTCTTCAATCCTTGCCCTGTCAAGGTCAAAAATCAGAACTATTTATGTTTGCTCACAACCAGCCAACGATTGGACAACAACTTTACAGTTTGACTCGTGAAGCTTACCTTCAAATCCTGCATCTGGTGCAATGTTTATTTTCCCAACATCGCACCTGCGAGCAAGTTTTGGAGGTGCTGATGCCTGCTTAATCTCCTCAAGGATATTTTTCTCTGGTCGTAACTTGCCAAGTGCTGTTTTGTATGCCTTGTTTGAGACTCATTTCGATCGCGCAGGTGAGGTGTTGTTGGATTTTACTCATATGGGAGATTTATCGGATTGGTTGGATGGGTTGATGAAGGAAACCCAACATTCCTACAGGTAGATCGCGTGAAATTGTTGGAGAGATCGGTAAACAAATAGGGGTAGGTTTTGTACGGTAGTTAATTGCAAGTTTAAATCGATCTCTAAACATGCCCCTAAAGAGGATCGTTTTTAAATTTTTCTTTAATAAATTCATGTTCTAAATAGAACTGAGGAAATGCCATGTCAGAAAGGAAGCATCGATTTTTGAGATCATAAATTGTGCGTTGTTGATTGTGATTATATGTAATCCCCCAATATCGAAAATAATCAGATTTGTCTATACTCTTTGTTTCTGTCATGCCTAATGGAGTTCTCAATATCTTAGACCCATTTAGGATGTCCAATACAACAGGTATATGGATTTCATCTATTTTACAACTGTCAGTCTGAATTAGTTGAGTCTGATGAGTTGTAATTGCTTTTAGTATTTTTTCAAGGTTCAATATGAGACTATTCTCAGATGTACGGTACATAAAAACCTTGATATCTTGCAACTCAATCTGAAAACTAAAACAATCAAGAATATCGTTCTTATCTTTTAGCTTATGATAAGCATTTTGCACGGGTTTGAATAAAAGCCTCTCCAGTAGTGAACTCTCTGCTTTTGTGACTACTTTCTTTGCAAAATCAATTGCAATCAATGTAGATAAATCTGCCCAGTGTAAATTAGAAATAAAATGAATTATTAGTTCGTATGCAGAGCCACCTCTTCCTGTTCCCTGTCCTTTAATGAAGCAGTTATAATTTTCCTCAATTTCTTGCTTAAATTCCTCAATACCCCGAAAATCTTCAAGACCGCCAGAATCATCAGGAAAAGCATCATATTTAATTTGTAGAAAATCATTAGAATTCATAGTCTGCTCTAGTCATCGATTTGAGTTGCATTTGTAATGCGTTAGAAACATCATAAACTAGCTTCCACCTGAGCGATTTCCAAGCGAGTTTTAATTACCGAATCGGGATTGAGACTGATTGAATCGATGCCTTGCTCCACTAGAAACCGCGCGAATTCTGGATAGTCGCTGGGGGCTTGTCCGCAGATGCCGATTTTGCGTCCGTGGGCTTTGACAGTGGAGATTGCCATTTTCACCATTGCCATTACCGCTGGGTTCCGTTCGTCGAAGATGTGGGATACTAGAGCCGAATCGCGATCGAGTCCTAATGTCAACTGTGTCAGATCGTTAGAACCGATCGAGAAACCGTCGAAGATTTGGCAAAATTCGGCAGCGAGGATGACGTTGCTGGGTACTTCGCACATCACATAGACTTCTAAGCCTTTATTCCCCTGTTTCAAGCCGTTAGCAGCCATTTCTGCCAGGACTTGACGACCTTCATCGGGAGTGCGACAGAAGGGAATCATCGGGATGATATTCATTAATCCCATCTCTTCTCGCACCCGTTTTAATGCTCGGCATTCGAGGGCAAAGGCGGCGCGATATAAAGGATCGTAGTAGCGAGATGCGCCGCGCCAGCCCAGCATCGGGTTTTCTTCGTGGGGTTCAAATTGCCGCCCTCCTAATAGATTGGCGTATTCATTGCTCTTGAAGTCGGACATCCGCACAATCACGGGGCGGGGATAGAAGGCGGCGGCGAGGGTGCCGACTCCGTGGGCGAGTTTATCGACAAAGAAATCTGGTTTATCGGGGTAGAGGAGCGTTAGTTTGGCGATTTGCCGTTTGACATCGGCATCGGTGAGGAGATCGAAGTTGAGTAGGGCTAAGGGATGGACTTTGATTTGGTTGGCAATGATAAACTCTAATCGGGCTAAACCGACACCATCGCAGGGAATCGCTGAGAGTCCCAGGGCTTCATCGGGGTTGCCCACATTCATCAGAATTTGGGTGCGGGTGTGGGATAACTGACTCAATTCAGTTTCGATCACTTCAAAGGGCAATAATCCGGCATATACCCGTCCGATATCACCTTCGGCACAGGATACGGTGACATCTTGCCCAGTGGCGATCGCAGTGGTAGCATCACTACAACCGACGATCGCCGGAATGCCCATTTCTCTAGCAATAATCGCAGCGTGACAGGTGCGCCCACCCTGGTTTGTGACTATCGCACCAGCCTTTTTCATAATCGGCTCCCAGTCTGGATCGGTTTTATTGGTGACTAATACTTCTCCAGGCTGAAATTCGACGATTTGATGGACATCAAAGATTACTCGTGCGGCACCTTGCCCGATCCGTTCGCCGACTGCGCTACCGATGGTTAAGGCTGGGGTGGTGGGTTGATGTCCGGCTGTGAAGCGATAATTTCGCAGAATATTGGCGGATTTCTGCGACTGGACGGTTTCGGGACGCGCTTGGACGATAAATAATTGTCCGGTTTCGCCATCCTTTGCCCACTCGATATCCATCGGCGTATATGTGCCGCGCACGGCTGTATAATGATCCTCAATGACTACCGCCCATTTGGCTAGGGTAAGAATCTCCTCATCCTCGATCGCAAATTGAGCGCGTTCTAATTCGGATACAGGTACATTTTTCGTCAGTTTCGATCCACCCAGATCGTAAACCATTTTAATCGCCTTACTCCCCAACCGTTTATTCAGAATCGGTCGAAACCCATCGGCGAGGGTGGGTTTAAATACCAAAAATTCATCGGGATTCACTGCCCCCTGCACCACATTTTCACCCAATCCATAGGCGGCACAAATCGAAGCCGCATTCCGAAATCCGGTTTCAGGATCGATCGAAAACATCACGCCTGATGCTGCTAAATCAGAGCGCACCATCTTTTGTACGCCAACAGACAGATAGACATTCAGATGGTCAAATCCTTTGCTGGTACGGTACGAAATCGCTCGATCGGTAAAAATGGAGGCAAAGCATTTATGACAGGCTTCTAAGACCTGCTTGACCCCGTGGACGTTCAAATAAGTTTCCTGTTGACCCGCGAAACTCGCATCGGGTAAATCTTCGGCGGTAGCACTCGATCGCACCGCCACATCGGTATTATGCAGGCACTCTTCCACGAGATCGGGATGAATCGGGGCTAATCGACCGCAATCTGTCTGAGAGTTATATAGAGTGCAAAGCTTAGTATACGCCTGGGCGATCGTCTGTTCGAGATCTTGGGGAAACGGCGTATTCAACATCAAAGATCGCGCCTGTTCGCCCCGCTGGCGTAAGTTTTGCAGATCGTTTACGTCTAAGTCAGCGAAAATCCGCTGGAGCTTGGGTTCTAATCCCGCCTGGGCGATGAAATAACGATAGGCTGTGGCAGTAGTAGCGAAACCATTGGGCACATTCACACCCTTGGGCGCAAGTTGTTGGATCATCTCGCCGAGAGATGCGTTTTTCCCACCCACCAGAGGGATATCATCAATCCCAACTTGATCAAACCACAGAATAAAAGCTTGGGATCGAGATGTTTCTGGAACTAATCTGGTAGTGGGATCGAGCATACTCCAGTTCTCCGATCGAGATTAACTATTATCGATATTTTACCGCATCTCAATCAGTAGTGCGGGTTTGGGTAATCTAACTGCTAGTAAGGATGTAATCCTTGTCCATCAGTGCCAAATTACCTTCAAGCCCGACTTATGACACATCCTCATCGCCCCAACATGCTACCCCAGTGCCAAAACCTGCAAGCACAGGTAGATTCAGTCCTCAAATTACTTCAGCAGGAACCCACTCTCCGCGCACAGGTAGACACTAGCGCGGTACGTTCCTCGCTCAAAAAAGCGATTGCACCCACCTTTGAAATCGTCTTTGCTGGGGCATTTAGTGCTGGTAAATCGATGTTAATCAATGCCCTCTTAGAGCGGGAATTGCTCTATAGTGCTGAAGGGCACGCCACAGGTACAGAGTGTCAAATTGCCTATGCAGAACCAGCGCAAGAGCGAGTAGTTCTCACCTTTTTATCTGAAGCTGAAGTGCTCAGTCAAGTACAACTCCTGGGGCAGAAACTAGGGCTGAATTTACCAGAGACTCACCAGGCTAATTTACTTCTCCAAGAACAGTCTTTACTAGATAGTTTACGCGATCGCTGTACCGCCATGATTCACCAAGAAGGTGGTGAGAGTAAATCGGAAAAAGCCAAACAAGCCTCAGCATTAAAACTCTTACTTCAAGGCTTTACCGATAACAAAAAATACATCGACAAAACAGCAAATCGAACTCTATCGATGGAGCAATTTGATTTTAAAAACCTCCAGGAAGCCGCCAGTTATGCGCGACGGGGTAGTAATAGTGCGGTGTTGCGGCGGGTAGAGTATTACTGTCATCATCCATTACTCCAAGATGGTAACGTGTTGGTAGATACCCCCGGGATTGATGCACCAGTTAAACGGGATGCTGAATTAACCTACACAAAAATCGAAAATCCCGACACATCAGCAGTAGTTTGTGTGCTGAAACCTGCGGCGGCAGGCGATATGAGCAGTGAAGAAACAGAGATGTTAGAGCGGATTCGCCAAAATCCTGGCGTGCGTGACAGGGTTTTTTATATCTTCAATCGGATTGATGAAACCTGGTACAATTCTCAACTACGTCAACGGTTGGATCGTTTAATTGGCGAACAATTTCGTGATTCACAGCGAGTATATAAAACTAGCGGTTTGTTAGGCTTTTGGGGGAGTCAACTCCGTCAAGCAAATGTGAGTGACAGGTTTGGGCTGAATTCCTTTTTTGCGGCGACTGTCACCCCCGATGGGGAGCAAACACCCCAGTTTGTAAATGAATTTAATCGCTATTGTTCTAGCTCTGGCAAATTACCAGTAGAAAAATTTCGGATCGATGTGCGGAGTTATGAATCGGCAAGTGAAAACTATGTACGGATTTTAGGCGAGCAGGGTAGCGGTTTAGTCGAACAATTGATTAAAGATAGTGGCATTGAAGAATTTCGTACTGCGATCACTCGCTACTTAATGGAAGAAAAACGCCCATTATTATTAGTGAATTTGGCAGATGATTTACAGCCAATCTGTATCAGCCTCCGCCGCAGTTATCTGGAAACGTGGCATTATCTCAAAGCGCAGCCCCAAGATGCTACCGCAATTAAGGAACAAGAACTTCAGCTTCTAAGTAAGGAGCTAAAAGATGTTGGCGATGATTTCAAACAACATATTAATGCGATCGTTAATGAAGTTGCCGCTAGCAATACTAATGTTACCTTTGAGGCTGATTTTACCAAGCTAAAAGCCAAAATGGTGAGCCGTTTGGATGAGCTATTAACAACCTTCTCGGTTAGTCAAGTACATCAACAGGCACAAGCCAGCCATCGCCGCAATTCGGTGGTACCTTTAATCGGCATCTTGAGTGAGGCATTTTACTATTTAGCGAATGGTTTAGAAGATGTCTTGGTTGCCGCAGTCGAGGAACTGGTTGCCAACTTCTTCCAACAGTTAAATACCCAAATCCAGAAACAAGAATATTATCGCAATCTCTATCGGTTGTTAGGCAATGATAGTGGTATCGAACAAAATCTCAAGCAGTTAGAAACTACCGTTTCCACATCTCTCATCAATGCAGCTCGAATTGAATGCGATCGATATGTACGCGAACGTCCTGAATTTTTTACTGAAGGAACTTCTTCCCTCTTCCAATTACGGCAAACTTTACAACAAGCCTGTCGGGGTTACGATCACTATAATATGATCGAAGCTGAACCAGCAATTCGTCAGTTACTAAAAATTGACTTTGAAGAAAAAGTTCGCGATACTGTTATGCGATCGTTCCGTCAAGTCATCAATCAATCTCTCAACAATCAACTATTACCTGGAGCCACCCAACAAGCAGAACAAATCCTCGCTCAATACGATCGCGCTCGGGCTTATTTAGCCAAAGCATTGGAGAAAGAAGCCGAAGAAAAAATTCGGCAAAACCAACGACAATTAGCGGAAGTAGAACAACGAATTGGGGTATTCAATGAAGCGATCGAGGGAATCAATACTTGTCTAGAAGCAATGCAACTCGATCGGCATCGTTTACCTACTTTAAATCAATCAGAGTTGCTATTATTATCGATTGATAATCTGACTGAATCTCCAGTAGATCTAGTCGTGGCTAGCGATAGTAATTAGTCAAGCTAGTAGGTGATCGATCCTCGTGAGTGAGGATCGATCAAACTTTTTATCGTCAAAATTATTAAAGCACCATTTTTTGAAAATCATGCTTTATATTGTTCATAATGATGCGAATTATCTTAGATAATATGGGTACGTTAAAAATGTACTGTTTTTGATTCCTATTTATGGGTATTCTTGCATCTGGTGTAATTCATATTATTAATGCTATTGAAGATTTACTGTACATTATTGAATCTCAAGACTCTTTGGCTATTTCTACTGGTTGCGATGAGAAAAATTATAAATTTATGAAACTTACTTTCCCTTTAAAGAATGGTACATCTGAAGTAAGGGTATACAATAATGGAGGTGCTTGTTATTATATCGATTGTCATGGGAATAATATAAAATCTATAGGTTTTAACGATAGCAGCCTCACAGATACCGAAGGATCTTTTCACAAAGCATTGAAGGCATTAGTAGCTTTAGATAGACAACAGACAAGTACAGCAAAAAATATTAATCTTTCTATCGATCGAGCCTCATTTGGATTAGCAGAAGTAAATTAATTAGATTCATAGGGGCGGGTTTCTGTAATTAATTAAGATCGCACAAAAATAGATCTTCAAAACCGCTCTGCCTCTCAAGCAAATCACAAACGCCATAAGTTTTTAATCATCATTAGATGGTAAATTATCTGGATCGATACCTTGAGATCGCAAATAAGCCATCAATCGTTCTTTCTGTTGACGCTCCTGCTCGATTTGCTCCACAGCCCACGGGAGCATCGTGCCCAATTGATCCCACCACCGGAGCCAATAACCGGATCTTCCCTCTTTGCTACCTTGCCATGTACCCAGAAATAATTTCATTTCTGCAATCCAATGCCGTCCATCTACATCGGGGAACAGTAGCTCATAACGACCGTTTTGAAGTTGATAAAATTCTAATAACCCGCCTTCTGGCTCAAAAATAACGTAGATTGGTACTTGGAGAATTTGCTCGTAGAAAAACCATTTACCAGGTGGAAAAGTGCGCTTGACGGAATATTCACTGCCATCGACATCGGAGAGAAATTCCATCACAATGGTAGGTACATCACCTTCGGCATGAGGGGTATAACTTCTGCGAGTAGATTCAGTCGGTTGTGTTGTAGCTATATATAACCAATCAGGAGCTTTCACCACAATTTGTTTATCAACCGTCGCACATAAACCAAAGTTGGAGACAATGAGCATCTGCGGTTGAATAAAGCCACTTAGTTCCAAGCTTTCGCGTAATGCCCCTGCTAATAAAGGTTGCCCATCATTCTCCACCGGATTATCCTCTAATTGAAAATCCTTGGGCAACGGTTCCCAAGTAACTATCGGTGCGCTGTCGATTTTGGCTGTGCCGAGTTGAGTGATCATGGCTTGTGCCTATTGTCTAGCTTTTATTCTATCGTGGTTGACGATCTATTTGGTTTCAATTTGCATTCTTGTTAAACTAACAACAAAACTAGTTATCCAATGCCAGACAAGTCTCAACGAATTAGTTTTCCCAAAGAAGTTCGCGAATATATATTTCAGCGAGATAATCATCAGTGTCGAAGCTGTGGACAAACCACCAAACTATCGATCGATCATATTATTCCCCTCGCTTCCGGTGGTAGTAATGACATCAGCAATCTGCAAACTCTATGCAGTCAATGCAATAGCCAGAAAAAACATTATTTCGATCCGCGATTCGATCGACGTTTTACCTAAATCATATATTCTGCTAGATCTCCAATAGCAATTTACAATTTAAATTCATCGCGATCGATAAAAAAACTTAGACAACGGCTGCCTAAGTTTTTTTAAATCAAAAATATTAGCTCATTGTTAGTGGCAATATCTCAGCTATTTATTTAGCTCATCTTTTGTATGTTCGATTCCATCGCGGACTTTTTGCCCCACTTGTTTGGCTTTATCTACAATACTATCTTTGGCATCTTCGATCCCATCACGGACGTTTTCTGCTACATGTTTAGTTTTGTCGCCAAGATTATCTGTTTTGTCTTTGACATCTTCAATCCCATCACGGACTTTTCCCTCAGCTTGCTTGGCTTTACCAGCGAGTTCATCTTGGGGGTTGTCAGTAACTACACCCAGAATTTCTTGACCTTTACCTTCGACATTTTTAGCGGCTGCTTTGGTGCGATCTTCAATACTCATGATAATTTCCGATAGTGTTTTATGTTTTAAACTCGAACTGTCTATACCTTATGATCGATTCTGTGAATCTCTCTCTGCTAAAAGACATATTTCTAGCAACGCTCGTAGGGATAAATATCTATCTTTAGAGTAGAATAATATTTTCTCCCCGTGCTAAATTTAAACTATTGTCCGAAAAAATTCTTGACTTTATCAGTCACTTTATCAGCAGAATTTTTAGTTCTGATATTATTACTTTCAATTTTAACTTTTGCTTCAGTCAAATTATCCTTAACCTTCATTTTTGCATCGCTGGCTCGATCTTCTATGGCTGATTGCGCCTTGCCTACCGACTTCGTAGCCGATCCTTTCATTTCTTCTACTTTGCCAGTTACTTGCTTGGAAATACTACTAGCACTAGCCGCAAATAAAGGCGAAGCAATTGCTGGGCTTACTCCGAGGATAGCACCTTGCCAAACTAAGGTCAGAATTGCAAATCCAATGACGAATGTTTTGACATGGCGATGGAGATTAGTCAGTAAAGCCTGAAGATTAAATTTCATGATATTAAGTTTCTCTGTTTATTTCCACTCTCTAGTTATACTTGAGACTAACTAGTGAATGAATCATCCTATAGATAGATCTTGAGTGCCAATTTTGACAGAATGATCTCTACCTATTGATAGATATTTCGGTAGCGATGATCCCTATAATTAACAAAAGGGCAATTAAGATTGCCCTGCCCATGATTATACTGCTGGGACTGTTTGCTGTTTGGTTAGAGCAGCTTGGAGTTTTTGTTCATCTTCTTTAGATAGTGAAGTTCTTAAAACTTTACCCTCAAATTTGCTGAGATCTGCCAAAACACGATCAGGGGTAGACTTCTTAACTAGAACAAAAATTGCTGATGTTCCTGGCTCGATCGTATTACCAAGCTCACGCATAAAATCGTCGTTAATCCCAATATCAGTTAATGCGCCTGAAAGTGCCCCAACTGCGGCACCAACCAATGGGAAAATGGGATTAAAGAAAATTACTCCCAGCAGTAGTCCCCAGTAGCCCCCACTCACGGCACCAGTAGCGACCAGTTCTTGAGCTTGCTTAATTTTAACTTTACCTTCTGGAGATCGGATCACAACAGCAGCATCTTCTAGATCGACTAAATACTCTGATTGAAGTCTTCTGAGTTCGTTCATCACTTCATCTGCTTTAAACTCATCTTGGAAACCGACCACAATTAAATCGCTCATCTGTTTATCTTTTTTCAGTTCGTACACTTTTAGTTGTACCAACTGTTATTCTGTGATAAATCAATATATAGGTAGATTTTTTAACAGGATAATTTATGCCGATCGATAGATGTTGGCAAACTCAACCAAAAAAGTACTACCTACCCCCACTCTCGATTTCACCGAAATTGTCCCCTGATGAGCTTCGGCAATTTGTCTACATAAATATAAACCCAGTCCACTATTCGATCGCTTGTGATTACCGCGCCGAAACCGTTCAAATAAATTAGCTAAATCGTTCTCAGAAATGCCATTTCCTGTATCGGAAACAGCGATAGTGAGGGGAGAACTAAATGTTGATGGCATAAGTTCGATCGAGACCTGACCGATATCTGTAAATTTGAGACTATTCCCGACTAAATTAGTCAGTAACCGTTTTAATTCTAGTCGATCGCCTGTAATCTGAAAATTGGCATCCGGGCAATCTGCCATAGGAGAGACAATATTTGAGCTAAGTTCTAGGCATTTAGTGACCGCAATCGGCGTAAGTTCTCCGACCACTTCTTCAACGAGTTGAATGAGATCGACCGGAACAAAAGCAAACTGTTTAGCCTCAGCATCATAGGTATAAACTTCGACCAAATTTCTGACCATTTGAAGTAAATCTTGATTGCTTTGTTTGACGATCTTGAGACTAGATTTTACTCCATCGGGAAGCTCTCCAAACACATCATCGCAAAGCAGATCGAACATTCGATTTGCACCGACTAGTGGTGTTTGGAGGTCGTGAGTCATCCGCGAGATAAACTCTTCTTTTTGAGCTAATAACTCCTCCCGCTGACGGTTAGCTAGTCCCACGGCCCGTTCCGCAGCGTACACTCGCATCACATTCTGAAAGACTTGACGCAATTGGGCTGGAGATATTTGGGATTTGGATAAATAGTCAGATGCACCAGCTTTCATCAGTTCTACGGCGACTCGATCGTCATTTTGTCCAGTTAAAATGACAATGGGGACATCAATACCTTGATCGCGGAGTTTTTGCAGCAATTCGATCCCATTGCCATCGGGCAATCGATAGTCTACAAAAATGCAATCAAACTGACGAGAATTTGCCATCATCAGCCCACTGGTACAATCGATCGCTTCTAACAGTTCCGTGTGAAAATCGGCATCCTTAAAAGCCCTGATTACGGCCATTCGATCGACAGGATCGTCATCGACAATCAGAACTTTAAAAATTCGATCTACTACCGGTTCTGGAGCTAAATTTGGCATTTTCATGGCTTATGATAGCGGTGGCATCTCCGACATCGACCAATAGCGGTTTAAGATATCGATCGTGTTCACAAAATTGCTAAAGGTAATCGGTTTGATGATATATCCAGCGACATTATATTGATAAGCGGTAGTTAGATCGCTGCTGTGCATCGATGTGGTCAGGACAACCACAGGAAACCTACACAAATCAGCGTCGGCACGTAATTCCTTCAGAAACTCTAGTCCGCCCATTTTCGGCATATTTAAGTCGAGTAGAATTAATAACCTGCCATGATTTTCTGTGACAATTTGGCTGTTAGACCGGAGCATCCCTAAAGCTTCGATACCATTAGCGGCTCGATAGAGAGTCACAGTTGCATTGGTTTGTTTGAGAGCGCGTTGGACGTTGATCGCGTCTACTTCGTCATCTTCGACGAGGAGAATATTGAGTTGCTGAGTAGTTGTCATTGCGCGAGATCGGCTAGCTGTCATCATAAATTTTGACCCAATTCTCTAACTGAAATATCAATCTCTCAATAGTGTTCCCTCTAATACTGGGGTGTCCACTTATTGTAAGACCTTGACAAGATTATTCATCACCAGGGTGCGATCGAGTTGTTCGAGGTCTGTGAGATATGTTAGTTCATGGCTCTCGCACCCAAATTAAGCGTACAATCTGACCCCATGGCACAATAGAATAAATAATCAAGAACAGATAGCAGTGAAGATCGGCATCGTTGGCATTGGATTAATCGGCGCATCTCTAGGCTGGGATTTTCGCCAACTGGGACATCAAGTATTTGGGGTTAGTCGCAAACAGGAAACTTGTGAAATTGCCGAAAGAGAAGGAATTTGCGATCGAGCCACCTGTGATTTAGCCAGTTTGGGCGATACGGAAATCATCTTTATTTGTACGCCAATTGCGGCGATCGTGCCGACGATCGAACAACTAATTCCCTACCTCAATCCTGATACAATTATTACCGATGCTGGTTCTGTCAAAGGCGAGATTGTCGATCGAGCCACGGATTTATGGGCAAATTTTGTGGGTGGACACCCGATGGCTGGCAACTCTGAGAGTGGGATTGCTGCCTTTGAAAAGGGGCTATTTGCCTATCGACCTTATGTTTTGACCCCGACAGCGAAAACGAGTGTAGCAGCCCTGGAAAAGGTCGCAGAATTAGTTCGATCGCTCGAATGTATTCTAGATTATGCTACTCCAGAACAGCACGATCGAGCGGTGGCGTGGATTTCCCATTTGCCAGTGATGATTAGTGCTAGTTTAATTAGTGCCTGTCTACACGAAACCGATCCGACAATTCTAGATTTTGCCAAGAAATTTGCCAGTACGGGGTTTAAAGATACCAGTCGAGTTGGGGCAGGCAATCCAGAACTGGGAATGATGATGGCGGAATACAATCAAGCTGCTTTATTGAGATCTTTGATCCAATATCGAGCCAGGTTAGATGTTTTAATTAACTCGATCGAGACAAAACAGTGGCAGGAGATTCAAGATTTATTATCTCAAAATCATTCTGCCCGTGGTGATTTTTTGAATCAGGAATAAATAGATGAGTAATAGTGACGATCTCTTACTGCCAGTGCCTACCCGTCAGCACTCATTTCCACTTAACTTGAGGCAGACGGCTTTAATTGTCATCGATATGCAGAATGTTTTTTGCCATCCTGATGGTTATTGTGGCAATGAGTTGGGGATTGATTTAACCCCAATTCGGGCAATTATTCCGCAGGTTCAACGGGCGATCTCATGGGCGCGACAACAAAAGATCCAAATCATTTATACCAGAGAGAGTCACCGCCCCGATTTATCGGATGTTTCACCGAGTAAAAAACTACGCTATATCAATGCTAGATATCCGATTGGCAATCCAGGCAAAATGGGCAAATGTCTGATTCAAGGAGAACTAGGAACAGAATTAATCGCTGAAATTCAACCCCAAAATACTGAGTTACAAATTGACAAACCTGCTCAATCAATTTTTGTCGATACAGATCTGGAACAAATTTTAACGGAAAAAAATATTACCCACTTACTATTTACGGGGGTCACAACTGGATGTTGTGTATTGGGCAGTTATCGCCATGCTAGCGATCTAGGTTTTTATTGTCTATTATTAGAAGATTGTTGTGCGGCAATGAGTTCGATCGAGCATCAAGCGGCGATCGATGTTTTATTGAGTGAAAATGGAGCAGTCGGTTGGGTAACTTCTATCGATCGATTACCAGGGCTGGAAAGATCTTCTCTGTCCAAAAATCGCTGATTAATGACGCACTTGATCTGCCCAAGGTGCGAGCCAATGTGATATCCATCTTAGTCCATAATCAACGATCAGACCAATCACCCCAATCAAGAAAATACAAACCAGAACCTTGTCAGTTTGTAAAAACCGTTGAGCTTGAATAATTCTAAACCCCAAACCACTTTGAGCCGCGAGTAACTCGGCAATTACGACAAAGTTCCAGGCACCAGAAATGTTGACGCGAAGTGTGTCTAACACACTGGGAAAAGTCGCTGGGAGAATTACTTTGCAGATCACATTCCAGCGATTAGCCCCCATCGTGTAGGCAACATTAATCATTTCATTGGGAATGAATTTAACTGCATCAGCTACCATCATAATGTTGTACAACACCACGCCCAAGGTGACAACTGCGATTTTCGAGGGTTCTCCCAAGCCTAACCAAATAATAATCAATGGTACAAATCCAGTGATCGGCATATATCTGACCATTCCAACAATCGGCGCAAAAATCCGATCCATACTATGAAAAGTCCCCATCGCCAAACCAATCGGGACACCAATCAGTGCTGATAAGACAAATCCCATCATCACTCGTCCACAACTCGCCAGAATATCTGCCCCTAAATTGTTTTCGACAAACATTTGGATTCCCACCTGAATCACCGACAGGGGGGTGGGCAGAAACATCGCTGGGACGATATTTAGGGAACTAACGATCGTCCATAATAGCAACGGGATAACTAGGGACAAGACAATCAGTAAGGAAGACAGCCATTTGGGAAATCCTTGGCGAATACTCCAGAATACCGACGGAGCTAAATAACGATGTTGTCGCGGTGGTTGTGGTTCGAGGGAACTAGTTTCAAACACGGAAAATAAGTCCTAGTGAATAGAAAAGATGAGGAGCAAAAGTCAACCAAGATTGGATTAGACTTCGGATGGGCAGCCAGGTTTGCGTCGAAGATCGAGATATTCGCCAATAATTTGGAGATAACGATCTTTGCCAAAAGTTTGGTAGTGACCAGGATATACGGTATCAACTGGCAGTTGTTCCAGTCGCTCGTAAGTTTTAATGTAGCTAGGAATATCACTACAGTGGAGTTCGTCTAGTAACTCTCCATCGTAAATGACATCACCAGAGAATAACGCCTGCGATCGATGGTCATACAGAGCAATACATCCTGGCGAATGTCCTGGTAAGTGCAAGACTTCCAAGGCGCGATCTCCTAAATCCAGTACATCTCCCTCTTGTAAAATTCGCGTTGGTTCCGCCGCATTAAAGGTGTATTCTGCCACCGTAAAGCCGCTGTGGGGTAACATCTCAAAATGGTCGGGATGTATCCATCCTGGCTGGGCACAGAGGGCTTCATGGGCATCACCATCGCGCAGTGCTTGCGCCTCAGCCCCATGAATTGCTCGATCCTCAAATTCGTGCATACCGCCAGCGTGATCGAAATGAATGTGGGAAGCGATCGCGAGTAAGGGTTTGTCGAGTAGATTGGCAATATAGTTGCGTAGGCTAGACACACCTAAACCCGTATCGATCAGTAGATCCTGAGTCTGACCCTTAATCAACCACAAATTAGCCCGATTGTACCAGTAGTAGTGAGGTTCAGTGATTAGATATAGCCCTTGATCGATACGTTGGGTAGAAAACCATGATTCGCAGACAGTTTGATTAGTCATGAGGATCGATCGTTGGATAAAATTATGGAGCTTCAACAATCGAGACATCATAGAGAGATTTCGGATCGATCGGTTTAGCTACAACTTTGGATTCACTAGCTACCTTCGTGGTCAGTTCGAGATTACCCATTACGTTGCTAGGATTACTTTTGTTAAACGCGATCGTTTTATTTGCCTCAAGATCCAACAACTTTACGCCAGTTAGTTGTTCTTTAACTTCATCAACGCTCACACCCATCTTATCGGCAGTAATTTTTAGGGCTTCGGCATCGCCAGTATTAACTAATTTAACGGCTTTATCGACTGCTTGAAGATAAGTTTGGAGATCGGCTTTCCGAGTTTCGATTAACTTGGTACGCACGACGATCGCATCGGCAATCAAATTGGTATCTTTTGTTGATAATAAAACTTGTCCTGCACCCTGTTTTAATGCTTTCCCCATGTAAGGTTCATAGGTGACGGCAGCATCTACCTGTTTAGTTGCAAAAGCAGTAGCTGCATCCGCAGCGACCATATCCTTAATCTTGACATCACTCTCCTTTAGTCCTGCTTTATCTAAGTAAGCCTGAAGTAAAACTTTCTCAAACAAAATATTTTCGCGAGCGACTGTTTTACCTTTAATGTCTTGAGGTGATTTAATATTTCTACCAATAATTCCATCCGCACCATTGGAATAATCGATCACATAAATAATCTTAACCGAAGGATCTTTCTCGACCATTTGTACGGCATCACCTGTTGTTACCCAAGCAATATCTGCTTTACCAGCCATAAATGCTGTACCCATTTCTGTGCTGCTTTGGAAAAATAAATCTTCAATTTTTAAACCAGCTGCAGTGAATAATCCCTTTTTAACGCCGACATAATGACCAGCATGACCGATCCAGTTGTTAGTAGCAGAAATGAGCACTTGAGAGGCAGATGGCGAGGCTGAACTAGTCGGTGTCGGTGCCGTGGTAGTCGGATTTGGCTGCCGCGTACAGGCAATGGTTAATGTTAACGCTGTAAATGTTAAGCCAAACCAGCGGATCGGAGCAGATATTTTGAGCATAAACAGGAAAAATCTAGTGATTAGTTTAAATTATTAATTAGCGATCAGCTAGGACTAATTCAGATGAATTTGTCAATGTTTCAGATCTTAGCAGATGAATGACCTGCCGTTTCACATTGATAAATTCAGGAGACAGTTTGAGGTCTAATTCACGATGTTCTGGTAAGGGAATTTTGATTGCTGACTTCACTGTTCCCGGTCGAGAACTCAAGACATAAATTCGTTGCGATAAATAGATCGCTTCTTCAACGTCATGGGTAATCATCAAAATAGTTACATGGGTTTGCTCCCAAAGTTGGAGTAAGAACTCTTGCATTTGTTCTTTAGTCTGAGCATCGAGCGCACCAAAAGGTTCATCCATCAGCAGTACGGCTGGTTGATTCGCTAAGGATCTAGCGATCGCCACTCGTTGTTTCATCCCGCCAGACAACTGTTTGGGATAACTATTGGCAAAATTGAGCAAACCGACTACTTCGAGGAAGTAATGCACTCGATCGCGTTTTTCTGCCTTGCTCATCTGCTGAAATTGCAAGCCAAATGCGACATTTTTTGCCACTGTTAACCATGGATAAAGTGTATATCCTTGAAAGACCATCCCGCGATCGGAACCAGGTCGTCCTGTGACAGATTGACCATCTACCAATACTTCGCCAGTGGTTGGGGGCAAGAGTCCGGCGATAATATTGAGCAAAGTTGATTTGCCACAACCAGAAGTCCCGACTAGACAAGTAAACTCTCTGGGGAAAATCTGAATATTAATCTCCTCTAATACTGCGATCTGCTGACCACCTCTCAGCGGGTATAACTTAGAGAGGTTTTTGACCTCTAGCTTTGGCGGGAAAGCAGGTAGTCGGTCGATCTGGTGCCGATCCCGGGCAGTCTCTTTCATGTTTATTTATATATATTGAGAACTGATAAATCCAATAAATGTATCAATCACTACATCTAAGTTTTTAGACTTAAGGTGTGAAAACATCGAACGATGAATGAGATGTGGTTGAGATGAGATTAAAAACTTGTAAGCAAGATTACCATTGATCTTGCCATGGAGACAAGCTGATGAGTTGTTCACAGGATTATCCTGGATTGACAGATCGATTAGATCGGCAAAACCGCTCGATGTCTAGTGCTAAATATGCTGAGAAACTAGTATTTAGATCGAGTTGTATGGTATATAAAATAAATATTAAAATCAATCCTTGGTGCTCGATCGATGATTCAACCCAAAGTAAAAAATATAATCGCACTTGCTTACGTTATTATTCTCTATAGTTTGGGCATTGTTTCGATTTTGAGTCAATTCTGGCAAATCAATCTATTTGGGGTATTGGCGATTGCCCATAGCTTAGTAATTTCGACAGCTTTAACCCATGAATTTATTCATGGTAATATTTTTAGACATCGAAAACTTAATAGATTTTGGGGCCAAATAATGACCCATTTTAATGGGTCATGTTATGCAACATGGGATAATTTAGTCGAACATCACTTTAATCACCATTTATATCATGTCGATGTTGTTGGCTTTGATATCTTGGAATATCTCAGGGTCTCGATCTCTCCATGGATCCGCCAGATATATTTGGGATTGGAATGGCTGTACTTCCCAGTGTTAGAATTTGAAATGAGATGGCAAATTATTCTCGCACCATTCTTGAATCGATCGAAGCGATATTTATTGAAGCGGACGATTGGTTTAATTATTTATCGATCTATTCTATTTGGGCTATTAGCTTGGATGTCCTGGCAAGCTGTTTTACTATATTTTGCTGCATATATTTCTTTCGTAAATATTACACGTTTTATCGATGCCTTTCATCACACCTATGAATATGTGGTACTAGGTCAAGAATTTCCAGAACGAGATCGTTTCTACGAACAGGAAAATACCTTTTCTAACTTAGTTTCGATCGAGTATCCCTGGCTTAATCTCTTGATGCTCAACTTTGGCTATCACAACGCTCACCATCACCAGATGAGTTGTCCTTGGCATGAGTTACCTGCACTACACGCCAAGCTGTACGGCAACAAAGGTCGTGAAGTTTTGCCGCTACCAAAACTAGTGCTGAATTACCATCGCTTTCGGATCGATCGATTATTTTTGGGACAAGGTGATGCGATCGAAGATGGAGTGTTAAGGATCGATCATTTCACGGGTGGTGTTGGCGTGTCGTTATTAACCCCTCCAGCTTAGTCTTGGGGATGATGGGGATTAAACGTCGATTTCGATCAGGATCCTTGGCTTGTCTAGGTTTGCACCAAATATAAAGATTTGTGTCGATAAATTCAGAAAAAGTAAAAATATTTATCCTCTAACACAAATAAATGTTAAGTTATTCTTTGCAAATTGTGTCAGATAAAGTCAGGAATCCACACCCATTGCGGATTTTCTGGTAAAACTGTACACAGTGATCAAGTGAGTGGACACTTGAGATGCGACGCTACAACACGTAAGAAATCGATCTCTCAAATCACTCACCGATCACCAGCGTCATATCAGAAGCCGTTTTCCTAGTGTAACGGCCGCTGAGTAAACCTCAGTGAGATCGCCTTAACTGTCTCGATCGAGTCTCATAGATTTTAGTTCTCAGGAGTCAACCCGCATGTTCACCAACGTCAAGTCCACCATTAGACATATCGCCCCCGCCGACATTCGGGGTAGACAGTTATTGAAGGTGGTCTATGTCGTGCTAGAGCCGCAGTATCAGAGCGCGTTAGCCATTGCTGTCAAAGCAATTAACGACCACAACCCCAAAATCGCGATCGAAATTAGTGGTTATCTCCTCGAAGAACTGCGCGATCCCGAAAATTATGCTGGTTTGGAGCGAGATATGGCAACGGCGAATATCTTCATCGCTTCACTGATTTTTATTGAAGATTTAGCCGAAAAAGTTGTGGCGGCGGTGGAACCTCATCGCGATCATCTGGATGTCGCTGTGGTCTTCCCCTCGATGCCTGCTGTGATGCGGTTGAGCAAAATGGGTAGTTTCTCCCTGGCTCAATTAGGGCAATCCAAGAGTGCCATTGGCGAGTTCATGAAAAAGCGCAAAGCTAATGCTGGCGCGGGTAGTTTCCAAGATGGGATGCTCAAGTTATTAAACACGCTACCGAACATCCTTAAGTACTTGCCGATGGAAAAAGCTCAGGATGCGCGGAACTTTATGTTAAGTTTCCAGTATTGGCTGGGCGGTACGCCAGAAAACTTGGAAAACTTCTTGCTGATGTTGGCTGACAGGTATGTCTTGAAGGAAGAGGATACGCTTAATTCCGCTAGTTCGGCCGGGGAAATCAAATATCAAGATCCCGTCACATTCCCCGACATTGGCATCTGGCATCCCCTCGCACCCCAAATGTTTGAGGATATTAAGGAATATCTCAATTGGTATAACAGTCGCCGCGATGTTTCCGAAGATCATAAAGATCCCCTTGCCCCCTGTATCGGTTTGGTCTTGCAGCGCACCCACATTGTTACTGGTGATGCGGCGCATTACATTGCGGTGGTGCAGGAATTAGAAGCGATGGGTGCCAAGGTAGTACCCGTTTTCGCTGGTGGCTTGGACTTCTCCAAGCCCCTAGAAGCCTATTTCTTCGACCCAATTAATAAGAATAATGCGATCGTCGATGCGGTGATCTCCCTGACGGGATTTGCCCTAGTTGGTGGCCCCGCCAGACAGGATCACCCCAAAGCAATTGACGTGCTCAAACGGTTGAATCGTCCCTATATGGTGGCATTACCGCTCGTCTTCCAAACGACGGAAGAGTGGGAAGAAAGCGATTTAGGCTTACATCCGATTCAGGTCGCCTTACAGGTAGCAATTCCCGAACTAGACGGCGCGATCGAACCGATCGTATTATCGGGTCGAGATGGCGATACTGGACGGGCAATTACACTGCAAGATCGGGTCGAAGCGATTGCCGGACGGGCGATGAAATGGGCGAATCTGCGTCGTAAGCCAAAACTACATAAGAAAGTTGCTATTACCGTTTTTAGCTTCCCGCCAGATAAAGGGAATGTGGGGACAGCCGCCTATCTCGATGTTTTTGGCTCCATCTATGAAGTCATGAATGCCATGAAAAGCAATGGCTATGATATTCCCGAAATCCCTGGCTCGGCGAAGGAATTGATGGAAGCAGTCCTCCATGATGCCCAAGCGCAGTACAATAGCCCCGAATTAAACGTCGCCTATCGGATGTCCGTAGATGAGTATGAGAAACTCACCCCCTACTCCGAAAAACTCCATGAAAGTTGGGGGCCACCACCAGGTAATCTGAATAGCGACGGTCAAAACCTGGTAATTTACGGTAAACATTTCGGTAATCTGTTCATCGGCATCCAGCCGACCTTCGGTTATGAAGGCGACCCGATGCGGTTATTATTCTCCCGTTCCGCCAGCCCTCACCACGGTTTCGCGGCTTACTATACCTATCTGGAAAAAGTCTGGGAAGCAGATGCCGTCCTGCACTTCGGTACCCACGGTTCTCTGGAATTTATGCCAGGAAAACAGATGGGTATGTCCAACGAGTGTTTCCCCGATAGCTTAATCGGCAACATTCCCAACCTCTACTACTACGCCGCCAATAATCCCAGCGAAGCCACCATCGCCAAACGTCGCTCCTACGCTGAAACTATCTCCTATCTCACCCCCCCAGCCGAAAATGCTGGTTTATACAAAGGCTTGCAAGAACTCGGCGAACTCGTCGGCTCATACCAATCCTTACGGGATAGCGGTCGGAGCATCCAAATTGTCAATACAATTATGGATAAAGCACGGATTTGCAACCTGGATAAAGATGTCGAATTACCCGATAGCGATGCCAGCACTATGAGCGTCGAAGACCGCGATAACATCGTCGGTGCCGTCTATCGCCGCTTGATGGAAATCGAATCGCGCCTACTTCCTTGCGGTTTACACGTCGTCGGTAAACCACCCACAGCCGAAGAAGCGATCGCCACACTGGTTAATATAGCATCACTCGATCGGGAAGAAGAAGGCATCAAAGGGCTACCTCGAATTATCACCGAAAGTCTCGGACGAGATCTCGAACAAGTCTATCAGAGTAACGATCGCGGTATCCTCGAAGATGTCCAACTATTGCAAGACATCACCCTCGCCGTCCGCGCCGCCGTCACCGCCATGGTGCAATCCCAAGTCAACGAAGAAGGACGAGTATCCTTCGTCGCCAAGTTGAACATCTTCAACATGGGTAAAAAAGAACCCTGGGTCGAATCCCTCCACGCCTCCGGCTATAAAAAAGTCAACCTCGACGAAATCAAACCCCTGTTCGACTACCTAGAATTCTGCCTCAAACAAGTCTGCGCCGACAACGAACTCGGCGCACTCCTCCAAGGCTTAGACGGCGAATACATCCTGCCAGGGCCAGGTGGCGACCCCATCCGCAACCCCGATGTCTTACCCACAGGTAAGAATATGCACGCCCTCGATCCTCAATCCATCCCCACCGAAGCCGCAGTTAAATCAGCAAAAGTAGTAGTCGATCGCCTACTCGAACGCCAAATGCGCGATAATAACGGCCAATATCCCGAAACCATCGCCTGCGTCCTCTGGGGGACAGATAACATCAAAACCTACGGCGAATCCCTCGCCCAAATCATGTGGATGGTCGGTGTCAAACCCGTTCCCGATGCCCTCGGACGGATCAATAAACTCCACATGATCCCCCTCGAAGAACTCGGTCGTCCCCGCATCGATGTCGTGATCAACTGTTCCGGTGTCTTCCGCGACCTATTCATCAACCAGATGAACCTGCTCGACCAAGCCGTCAAAATGGCCGCCGAAGCCGATGAACCCTTAGAGATGAACTTCATCCGCAAACACGCCCTAGTTCAAGCTGAGGAAATGGGCATTAACCTCCGTCAAGCCGCCACCCGCGTCTTCTCCAACGCCTCCGGCTCCTACTCCTCCAATATCAACCTCGCGGTGGAAAACGGTACCTGGGAAAACGAAGCCGAACTTCAGGAAATGTACCTCGGACGCAAATCCTTCGCCTTCAGTGCGGATAATCCAGGGACAATGGAACAAAGCCGCAAAATCTTTGAAACCACCCTCAAAACCGCCGAAGTCACCTTCCAAAACCTCGATTCCTCAGAAATCAGTCTGACCGACGTATCCCATTACTACGACTCAGACCCCACTAAAATCGTCGCCACTCTGCGGGAAGATGGCAAAATGCCAACTTCCTTCATCGCCGATACTACTACTGCTAACGCTCAAGTTCGCACCCTCTCCGAGACTGTTCGCTTAGATGCCCGGACAAAGTTACTCAACCCCAAATGGTATGAGGGTATGCTCTCCCACGGTTATGAGGGTGTCCGGGAACTCTCGAAACGATTGGTAAATACCAGCGGTTGGAGTGCGACGGCTGGAGCGGTGGATAATTGGGTGTATGAGGAAACCAATGACACATTTATCAAGGATAAGGAAATGTGTAAACGGTTAATGGATCTCAATCCGAATTCGTTCCGCAAGATTGTTTCGACGCTGTTGGAAGTCAATGGGCGGGGTTACTGGGAGACGAGTGAAGAGAATCTCGATATGCTCCGTGACCTTTATCAGGAGGTTGAAGACCGGATTGAGGGTGTTGAGTAATCTCTAATCTGATAAATTGACCCCTGTGGATTGAAAGATCTACAGGGGTTAATTTATGAACATCCTCAAACTAAATGTGATTACAGTTTTGATTGATTTGAGTATCATAGAATAGCAACCATCAAACAGCGAAGCAAGACCGATGCAAACAATTTTGCTCACTCATGAAGAAGTCGCCCATCGTGCCCAACAGATGTACGAAAGCAGCATTCGTCAACAGGTACACTCCGAAGATAATATCGGCAAAATGGTAATTATCGATATCGAGACAGGAAACTATGAAGTAGATGAAGATGGTTTAGTTTCCGCTACCCACTTGAGCGAGAAAAACCCAACTGCTCGATTATTTGGTATCTGCATTGGCTACAATGTCTCAGCTTCCTTCGGTGGTGTGATGGAGCGGGTTGATTGATGATTTCTGGAATCGTTAAGGGCAGACACGCTACTATCCCCGTAGTTTTTCATCTACCAAATCGCCCAGATTTCTCGATTGACTTTGTAATCGATACTGGATTCACAGATCATCTTTCTTTACCGCCACAAGCAGTTTCTTTATTAGGCTTGCCTTTTAAGTATGCAATGTCAGCCAATTTAGCTGATAACAGTAACGTAATTTTACCGATTCATGAGGCAGTAATTCTCTGGAATGGAGTAGAACAAAAAGTTCGCGTCCTGGCAGCGGGGAAAAAACCTTTACTTGGGACGAGATTGCTGGAAAATCATGAGCTTGTCGTGAGATTTGCAGAAGGTGGATTGGTGAAAATTGAAAAGTTTTAAGTAATTATGGCTCTTCATTACCATAACTAGCAACTTGGGTTAATAGCGATCGAGCAATAATTGAATCATCTAAGCTAACTGAATATTTACTCAATATCGAGCACAAACGTGGTGGAGCAAAAGCGAAATTACTAATTCAGTTTGGTTACTCGATCGATAACTGGCAGCAACTAGAAACGGATATCCGCAGATTTAGTTGAGAAGGATAGATTTAGATCATCGACTAATTTATCGAGTCCAAAATGAATCGATTGAGTTTTTGCAAGCTCGATATTATTATAAAACTTAACCGATCAATCAACTATTTTATTTACTAGGTTTTTGCTCGATTAATTTATTGGCAACCCCACACCATTCCTGACGTAAATTACGATCAATAGTCGTGTCAGCTAAAGGCTTATTTACTCGATCGGGATATGTTTGATAAAATATCTTATCTACCTGCTGACTGGTTACTCTAGCCTTAATCATGCGGGTGGGTAAATCGATGCAATTATTTTTGTCACTACTTACAGTTGTTG
The DNA here is from genome assembly GCA_041738715.1 of Chamaesiphon sp. GTDB lineage: Bacteria > Cyanobacteriota > Cyanobacteriia > Cyanobacteriales > Chamaesiphonaceae > Chamaesiphon. The sequence continues at coordinate 26,790 of JBGSPI010000070.1, forward strand.
GGGTAGGAGTATTAATCGGCTGACTTTGCTCTGTTGGTTGGCTGCTTGTGGCTGGTTTTTTGGCTGTTAGGCTATCGATCGCACCTTTGGCTAGATTGAATAATCCAGAGACTCCTAGAGCTAAAATAAACAATATAAATACGATCGATCCCACTCGCTTGAGTGGTAATCGTAACCCTTCCCATAATCCAGGCTGACGATCGAATTCACCACTAAACGATTGTTGTGGAAGGGGTGAGATCCCAATCTGGATAGTTGGATGCGTTTTGCTATCTGTCTGAGTTAGAGTAGGTGATTCAGCCTGTTGGATAGATTTGGTTTCTTCGGGTTCCAGCATAGTGAGTAGCGTTAATCCAAAATTTTGTTGAATGCGATCTCCAGATCGGCTTTGAAATCTTGTACCTGTTGATAGTGAAGGGTAGTTGATGTCTTGGAGCCTTCGTGTAATGCTCGATCGATTACAGTTGCTAAATGTGCAGGTAGATCGGGGTTTCGATCGCGAATCGGAATTACATCACGTTCTAATAACACCTCCCAGCCTTCGCCCTTGCCAAATTTGCGGGGATATTGGGTAGTCAGCATATAGTACAAACAAGCTGCTGCTGCCCAGATATCTACTTCTGGTTTTGCCTGTTGAAATTCCAATACTTGCTTGCGACACATAAAATGGGGCGTACCGCGAAAACCATCGCCGCTCATGGTATGTCCGCTCAATCCTGCCATGTCGAACGCTTTGGATAAACCAAAATCGCCAATTTTGGCAATTTGACCGAGATTGGATTTGGCAATCATAATGTTGCTAGGTTTGAGATCGCGATGAACTAGTCCGCTCCCTTTACCAAAACTCCCATCAGCCAAGCGCACATAAGGAATTTCAGCATTGTGGGTATATTCCAAACCGTCGAGGATCTGAAAAATCAGCCGTTTGGCTAGAGGTAAATCGAGAATCCCGCCCATTTTGTGGATAAAGGTGTGGAGATTGTCCCCCGCACAGTATTCCATTGCATAATACAAGCAGTTATTCTCAGGATCGAAACCATTGTCAGTCAGGCGGACGACATTCGGATGATTGAGAGCTTTAGCGTTATCGATTTCGCGCTCGAACATCTTCACCTTCGCTGGAGTGGCTGCCACCTCCGCCAACATCACCTTAATCGCGATTTGTTTGCCTTGGGCATTTTCAGCAAGAAACACCTGTCCGTAGCCTCCTGCACCAAGCTCCTTGACTATTTTATAACCGCCGATCGCCTGTTTTTCGAGCTGACTGGCTGGCGTGCGATCTGGAATTTCTAACCAATTTTTGATAAATGCGATCGCTTTATCGGCGACGATTCGCATCGCTTTGGGTGGTTGCGGTGTTGGTGGAGGTGTATAGTCGGGCTGTTCGCCGCTAATGGTAACTTTGATGTGGACGTTGCCGATCCTGATGATATTGCCTGAGTACAGATTTTTCTCAACGGGTTTGACATCGGCATTAATGCCCTGGGGCGCAGCTTGTCCATGTTCCCGCTTGCCAACTAACACTTTATCGACATAAGTGCCATGTTTACTATTGAAGTCACGGACGGAAATTTTGGGCGGATCGATATCTAGCAAACAGTGGAGGCGAGAGATTAGCCCGTGATCGCGGTCTTCTGGAAACCGAATCTTACAATTAGAATCTCTACCCGCCCAGCAAATATTACGAGTGTCGAATCTGTAGGATTTACCTTTTAGTTTTCCGTCAATAATAGTAAGAGTAACAGTCATAAAATATTTTGTCCTACTATTTTACAGCCTTGGTTTTGCCGCTTTCTTCTCACTGCGTTCAGACGATTTTCGGAAATTTCAAGATCGTTTGGCAGAATTTCTAGAGCGCGATCGTAACTACGAATAGCCTCTTCATATTTGCCTAGTTTACTCCAGACAATTCCACGATTATTCCAATAGTGAGGATTGCCTGGTTCGATTTTCAGAGCACGATCATAACTACGAATAGCCTCTTCATATTTGCCAAGCCGATTCAATACATAGCCATATGAACACAAAAAGAACGGGTTGTCTGGTTGAATTTCTATAGCACGTTCATAACTATGAATAGCCTCTTCATATTTGCCAAGCCGATTCAATACATAGCCATATGAACACAAAAAGAACGGGTTGTCTGGTTGAATTTCTATAGCACGTTCATAACTATGAATAGCTTCTCTATATCTGCCTGACTCAAAAAGTGAATGCCCATGAGAACATAAGAAGTAGGGATCATCTAGTTCAGTTTTTATAACGCGCTTTGACTCACATTCGCTCTTTGCTATTTTGTCCTCAGTCGATTTCAATAATACTGGAAACTCAGCTATGTTCTGAGAACCCTTGACAGCAGATTGTTTGGAACGGTAAGCAAGAAAATTAATTGATAGTTCATAAGGATAATATACAAAAATTTTAGGTGATGGGTATGAAGTAGTTGCTGGTGATGTTGTGACCAATTTCAACAATTTACGAAATTCAGTCATATTTTGAGGACGTTGACTCGGTTCTATTTCCATTCCCGCTTTAATCGCCGCTTGAGTACTCTCACTTACCCCAGCATTTGCCAACTCACCCCACAAATGTTCGTCTAAATTTGCGCCCCATCCTTTATCCTGAGCATCCTTCCTCGCCTTCGACGTATACAGCGGCGAACCACCGCCTGGAGCCGCTCCGGTTAGTAAATGATACAGAGTGACAGCTAGAGCATAAATATCTGTATATGCTCCGAATTTACCGCGTTTTTCGTATTGTTCGATGGGTTTGTAGAGTTCCGTACCCAGACTATTAGATAAATAGATGGTTTCTAGATCGACAAATTCCTTGGCGATGCCAAAGTCAATCAATACCGCTTCGCCCCGATCCTGGCGCAGCATAATATTATGGGGTTTGACATCACGGTGAAAAAACTTCTGCTGATGGACGCAATCTAGAGCTTGGGCGATTTGGTCGATATAATTCAGTGCTTCAGCTTCACAGAGCCGCCCGTTGGCAATGATATAGTCAGCCAAATCTTGCCCAGGAATATATTCCATCACCAAGCCTGAAAGATCCCCAACTTGAATCATTTCATAGACTTTAACGATGTGGGGATGGTTGAATGTTTTAAGCATAAATCCCTCGTTAACGAAGTTTCCTTGCTTCTGCACAAAATCTGCCTCGCCCTGCTGATTGGCGTTGAGGGTTTTGATGACGATTTGCTGTCTTCTAATGGTGTCTTCAGCCAGATAGGTAATCCCAAAACCGCCTTTTCCCAACTGTTTGAGGATATCGAAGCGATCGTTTTTGATTTTATCCCCTGGTTGCCAGATCTGAATTGCCATTGTTTGTCGTGAGTGTATCGCGGTTGATATCGATCGCGCATATTTAACATACCCAGCTAGCGAGTAAAATTAACCTGTGGAGACGCTATGTAATATATCGTCCATCGTATTCTTGAACAAGTACTGATCGATCGCTTAAGAAAAGATCCCCAACTTCATTGAGAAGTCGGGGATATGAGTTATTACAATCAAAAATTATCGCTGGAGGTTACTGAGTGCTATGTTATACTTTTCACATATTCTTTAAGGTTTAATTTTCTTGAGTGCATTACTAACAGTTCCCGCTTTCCTGAACTTTGATATTAAAATGGCTGCTTCTGCCTTATTAACTACTTTTTTTGGTTCATAAAGTCTTGTAGAACCATAAACCCTCTGAAAATTTTTGCCACCAGCAGCATTACCTAAATCAAAAGAAATATGATTTAGATAAAGGTCTCCAATTTCATTTGCATCAGTAAATCCTCTTGTTTTTGCAAGATAATTACGAAAACTTTTAACAGATCGGTTGCTTTTTCCACTGGCACCAGAGTCTAAAGATGATTTCATAACAATCATCTCCTCTCGTGTTAAATTATTATTAGGTTTAAATGTTCCATCCTCATAGCCAACTAAAAATCCGGCATTATATGCAGCCTGAATGTAACTAAAAGCAGGATGAGAAGAGGGGACATCCGTAAAAGATGATGTTCGCGTATCTGGAAGCCGAATCAGTGCTGGAACGCGGTTATTATGAGTTTGTAACAAATTATAGGTTTTGACAAGCCATGTCACAAATTGACTACGGGTAATCGGAGCCAAGGGATAAAATTTGTTAGAATCAGCTTCCAGAACTCCTAGTTGAGATAGTTGAAGAATTTCAGATTCGCCCCGAACTCCTTGGATGTCGGAGAAAGCTATAATATTAGCAACCGAAGGTTTGGATAGCTCAACGTTGGTAGGGGTAGCAAGGACAATCGAAGAATGGATAATTGGTGCCAGCGTTGTCAAGAAGAAGGCGAGCGGGAAGAAAATAACACTTAATTTGCTCATAAAACTTGGTGTGCTGAAGAGTAAAGCTATTTCTTCAGATCGAGATTATTTCTTTTCTTCCCTCGATCTGCGGCTATGATTAACTACGCTGATGACTCAGCCGTTTCCGTAAACATCTACCAACCTAATTAATTATCGGTAAAATCAAACTGGTTAGAGAATTCCTATGTCAGATCCTAGATCTTACTTTTTAATAGATCGGGTGTTATTTTATGTTGTAAATATTCGCCGAACATCTACATCAGCCAAAGACAAAGAGCAAGCTTCGGATCGTAAGAGAAGTAATATTGGGCGTAGTTAAGGGATGGGGGAGTGCGGTTGTATTGGAAGAGTGACATGAGGAAAAAGAGAGTCAAAACGTTGATTGACCCAAGCAACGCGGAGGATCAGTAACTGGTTAAAACCTGACTCACTCCAACGCATCCCAACACCCTTAAACTTTGATTTTGCCCTTGGGTGTATTGGCCACTGGACGAAACGGTACCATTACTCCATCAGCCGCAATTGCCAATGGTAAAGCTGCTAACATCGCTGAGCGCGACTCTGGCACGACTGCTTGACCCTCGGCTTGGGCGATTAATTGTGCCTCTAAATCAGCTTGGGCTTGCTCTCCCTTAGTCTGTACCCAATTAATTCCACAGAGTACTCGCACTCACCGATAAACCACTCTACTGACCTAACAGCCAACTGGCGAGTTCATAAGGCATGACTACAGTGAACATACTCCCGACGCTCATGCTAACGCATAGAGCGCGGGCTTCTCAGTGACCCCTGGTATCCCATCGGGCATATCCTGAGCTTTAAAGACGGGACGAACCACCGCCCTATGTTTGATATTAATCGCGGCGTTGTGGTCGCGATCCAAAGAGCATCCACACTGACATTCATGCCAACGATCTTGGATGGTCTTAGGAACTTTTCGACCACAGTTAGAGCACTCTTGAGTTGTACCGTTTGGATTTACAGCAATCGTCATTAGCCCAGCATTTGCAGCTTTGACCGAGAGTATTTGCAGAAATTGACTCCATCCAGCATCATGAGTAGACTTTGCCATTCGAGTTCTGGCAATGCCTTTAATATTTAAGTCTTCATATCCGATATTCTTCCCTTTATTTAGAAGCTTTTTAGCAGTTTTATAATGGAAGTCATTACGCTGGTTTGAGACTTTCAAGTGAGCTTTAGCAACTCGCTTTATTGCCTTTCTCCGACGTTTAGATTCCTTCTTCTTACGAGAAAGTGACCGTTGAATTTTCTTCAATCGCCGCTCGGATTTGCGGTAGTACTGAGGAATAACAACCTCTTCGCCCGAATCATCAACCAGAAAAGATTTCAGTCCCATATCTATACCTATGGTGTTATCCATTGTCGGCATTTCAGGACTGAGTTCAGGAACAGAAGAATCTTGCAGAGATAAAGTAATGTAATAACCGTCAGCTTTTTTAACAATCGCAGCAGTTTTTATATTAAACCCATCAGGGATAGGACGATGCAAAATTACCTTGAGTTTACCGATTTTAGGTAACTGAATTAGATTACCTTTGATATGTTCTGGCTTTACTGGATCGGGGAATGCGATTGAACGATAACGTCCTTGACCTTTGAACCTTGGCTTACCACTACGTTTGCCATTGCTATCGCCTTTCAACCATCTATCGAAAGTCCTCTCTACCCTTGCAACGACATCCTGCAACGTGTGAGAAGGGATTTCCGTATATTCACTGAAAAGTTGTTTTGTGTTAACCAGATCCCGTTTCTGAGAATATAAATCGGGGCGATTCTTTAACTCTGGCAAGTGGCAAATGAGCGGACAAGAGTTAATATCACATCGATTTTGCTCCCACCAATTAAACCGTTCGCCCAGCCGATAATTATACTGACGGCGACAGAGTTCCATCCACATATCGATTGTGGATTGCTGCACTCTTGTCAGTCTTAGTCGGTACTGGTAAGCGGTTCGCATATTAGCGTTGCTATTTTAAGCTACACTGATTATAGCAATAGTAACTAGAAATAGCAATGAAGAACGATTATGTCTCTAGCGGAAGGTCAGTATCCGATATGAAAGCCCATCTGGTATTGACGACTAAATATCGTCGCAAAGCCTTTACTGGAGAGATGTTGAAGCGACTGCAAGAGATTTTGTTCGATCTATGCCAGAAGTGGGATTGCAAGCTGATTGAGTTTAATGGGGAAGAAGACCACATCCATTTGTTGTTTCAATATTATCCACAGATGGAATTAGCCAAGTTTGTCAACAATATTAAATCAGTATCTAGTCGTCGAATCAGAAGTGAATTTTCGGAACATATCAATAGCTTTTACTGGAAAGACGTGCTGTGGAATGAATCATATTTTATTGCATCTTGCGGAGGAGTTACTGTGTCTGTTCTTCGGCAATACATCGAACAGCAAAATACACCTTCTTGATAACAAGGGATTTGCTCATCTTCTCATCCACCGGACTACTCCCAAGATCTACGATTGTTGGCTTGTAGTCCGGTGGAATCGTCGCTTCGCGCGCATTCTTCAAGGGCGTTCACCGAGGCGGTAGAGCGCGGGGCTGCTGCTGTAAAAGCTCAATAGACATCCCAACCGCACTAATTCTTCACTTCTGTTCAACTGACGTTACAATCATTTCACTATTTTTTTGCAGGGGACAGAGATATTATCGCTGTCCTTTTTACTTTTGTCCCCATCTCACTCTGCTAGAACAAAAGCACTCCTCCATCCCTTAACTATAGCCGGCAACAGTTCGTTAATATCTGTCGCAGTTATGATAGATAGGGATGCTTAGTTCTCCGCAACCACATTAGATAGAGACTCAACTCATGATTTATGAAGTTACTGGTGACATTTTGCTAACCCGAGCACAGGCAATCGCCCATGGGGTAGCTCCGAACGACCACTTCGACAGTGGGCTAGCCCTAGCCCTGCGCGAAGCTTGGCCAGGAATGACCAAAGAATTCCGTCATTACGTTCACCAGACACACCCCAAGCCAGGCGAACTGTGGCAGTGGGGCGGCGGCGGCATTCGGATTTTCAATCTGCTCACGCAGGAGGGCGAACACACTCATGGAGCTAAACCTGGACGGGCGACGTTAGCCAACGTCAACCATTGTTTGCGCCGACTGCGACACGAACTGGAGCAAGGCGATATCAATAGTCTGGCGATGCCAAAATTAGCCACTGGTGTTGGGGGGATGGAATGGACTGATGTACATGCTCTAATTGTCCAGTTTTTGGGCGATCTGCCCATCCCGATCTATTTGTACACCACTTATCACCAGGGGCAACAGGCTATCGAACCTGAAGTATAAGCTAAAAACCGCTTGATCGCAGCCTAAAAATGCCCAGTGATTGACTGAGGTTCTGGCAAGATAATTTGTAGGGCGGTAGATGCTAGTTAGTGGGATCTTCTGGGTTGATTAAGAGATCTACCAATGGTCTGTGTACTTATGGCCACAGTTATTGCATAGATCTGACCCATAGGTATCTTGAAACGCCGGACATGGGCAACCCGAGACCGAACACTCACGGTAGCCCATCACCCATACACCTCGTTCGGTTAATTTAAGTTGCTGTAGTTTTTTCTGACGAAACTTTGACCTACCGCCACAACTTGTGCAGTTTGAGCGGAGAGCAGTTTCAAGCAAAGAATTCAACATCTCAACCTCCTTCCGAACGGGAATATTTCTCTTGTCAGTTAGCGGACTTTCTATCGTTAATCTACTTTATTATATGCTTCTCCAGAGATTTTGCGTCTGGTGCAAGATGTGAGTAAATCTTAAATCTTCATCGCTAATTGTGAGTGTCACCGTTCGGCATGATTGCCCCCGTAAACACGGCTTCGCTGATGTCAGTTAACTCCAAATTTGCTCCGCATAAGTTGGCTTCACAAAGATTGGCATCACAGAGATCTGCCCCCTTCAAATTTGCATCAGATAAATTTGCCTTCCATAGTCTTGCCCCACTCATGCTGGCTGCGGTTAGATTAGCTGCTTGCAAGTTGGCTTCCGATAGACAGGTCAGATGCAGGATAGCATTACTTAAGTCGGCTTCGATTAGTGATGCCCCACTGAGATCGGCTTCAGTTAAATGTGCGGCGGTGAGCACTGCTTGACCAAGATCTGCACCACTCAAAAAAGCACCAAACAAGTTGGCTTGTGATAAGTTTGCGCCATTCAAGTTTGCTTCACTGAGGTTTGCCGTTCTCAATGTAGCATGAGCCAGATTGGCTCCGCTCAGATCTGCTCTACTCAAGTCGATGCCACTCAAACAAGCTCCGCCCAGTTCAGATCCTGACAAGCTAACATGCTTAAAATCTCTCTCTCCTGCGGCGTAGCGTCTTAGCAATTCGGTGGTATCCATCGGTTCTTTGCCCGTTGCGATTAACGGTTGGTTGATGAGATTCATGTGCAAGCTCCTACACGTAGAATGTATAGCGATTTTCTTTCAGAATTGAAAGGGGTGCAGGGCTTTGACATCAGCCTCCGCCGAGCAGTGAAATCCTTGGGTCTTAGCGTTGCTTATATACCCTTGGTTTACAAACTATTATAGGCGAACGCTATAACCCTTAACTCGATCATCTTCTCGTTGTTAATTAGAGAATGTGGCTAGAAACCCCTCAATCGCATTGTTAAATGCAGCAGGCTCGACCAAAAATGCCCAGTGATTCCCTGGGACTTGACAGATCTGTAAGTTCTGGCAAGATAATTTGTAGGGCTGTAGCTGCCAGTTAGAGCGGTTGAGTCCGGTTTCGGGTTGGACAAATAAGGTGGGAATGTTAATGGGAGCGGTGAAACCTTCCTCCTGCATAATCTGCTCAAAAATGCGATCGCGGGCATTCAGGGGGAATTTGCTGTGCCAGGTACCATCGGGTTGAGATTCGATCGTGGCTCGGAAAATTTGTTGCTGTAATGGCGACCAACCCTGATACTGTTTGAGCGTGCGGGCAATATTTTCGACTGTCTCGTAATTGGGAAAGCTGCCCACAACCTTTAAAAACGGCAAGACACGGTACAGCAGGGGGAAAGTCAGCCGAAACCAGGTGGGAAAGCGACCCATGAAAAAGGGATCGACGAAGATTAGACTAGAAAAGAAATCGCTTTGTTGGGTTGCCCAAATCGCGGCTGTTTTGGCACTCCAGGAATGAGCCAAGAGATGAACTTTGGTCACGCCCAGGTGCTGCATTAAGGCTGCTAAGTCGGCGATAATGCTAGTAAAGGAATAATCCGTAATATCTTTGCTACTCTCGCCATGACCGCGCAAATCGGGGGCAATAATCCGATATCGAGATCCCAGATGGTCTGCCAAACTCGACCAAACCAGGGCACAATCTGCCATCCCATGTAAGAGCAGCAAAGATTCCGAGCCATCACCGCCGATGAGGTAGGACAGATCGAGGTGGGGTAAGTGGAGGACTTGTCGATCGAGCATTGGCACAGAGGATAATCTAACTCTAGTGTATCTTCCGATTGCGATCGATCTGTTCAATTTATCCAATTTCTGACTAAAACGACTGTGATTTCTACTATCGCGCTAGCTGAATTTGATACCCATAACAGATTTAAGCTGATGGCAGGGCGAGGCGATGCAAAAAGGGGTCTAGAATTATTAGATAAACTCGATCGACTGACAGATTGATAATTAACCCAAGTTGCTACCATTGCCAACCAGAACAGATATTGTAAGTAAGCTCTCGATCGCTTTCAAATTACCCACTTAATCTCGATCGGTTTCATCCCATGAATAGATTCAACCTCCGCAAAACATGGCAACGAAGTGCCCTCTGGCTGGAACATCGAAGCAAGAATGAGCAGTGGTTTTGGTTCAGATATCGATCGCATTTGAGCAAGAACGACTACATCATAGACCGAGAGTTAATTACGATCGATCCCAATTGCAAGGATTGATCGAATATACTCAATCAAGTAACATAGCAGATGCGATCGATTGCAATTTGGTTTAGGCATCTAAGTCCGCTAAATAATAGAAATATTCTTTGACAATCCTGACAGATGTATTTTTTCTGAGTATATAGTCTTATTCTCCGCAAAGAGCCTACATAAAAAAGTTTGAGGATGGTAATTATCTATTAGGCTATCCCATATGCTCAAGAATTGGTTTTTACTTGCTTCCGTTTCCTGTGGGGTAGGATTTGGATCTACTTTTCTGATTAGTCGAAGTTTACAACAGTCTGCATGGGCGGGTTTAGTTACAGTGCCTGCGGTTGCGGCTAGTCTAACGATCCTATCCCGTCAGCGTCAGGAGGAGATCGATCGTCAGGTAGCTAAATCGAGATTGAGCTTAGATGATTTGCAACAGCAAGAGCAACTTGTCACAGGGCAATTACAACTTAAAGAGAGTAGCTGTCGAGAGATTAGCGCACATGGACAGAAGTTGCAAACAGCATTCACTCAACTGAAACAAGATGTAAATCGATATCGAGAGGAACAGACAGGATTAGAAAAAGAGATAAATTCTTTAGTACTGCAAAGGCAGGCACAAGAGTCCGCTTTACTTAGATTAGATGCAAAGGTTGTTGATCGACAGAATAACTTACAGACAACTCAGGCAGAATTAGCTCTAATTCAAACTCAAAGGCAATTAGCAATCGAGTCAGCTAAACAATCAAATTTAGAACTCCAGAGCGTTCGCGATCAAATACGCCAATATTCTGTTACTAAGGAACAACTAGGGTTTCAACTTACCGATTTACAGAATCAAGCACAAAGTTTACAAACTAAACTAGTAGATAGAGAAGTCGATCTCAGGGGGATTGAGTACCATATTCTCCAAATGGAAGAGCGGCGGAATCAAGTTTCGATCGCGATTGTAGATTTAGATAGATCGTTGGAGCAGAAACAGTCTCTATTACAGAATATAGACCGAGATCGGCAACAACAACAAGCATTAATCCAAGAAATATCAGATCTACTGTTGGAAAAGCAAGATCGGGAAGTCTTGCTTGGTGAATTGGTGGTAAATATTACCGTCAACCAAAATATTCTAGTTGAATTAGATACTGAAGTTAACGAAGGACAGGCTAATTTAGATAGGATATCTATTGACTTAGTTCAGATTGAAGCACGAAGACAATCCGCGCTCGATTTAGCGCAGCGATCTGAATTAACACTCGCCAATATCCAGGAAGAGATAAGTAACCAATGCATTAATAAAGAAAAGATAGCGGCTGAAATTGCTAATTTACAGAACCGAGGAGAAAATCTAGAAGCCGAAATAGTCACACAGAACATTAATCGAACCGAACTACAGGAACAGATATCCGCGCTGCAAGAGCGACAAGAGCGATTCTCGATCGAAGTAGAGCCTCAACAACAATCATCCAATCTAGAGCTAATCTCAGATCCCGATCTAGGAAATCAGAGTAAAGATCTAGATAAAGCTAAAGATGGATCGGAAGAGATCGAAAATAATAGACAGCATCGAAATTGCCGAAGTTTATATTCTAGTTATGAATTAGTCGATCGCAGCCAAGACTTTATGAATCCTCAATACACGAAAAAAATATGGCAAGAACAAATCCTACCATTTTGGTTAGATCGAGATAAGCCCACAGGTCACAGATTTCTCGGTCATGTGAATATTCCTCGTAGTCAAAGTGATGAATTAATCGCTCTCGTTGGTGAGAATTTACGACGATTAAGTAGAATTACAGAACGACAAACTAGAGTTTTTAATAGCTTAGACCAAGATTGGATTAAGATCTTCACCTTTGCCGTATCTGAATATGCTTATTACTATTCTGACGATCGATTCTGGGAAGGATTATGCAATCGCTGGAAGATATCATCAAATCAAACTGTAAATACTGCTCTACAGCAGATCGCAAAAAAGGGTATTGAATTACTCGGCTTGGTTGATGCTCCAAATGGTTATAAATATGTTTCTACCTTGTGGCTTCAAAGTTGCATCCCTTCTCAAAATTTAGACCAATTTGCTCAATTATTACAAGAATTGGCTGATAAATATGGATGGGATTATTTAGCAGAAGATTCAGTTGAAAATCTGTCTGATAAGATTTTGTATTTGTACAATCGCAAATATCCTCAAGGTGGGACTTTATCCCATTTATTTAAGTATCGAGAACCAATATCAGGTCGGATTATTCAGGGAATAGCAAAGATTGCTAGAGAATTAGAAGTTAAAGAACTTCCACCTATAATATTGGAAGATGAAAGACAACGAGATAATATTTTAGGAAATCTTTCGCTAGATGATGGATTCTTTATTAGAGACTGGGAAGCGATAGTTAAAATACTGACTACTAAAAAAAGTAATCGCTGTCACCAAAATATTGAGAGAAAAGAAACCGATCTCATCTTACACCTAGATATTGAAGATTCTGGAAATATCCAGTTGATTTTACCAGAGCAAAGTATTTGGGATAGTGAATGGGAAAATTTGAGAGGTAGTGACTGCAAGATATCTGAATCTGGATGGGAAAGGAATATTCCTATGAAAGGGAGTTTGAAAATTCCTGAACTCACAATCGATATAAGTCAATCAAGTCAGGAATACATTGTTTCGTTAAAAAACGATCGTGGTGATTCCATCTATAAATGGTCTTGTGAAGGGATATACGAGGAATTGCCCTGTTTAATTTTCGACGCATTTTCCGGCGAATATTTACCGCTTAACTTAGATAATCCGACAATCATCGGCGTAGAACAGATTATTTGTTTTACGCCAAAAGAGATAAGTATCATATTTGATGAAGGTATTCAATCGATCGATAATTGTATCCCCTGTAGTCTCAAAGGTTGGAAAGGTATTGAGATAAGATTGGGTGGAGCCAACGGATGTATATCGATTCAATCTGACGATAAAACTATCGATTCTCCACAGGAGAGGCTTTGTCAACGAACAATTGACTGGCAATTGCAAGAAAATGACACACCCCGCCTGATCGGAATCAAATCAAACTGGAGAAAATCGATATATCTAGAAGTACCTATCCTTTGGCTACCACCCGTTCAAGAATTGTCAACAGTTAAGCTTAAAATTCAAGATGCTGACTCAAACAACGAACTCTGTTCTAACATTTATACTTTACTAGCTAATTCAAAATGGCTTGAGCGATCTCTCGAACAATGGATTGACAAGCCTGGTAACTATCGAGTGAGTATTTCTAGCGATCGCATGAACTGGAGTCAGAAATTTACTCTAATTGAAAAATACAGTATTTCAGATATCTCTGAAATACCCAAGCCACAAATTTATATTAAAGATCGAATCATAAATATTGAAAATTTACCGTTAAGTTATGAATCTTCCCATCAATTCGATGCTCAAATCATTGAAATTCGAGGACTATGGAATTTAGAGCAAGTTAGTTTGATTATGACTAATGGGACTGATGGAGATATTTGTTATTATACTCAAGCCGATCGAGAGGGTAGTTTAAAAATTAGCTTATCTGAATTATCCGAATTTTGGGATAATTCTGTCGATTATTACTCCTTGAGTTATCAACGTTATGGTTACGATCGGCAATCTTTAATTGCAGTAAAACTAAGCCTGAATAAGCTTGAGTGGCTCTGGGTAGATGGAGAATTGACAATTTCTGGATTAAAACCAGATCGTCCATACGATCTATCTTGCTGGAATTTACTCTTACCTAATCGAGAGGCTAGGAGACTTCCACTACCCCTAGCAACAAATGAACAAGATACTCTCCCTATCGATATTAATTTGCCTACTGGTATTTATTACATACGACTGCTGAATGCTCAAGAAAATGTAGAAGCAAAACTAGGATTTCATTGTATCGGGGGGAAAAACGACCTACCCGAAGCAGCTTTAGATGATGAATACTTAGAAAATTACTGTTATACGATTTTAGGTAATGAATCTATAGAAGATTTTCAAAATGCAGCAAAAATGTTAGGTAGTTGTTTTGACATCGATCTAGTTAAAGGTGGGATCGATAGTCTGATGACATCTGATAACCATCTGCTGCCTGAATGGTTGGACAAGCAAAGATTGATTAGTAAATTAGATACTTTAGTTGATTTGAATTAATGACCAGAATAGATAAAAGTTAAAATAGGAGTATAGACAATGCTATCAAATTCAATTATAAGTTTACTTAGTAATCATCGCGACCCAATTAATCAGAACAGACCGAATACTTTAAATAGAACACAGATTATTCGACTATTGAGAGAAAGTGTATCACCCGATCGACAACTACTGAGCTTACAGGAAGAAATTTGCCAAGCTCTACAAGAGTTAGAAGCTCAAGGTGAAATCTTAGCAAGTAAAGGTAATTATTATTGCATCGCTCCACCCACTCTATTGGCAAACTCACAAGAAGATGTAATAGGAGTAAAATTCAGAGGAGATCGAGCTTACCTTTCATTAGCTCATGAACTTCTCAAGACAAATCAGAATCGAGATGAAATCAAGATTCGCCCAGGAATTAGGAAATTCGATCGTATTCAAGCAAGACTCGATCCAATCGGGATTCGGTTGCTGACTGCTGAAGATCTCATTCACTGTCTACCATCTCCACAAAAACCGCCTAAATATGTGTTGAGATGTCCCACAACCCTTCCTGATTCGTCTGATGGTGAATTATTCGGTTATCATCCATTACCCCACACTCCCCAGGAAAATCGCTGGCAACCTATCATTACCAGCCAAGTATTGACATTAGCTGATCGCAGCCTTTTAAAACTTACCAAGGATCGACATTATCAGAACGATCGATATTTTTGGTATGAGGGCGGTGAAGTATATGACTTAAATCGAGATGTAGCAGTTTTAGCAATGTTTGATAAAGATCGGAAAACAAATTCCCCTCTAAGGGTTAGTTGGCATACTTCAGAGGGAAAACTAGACTTACGAGATATTTATCTGCCCCTTACATACATGAGTTATCTGTGGCAGTTATCTGGGGAAGCAGAGCAAAATTCACGAATTCGCTCTGTACCTGCCGCTTCTAGATCGCTGATCGAACCTGCTTTTCAAAAATTAGGATGCCTGCTCGTATGAACTCAAAATCCAGTAAATATCTCGATCCGATTAAAGCAGTCACTCAACCCCGCGAAGATTTGATTCGCTATCTCCTCACTGCTTATCCTCTGCGAGATCGCCATTTACGTTATGGCTTGAAGAAATTACTGGAGCAACAGGGAAATATCTGGCAAGAACCCTATTTAGAAGGTTCTCAACCCTATCGATCGACTACTACTGTCGCGAAACTAGTTACTGATGGTGTGCTGCATCCAGAAATGGAGAATATATTCACGCCTAGCGATCGAGCTTTATACGAACACCAAGAAAAAGCTGTCAAAGCTGTCATTCAAGATCGCTCGAACATCGTCGTCGCAACAGGTACGGGTTCGGGTAAAACTGAGTGTTTCCTCCTACCCATGTTCGATACCTTGCTACGGGAAAAGGAGAATCTATTTATTCCTGGCGTGCGGGTGCTGATTTTGTACCCGATGAATGCGCTAGTCAACGATCAAGTTAAGCGGTTGCGAAAATTGCTCTGCAAGCAAAAGAAGAGTAAAATTCGCTTTGGTTTCTATACCAGTAGAACAGAAGCAGACGAGAAAAAAGCGAGAGAAATGCTTGCAGAAGAGTTATCTGCATATGAAGATAAAGAGCTTGACGAATTATTTAGTAAAGGAGATCCTATTCCCACTAATCGGGATGAAAAAGTTGCAGCAGCGATCGAGAACGTTTTAAGAATACAATCAGTTTCTAGAAACGAAATTCAAGAAGAGCCACCCCATATCTTGGTGACTAACTACTCCATGCTGGAGCATATGTTAATTCGTCCGACGGAGCGTAAAAAAGTATTTGAGGCTTCTAAAAACGTCTTTAAAATGCTGGTTGTAGACGAAGCCCACAGCTATAATGGTTCGACGGGTAGCGAAGTCGCTATGCTATTAGAGCGGTTGAAAGTTGCAGTAGGGATAGAAGAAACGGAAACGGTACGCTGTATTGCCACCAGTGCTAGTTTAGGTGATGAATCGAAAGATCCTGAAGTTATCAAATTCGCCACAGAATTTTTTGGCGAACAATTCGATCGAGTAATTCGAGGCGATCGAGTGGAAGCGAGAGAAAGAGTAGGCGAAGAACCCTATTCATTACCATCAGAATATACCCATCAAAAAATATTAACAGCTCTCAGTAATTTAGACTTACCCAGTCTCAATGACGATCTCAATATCTGGGTGGAACAACTGCGAGGTTTTATTCCTACTGAACCCTTAGAAGCAGCAAAGAATCAAGCCAATGGAGATGCCCATAAACTCTTGTGGTTTGCACTAAAACAACATCCCCTAGTACATCGCTTAATTGATATTCTCAGTCGGAAACCAGAACCTTGGGGAGTAATTACTAAATCGGCAGAACTTTGGGGATTAAGTTTACAAACAGATAGTGATGATGAGGAAGCTAAAAGAGCATTATCTCATTTGTTACAGTTAGGGACGATGGCTCGTCAGCGGGATGATGATTTACCACTTCTACCTGTGAAAATTCATCTCCTCTTTCGCAGTCTAGAGGGACTATATGCTTGTGTTAATCCTCAGTGTTGCGGTGCAGCAACCGATCCTGAATATGCAGATAAACCGCGTCGATACGGTCGTCTTTATTTGAATGAAAAGAAAATTTGTGAGGATTGCAGTTCTCCTGTTTTAGAATTAGGGAGTTGTTCTCAATGCGGACAAGCTTATTCCTTCACCCAAATTAATAACGGGAAATTAGAATCTCTACCACGATCGTATCAAGGATTGAAAGATAATAAAAATATCTATACTCTCACTTCTGGTAACTTAGATAGCATCACCGAAGATGAGGAAATCGGCGAAGGTGAAGAAGAAAAATCTGCCACAGCCCAAACTATGATTTTGAGTAATCGAGATGGTTGGATCGGGATAGCTGCGACAAAAGACTTCACACCAAAAGATCGAGTAGAAGGAGAATTTCATTTGGCATGGCATCGCCATAAAAATGATAAAGAATCAAATGGGTGCTATTTACCAAAATGTGCAGCTTGTGGCGTTAGACCGACTCGTTCCCAAACTATTAATCGCTTTGTCACCTACACTGACGAACCTTTGCAAATCGCGATCGATAGTTTATTCGAGCTATTACCAGAAGCCGAACGTCATGATGGAGAAGCATCTGAACGAAAGTTACTAACTTTTTCTGATGGTCGTCAAGATGCGGCATTTTTCGCTTCTGACTATCAACGTAACTCAACTGAAAAAGTTTATCGCCAAATGCTATGGCAATCATTTCAAGAAGCAAAAGGTGATGATGGTATTGTAACAGTCAAAAAATTAACTGATCGGTTAAAATTGAATTTTATAGAAACATCTATTCCTCATCCAGATCGAACTTCTGCTGATAATTACAAAAGTTATCGACAAGAAGATGAACAAAGCTTTGGTAACAAAAGAGACTGTGAAGATAAAGCCGAAAAACGAGCAAAAGAAATCTTAGTGAGAGAATTTGCTCTACCTTTTAATCGTCGCTCTACTTTTGAAGCTTATACCTTACTAGCTTGCCATCTTGACTTGTCTGACGATCGCCTGTTTGAATCCATATCGAATAATTTTGGGATATCCACCGCCGAAGCGCGTATTTTCATAACTGTCATAACCGATATTATTCGTCGTACTGGAATTGTCAGTGTTGAAGGATCATCCAGCTACTTTCCCGAAACTGGTGGTGTTGAAGGTGGAAGAAGAGCAATGATAGAAAATGAAAAGGCTACAAATTATCTGTTTTTAGAAAAGGGAGAAACTGAGAAGAAAAAATACAAAAATTCTCCTTCATTTCTACCCAAGTGGAAAGATGGTGAAGTAAGTAAACCACAAAACAGACTAGAGTGGTATTACTATCAATTCTTTGGCGATCGATTCCCAAGCAGAAAAGATTTCAGTTGGCTATTCGATCAGTTAAAAGAATATCGCATAATTGCTAAAGCTGGGAATGTGAGTGCCTATCATCTCAATTGGGAGAAACTAAATATCATTGAAACCAAAAATGATTGGCAGCAATGCGATAGCTGTCAACAAGTATTTCAAGCACTGGTTGTTTAAAGAATGAGAAAGTCTAAGCATGGCACAGTCAAGAGTTCAGTCATAGAGATGGGGCGATGATAGTAACCGATAGCCATCGCTGGAGTTTGATTTTTGCCAAGACCCCAGTGCGACCGAACCCAGTT
>JBGSPI010000085.1:0-12115 GCA_041738715.1 Chamaesiphon sp.
GTTGTTTGGCTATGGTTTGGGGTACTCCTACTAAGGGAATCATCGCCATGCTCCTGGTGTTTACCACTTGAGAACTACTTGAAGACTACTCTATTTTCCCTCGGTTTATTTTTCTTCGCTCGTAACTTGCCAAGTGCTGGAGTTAGAGTTAACGGAAGTATTCAGTCAGTTCGCGGTAGCGGTAGAATCCTTGCAACAGTGTGAGAATTTCTTGTCCGCGCAGCGAGAGCAGGTGGAGTTATTACTGGAGCGTTTGGGCGATCTGGAATAAATTTTTCCAAATATTCAGAAATCTGAGAATATATAGTAGATAAAAAGCTAAGTGGAAACGTTTCCACTAACAAGAAAAATGACCAAAATAGTAATAGCAGTACTGGCAAATGCTGGCGGGGTAGGAAAATCGACCCTAGCAGCACACCTAGCTTACGAGTTAGCAAAAAAGAAAGTTGCAACTGGATTAATAGACCTAGACTCCAACTGTAGCCTAGATATTTTAACCGGATTGGAACCAGCCGAAATCGAAAAATCGACGATCGGGCTATTTAGAGACGACTTTACAGAGTGGCATCTGAGCGTACCGCCTGAGTGGAAAGTCAAAAATCTGATGGTTTGCCAAAGCCACTTGGGAATGACCGATGCTGAAAAAACTCTCGCTATCAAAAGAAGGGGACAGTACATACTGCAAAAGAGACTAAAGAGCTATCCAATGGATAAAGGCGTAATCATCCTAGACTGCCCAGCAAGTTTGGGGATCATCTGTGAAAATGCGATCGCCGCAGCAACGCATATATTGATTCCAATCGAGCTAGAAGTAAAAGCAATCAATGGCTCTGTTAAACTCCTGGAATGGATCGAAGTAGTCAGAGCAGACTTAGAACTCGAACCAGAGCCAAAAATACTCGGAGTAGTCCCCAGCATATATAATGCTGCCAAAGCCCAACAGCGACAATATTTAGAGCAACTGCCCGACTTATTCAACCCATTGGGAGTGAAAATATTTTCGCCGATCAGAGATAGTGTAGAATTTTCCAATGCCAGCGGATACGGACTACCGCTGCATGAGTATCGACCGAAGCATCCCGCAATTCAAGATTTTAAACAGTTAACCCAAGAAATTATCAAACTAACTAAATAGAGCTATGGCTAAACCACAACCACTAGGCAGTCGATTCGGCAAAAATATCAAAGCGATCGCGCAAGCGCACCCCCTGGGGGTGGTCGAGCAAACTAACTCAGATCGAGAACAGCCCGCTGAGAAAACTGCCCAGCAAAAAGTAGACCCCAGCAAGATCGTTCCCTCAGTTTTTCAGCCCAGGAGATATTTTGATCGAGAGAGCTTGCTAGAACTGCAAGCCAGTATCGAACAGTTAGGCATCTTAGAACCCCTAGTAGTCAGAGCAGCAGGAAAAAGTGACGAATATGAATTAATTGCTGGAGAACGGAGATGGAGATGTGCCCAGGAGCTACAACTCCAAAGCGTACCGATCGTTATTGTCGAACTCAGCGATGAAGAAGCATACCTAGCCGCCCTCCATGACAACTCGCACAGAGAAGATCTCAACCCGATCGACGAGACAGAATATATCTTAAAACTACTCGGACATTGGTTGAAACTAGAAGTAGAAGGAGTCAAATCTCTCCTCTATCGACTCCGAAACCAAAAAGCTAGTGGAAACGTTTCCACTGACGGGGAAAGCGATGAAGATAAAAGCCTAGAAATTGTTACCAGAGTCATCGGACAGGTCAAAAAAGGTTTAACCCCAGTCTCTTTCGTCGAAACTCGCTTACCCCTACTCAAGCTGCCAGAAGAGATTTTAGCGGCGATCAGAAAGGGAGAGATTGAATATACGAAAGCAAAAGCGATCGCCAAGATCGGCGACCCAGAAAAAAGAATCGAAATACTGGCACGAGCGATCAACGAAAAATGGTCGGTGAAAGAAATTCAAAATTGGCGCAAAGAACAAAGTCAAGGGGCAGAAATACAAGAACTTGAAGAAACTCCGACGATCCGGATTGGTAAAACAATGAAAAAATTGCAAGGCAGCAAAGCTTGGGAGAATCCCAGTAAATGGAAAAAAATTCAAGCATTACTGATGAAAATCGAACAAGAATTAGCTTCAGAAGTTAACTAAGAATAGTTATCCCCAGTCTCAGTATCACCTCAAATTAATACTAGGTTTACAAGATCAAACCCTCTTCCTCATAGTCATCTTGCTCCTGGTCTAAATCGCTGACAACATAGCCATCAAGTTGGTCAAAATTATCCACTGTCTCTAAAGCCTCAATCTGAGCTAGAGTTTCAAACTTCTTGGATTCCACCCCATTGAAGCGTTCGAGTTGTTCGACATCTCTTTTCTCAACGTGGGGAAAACCCACTGGTTCCCACTTACCATCCTTTGTCTGAGTCGCCTTGAGCATCAACCGATGGGGGCGCATCCGCATAACGGTTAAAGTGTCCCCATCTAATTTAATATCTGCGCGACTGTTCTTAAATTTTTTACCCTGTCCTAATTTCATCACTGCCATCTCCACCGCTCGATCGAACATCGCCCGATCGATCTTACTCAACCGCACGGGTTGTTCTTGGCTCTTAATATTGGTCGCTTTCATGAGCAGAAGATCGTCAGCCGTAACAGACACTCGATCGTTCACCACAGCCCAACTCGCTCCAAGCTCGCTACCCTTGCAGACCTCCCCATCCTTGAGGTAGGTAATGCCCATGACATTATCATTCTTGCTGATATTGAATCTAACATCGATATCGGACTGCGCCAATCGATCGAGCCAAGTCTCCAGATTAGGATGATCGGCAAATGAATTGCGAACGAGATGAGCGAGATCGGAATCTAAATTAAGCCCCTGAGCCTTCTCGCGCTTAACCTCCCAAGAGGATGCTACTTGCCGTAGTCCAAAGTCAATCTCGGCTTTGCGGAGGATCGATTGCATCCGATAAGCTTCCCAAGATGGATCGACGCGCTTGCCATCATAGTCCACCGCACTCGTGATGATATGGATATGATCGTGGTCGTGGATTGCATCGTGTCCAGGATCGTCTCGATCGTGTGCGACGACAAGATATGGGGTTTCCTGATAGCCCAAACCATCTAGTAGCCTCAAGGCGATCGCTTCCTTGAGCCAATCCTCAACCACCCCATCTTCGGGAGCAAATGAGACTGAAATATGTTTGACGGGTTTAGATATGCGGCGATTACCGTTACTAATTCTCCTGAATTCACGGGCTAGATCGCTCGGAGTATCACTCGCCATATTCTCACTGAGAATGCGCGGCTGTTTCTCTTTATCGAGGACATAACCAAGCAATCCACCAAACCCACCACCGCCACCGATATTCCCAATCATCTTAGTTATTATGCTTTTTTTGTAATCTCAGAATCGATTGAGTGGCTCGATAACTTTCATTAGCAATCTGTTCTAGTCGTGAAATATCCAGAGCGACAGGTACGCCCATTTTGAGCAGAGTATTTAAGGCTCTCGCAATCTGGTTGAGGTTATTCCCCTGACAACTGAGTTCTTTTCTAATCAGTGCTAATTCTCGATATTGGAGGGTATCGAGACTTTTGATCGGCTTGGGTTTAAAACGGCGAACGGACTTTAACGCCTGGTGGCGGAGATAGTCAGAGCGATTCAGGTTGAGCTTGCGGGCTTGTGATTCGATCGTGTCTAATTCGTCATCGGTGAGCCGGAGCGTGATGTTATTAACTCTCTTGGGCTGGAGTAGGATAATTTCTTCGGTTGTCGATCCAGTCTGTTTTGTTGACACTATTGCTTACGCTTTACTAAGATCGGCTGGTTTTAAATTTGGTTTACCTACCGTCGCGATCTGCATCGCGACGGTACAGTTACGCAAAGTACTATGATTTTGGTGAGATTTTAGGGGCTAATCAAGGTGGTTAGCATCTTCACTTATGGGTTGATGGAGAGGGGGGTTAAGGGGGGAACCGCCCTTGCCAGCGACCGTTTCCCATCGCAGATGGGACGAGTGTGCAACACGAGAGGTACTGCTGGCTCCTCCTCCCCACAACCAGCTTTATACTGCACTCAATTCTACGCTTTCACTAACAGATTCGGATCGGCAAAATTGCGGATAAATTCTAGAGTTACTAAGTAATATTCGGTGAAGTTACTAATGAAAATTAAGGCTAAAATGCTGTGATATCGGTCATGTGGCTGGACATTACCCGCAGCAATGGTGCGTAATTTCAGCTATTTACGGGGGGTAATGCTGCGGGTAAATAGAGATAATTTAGTCACGTTCAACATTTATTTTATGGCACCAAGACCACCTCGAAATGAAATCAGAATAAATGTTGCCGAAACAAATCATCCAGAAGTTTTACTTGCTGAATATCTGAGAAATTCAGGCAGATCCAAGCCCCAATCTATGGATGCAATCTATGGATACTGGTATTCATATGCTCTAGGCATAGATCGAACTGTCTCAGATGCAGCGGTGGAATTGGCAACCTCTGAATCGGTATTGGCTTTGAGTGGTCAAATTAATCGAGTACTTAACTTTCAGCGGATCGATCGCGGGATTATTCTACCGAATGAGTTTTTAAGCAGATGTGGTCTAGCTTTCGGATCTTCACCGCCAGCGGTTGTAACTCAAGAACGATCTGTAGTTACTTTGCCGTCGATTTCTCCAGTTCAACCAGCTACTGCCGAACCAGTCAAGCATTCCATAACTGCCGATCTATCCGCAGCAAACAACAAAGATGGTAGGGAACCGATGATGATCGGATCTTTGAAAGTTTCACCATCGGTAGCAGATTTTCTTAATGGCACGAATGGCAAATAACACTTATGGCAAGGAGAAAGCAGAAATTATATCTAGGTTGTGACGATGGTGCGAGTTCTTTTAAATGTATTGGATCGAGTGGTGAGGAGCTAGTCACAATCGTGATGCCCTCTGCCACGATCGAACAACGCAGTGAAACACTGGATCGCTATCGGCAACAAACTGGCGATCTATTGATGAGATCGTTTGTAGGTATTGATGATGATTACTATGCAGTTGGCAAATTAGCAACCCGATTGGGCGCAACTCAACCACTCAAGCCGCTCAAGTCAGAAACTATCGTCTATAAGATTTTAGGCATGGTGTCAATAATGGCTCAACGCCTTAATTTAGGCACTAACTTCGATCTGAGTTTAGGTTGTCTGTTACCGCCTGGGGAGTTTCGAGATCGGGAACGGATTCAAGCAACTTTAATCGCCGCTCTAACTGATTTTGATACGCCCATTGGTGTATTTAGCGTCCAGTTAGTTGAGTGTAATTTTTATGCTGAAGGGACTGGAATCGCTCACCTATTGCAAGTCAATAATCGGGAAAGTTCTGGAACTGCCATTATTTTAATGGCGGGACATCGGAATTTAAGTTTCTATGCGACTGAATCTCATCAACTAACAGGGATGGGGACTTCGGATTTGGGCTTCAACCACTGGGTGAAGGCAGTTCAAGCAGTAACTTACAACTATGATTTGCCTAATCTCTCTTCAGCGATCGCTAATTATTGGCTCAAGCAAAAGGATACAGCCTATCTTGAACCAATTTTACGAAATACCGTAGCGGAGTTGAGAGCTAGTGAATTACAAGCTCTAGTTCGAGAAATTGAGCTGGCTCATGATAATTACTGCAACTCAATTTTTAACTGGTTAAACGAGCAACTTCCAGATCGGATCGACGAGTTAATGTTGGCTGGTGGGGGAGGGGATGTGTTGCAGGCAGAACTAATTGAGTATTTTGCGGGTAAGTTAACGCCTAATCCTCAGTACAAGCATAAGTATGTCATTTTCAATAGTAGTGTCTTTAATTTGCCAACGCTCGATGTGCCTGATGAATATCAGTCGAGGATGGCGGATGTCTACTGTATGTGGAAATATCTAATGCCACAGCCAAAGATTAAAACCAAAACTACCAAAGCTAAGTAAGTAAACTAAGGATATAGAGATGAGTTCGGAACAAACAGCAACTAACAAGATCGCAGATCCTTTCGCTCCAATGGGGACGAAGTTGAGGACGACGATTGGCATCGTCGGTAGCGAGAAAGGTGGGTTGGGGAAGACAATCGCGGGATTAACGATTGCCGAGCAACTAACTGCCGCAAATCATCCATTTTTTCTGATCGATGCCGATGCGTCCACGCCTAATGTGGGTTTGACTTATCGCTCGGATCTGTATCAAGGATTTCGCCAAGAGGCAGGGTTAAAGGATGTTAAGTTGATTCCCAGCATTTACGATGCTCCATCTGGCGATCGAAATGCTGTGGCAACATTGACGGAACAGATTGTTTTTAGTGGTAATGCTAATGATTACTTTAAAGCCGATCGAATCTTCGATCTTGCGAGAACCCAGGATGTCCTAATTGTACTACCTTCTCAGGTGGCTGCTTACCTCAACCGCTGGATCGACCAGAATGATGTGGTGGGAATGCTGGCAGATCCTGACAATACGATCGATATAGTTTACTATTTTATTACTAACGGCACTCCCGAATCACTCGATCTGTTTATCGAGTCAGTCGAACGTTTTAATGGCAAAATCCCTCACGTCTTGGTGAAAAATCTGGGTGCGCCAACTAATATCCGGTGGGATCGGGGGTTCGATCCAGATGGGCGAGTTCAGGCAGTGCTTGACAAATATGGGTTTCAGTCGATTTTCTTTCCTGAGATGATCGTCGCTCCAGAGGACAAAAATAAGATTCTCAGTGAATATATTCCGTTTGGAGAGGCGATTGATTCTGAGTGGATTCCCTTTTCTTCCAAGCGTCGTCTGACTAAGTGGTTGCGCGAAGCTACTCAAGCAGTGGCTAGTACTGGATTGATTCCTTATCACCCCAAGTATATGCCTGAAGCAGTTGTCATAAATCGAGATGAAGCTGCTGCTACCCAAGTTGAAGCGGTTAAGGTTACAGAGGCGGCTAAGACGGCTAAGGCTGAGGCTGGTAAAGCTGCCAAAGTTGCGAAAGCGGAAGCACAAAAAGATCCAGATCCTGCCAATTAAATTTCTAAGTTTTGGGCTATATTTTAGCTTTTTGACGATCGATAGTGGAGCAATAGTATAACAACAAAGAAGTCTGTGACTATTCAAAAAGAACGATTGCAGACTTCTTTTGATGGGCTAATTTTCGGCGGGATTTACATAGGTATTGGCAATCAATCGCCACTCGCGTCCCTTGCGTTCGGCTCCGACAGCAACGCGCCGCCAATGCCACTTTCGCCAGTGAGGGCGAGGAGATTGACGTTCTGATTCGCCACTACCGCTAGCTTTTGGCTTGACGATATATCGCTTCTGTTCGATGTTGATGGCGCGGATATTCCAGAAGTTAGCAGCGGGTGTTTTTTTGCCAAATCCTTTGCTAATTGCTTCTGTTGTCGTTGCAACAATGATGGCTTCTGGCAGAAATTCGATCGCCATCACGATCTGGAGCGCAAGATGGCGCAAATCGCTAACAATTTTGTATTGGAGATCGTTCATTTTCTCATCATCAAAATCACCGATTCTCTCTTCTACTCTAGGATATTCGGCAAATGAACAAAACGTTCGACCGTTGGTATCCATCCCAGAAATGGCAATTTTTTGAGAGTTTCCAGGAACATCCATGCCGTAAACTCCATTACCGAATTCGTATTGGATTAATTTTTCGGATGGGGTGCTGTTTTTATTACACTCAATCCACAGTAGTTCAATATAGTGACCATTAAGTGTTGGGAAACTTCTCGACGGGAGGAGGATGCAATAGTTAGTTCGATTGCTGGAAGCTGGCAAATTCTCGAATAGGTCTTTTGTCGCGTCAATTTTACTTTCTTGAAACAGCGAGATCGTATCTCGCGACAGTCCATAGATTGGGGTATCATTTCCATCCCAAAAATTGCACTGGTTATAAAAATGAGCGGTAGTAGGGTCAAAATCAATTGGTGAGTTATTTGTGATATCTGCTGAAACAACAATTTCCAGGAAAGTTTGATATGAAATGTATTGTTTGGGAAATCGATATGGCTTGCGGCTTTCAATCTCGATCCGCTGTGGCTTTGCGTCAGGGGAGATTTTTTCGATTAGTCTTAGCTCTGGATAGTAGGACATATTACTTCATATGGGTCATGTAGAAGATCGATCTCTACTCTTACCTAGTTTGCCCACGTTCCAGACATATAAACCATCCCCTATCCGCGAGAATTTCACCATCCGCCAACTCTTCTCTGCCCGTTCGCTCATTTTTAAATCCCTGATTTAATTAAACAAAATCTATATTTTGCAATGGTTTCAGCGTTCAAAGGGAATCATCATCTCTTAGTTTCATTTGTAAGTTCAAGTACTAATAAACTATTCGATCGAGATCGCATTTTTAGTAAAACCTGAAACACTGATTCTGTGGTAATTAATTCAAAAGGTTCGATCGAAATGAGCGAACGCACAGTCTTCTCGCACCTTCGCCACTAAAAGCTGTATCTACATACTTCCGATTGGAAATTTGCCACAAACTTAAACATTGCCCTGAGCATTAAAATCAGCTTCATTACTAAAGATCGATTTTGTTCAAAGATTCAAATTTGCTTTTGCAATCCAGCTAGGTAATTCTGACACATAGATAACAGTTTTATCGCTTTCAATTGCAGCTATTAGCTGATGTCCAGCATCGGTTGAGTTGTCGTAGAGAATTAGTTCGTCAACTATTTTGGCAGCTTTATTCAGATTAGCCAGACTGCGTTCATAACGACGTAAAATATCTTCTCTAGGGACATCATGACCACCCACTTTGACTCGACTGCGAACCCTTTGTACGTTAGTAATCGGATCGTCAATTCCGACATAAGTTAGACTGACAGACCAACCCAAGGCTTTAACTTCACGCATCAGGTTGAGGTAAGTATTACCAGCGAGAGTAGTTTCAACAACAAAGCTACAATCTGACTGAATATAGAATCTAGCTAATTCAATCGCTTTTCGTCCAGCAGCTAAAGCGGCTGATTCGGGCTGTTCAGGAGCAATTGTGCGGGCGATTGCATCGGGATCTATTAATGGGATATTAACACTAGAAAGTTTGGTTAGGGTAGATTTTCCGGCTCCATTTGCCCCCGCAACTACCGTTAGTTCTGGCATAGTTTAAACAAGTGCGCCCAGAATTTCTTCACTGCCATCTTCCCGCAACTGATACTCAAATTTGCGACCATCTGCCTCTTCTCGTACCAATTTTTTACCGACCATATAATAGATTGGTTCGCCCATCGCTTTGAGTCGTGCAATGTCTTCCGCAACTTGTTTCTGTGCCGCAGCTTGCATTTTCTTCGCTCTTATCGCAATATCTTCACCAGGAACGATATTGAGATCGGTATCAGTTTGAGGTTGTGTGTAAGTCATAATGTATCAGTTTGAGGTTGTGTGTAAGTCATAATATTTTCCCCTTAAATTTATTATAAGATGCTACCTAACTTACGCCGCTTGCCGTAGGAATGCGATCGTACACGGCTTGATTCTCTGCTTGGGCGAGTCTAAGATCGTATCCTGCCTGTAAATTCAACCAAAACTGGGCACTGTTACTAAAATAACGAGACAACCGAATCGCCGTATCTGCACTAATGCCGCGCTTACCATTGATAATCTCACTCATACGGGTTTGAGCCACCCCGATATCCACACTGAGGCGATAGGGGGTGATATTCAGCGGTTCGAGGAAATCTAGCTTGAGGATTTCGCCAGGATGGATAATGGGTAAACGTTCGGTAATCATAGATTGTGCCTTTTAGTGATAATCGACTATTTCAACATCGATCGCATTATTCTCATCCGTCCACATAAAGCAGATTCGCCACTGGTCATTAATCCTAATGCTATATTGACCGGATCTATCGCCTGAGAGCTTCTCCAACCGATTTCCTGGCGGCGTTCGCAGATCGTTAATCGAAGTGGCTGCATCGATTAGCAATAGCTTACGCAGAGCCGTCCTCTGGATGTCGCCTGGGTAATCGCGAGATACCTCCCCATTAAAAATTTTCTCGGTTTCTTTGCTGAGGTAACTAACAATCATAATATTGTATTTCGATACTAATGTCAAATGATACTATCGCATAGCGTTAATAATATCATATTCGATTAGATGATTTTGTCCGATCAACCAGAACTGTCATTTTTAACGTTGAGCGATCGAAGTCCCGATGTATGCTTCATTTTATAAAGCAAATAATCCCCCAACTTTGAATTGG
This sequence comes from Chamaesiphon sp., assembly GCA_041738715.1. Classification (GTDB taxonomy): domain Bacteria; phylum Cyanobacteriota; class Cyanobacteriia; order Cyanobacteriales; family Chamaesiphonaceae; genus Chamaesiphon. Next base: position 10,222 of record JBGSPI010000085.1, read on the forward strand.
GGGATTATCCATAGATAAAATTCGATTTATTTGCTAATCAACAATGAATCGATAATCTCAACCGCATTATCCACAGGAATAAACACCTTAGTTCGATGTTGAATAATCTCAGTAAAACAACCCAGAGCCTTGAGCCACTCGATCTTATCGCTACCATAAACAGCCAACACTTCCAACCGATCGACTCCTTTATAATAATTCCGTTGCAACTCCCAATGACCCGCATATTTCACCTGACGATCCTCCCACACCAACTTGAAAATATCTTCAGCGTTGAGTTTAATTAAATCTTTTAACCCAAAATTATCGAATACTTTCTCAATTTGATGTGGATCGATCGCCCGACCGAGCAAGATTCGACTATCATTCGTTTGCAGACGGAAGACTTTAGGATTGCTATCGGGTAATTGCTTCCAAACAGGCAATAATAATCCACAAATCAAGTAAATACGTTCGCGATCGAATTCAGGAGCCAGATCGATTAATTGCTGCCATTGTTTCCAGTATTGGTTTGTAGGTATTTCAGGTATCCAGACTTTCTCAAAATCGGGGAGATCGAGTTTCTGCCACAATTTGCTAGAAACAGGTTGATAAATTGCCATCACATCCACAGCCGAACCATCCCGTTTGATGCGTTTATCGATTAAACCCCCGATCGCTAAATTACCAGTTTTAGTGTGACGATAGAAGTTAAACCCTTGAGTATTGGCGATATGCTGGGCACTGTCGATCGAAACTAGGTGCGGTTTATTCAGTTTATCGATCAAATAACAAATAGTCTCAGCACCGGATGAGTGGGTATTGAGAATTTGAGTCTCAATCACCTCAAAACCGCCATCGCCAAACAGATTTTCAACACCGCGCTCGTAACTACCAGCAGCTTTAGCCTGTTCGATTCGGTCTAAAATTCGCTGTTCAAACTCAGCAAACAGGATGTTTTGTAGACCGATTGGTAATGCCAGTAAACGGTTGAGGAAGGTGTTCATCTGGGGCAAAGTATCGAGCAGTTGTCCGCTATCATTAACCAAACGTAGTCCGGTAAAATCACAGAATTCACTCATCGAAATCCCCCCAATTCCGTCACGGCGCAGATCGGCAAAGAATTCACCCAACGCAGACTTAGCGTATTGGCTACTGAAATTATTGGTATCTTCATCGAATAAACCGCTACTGCAACCCGTGTCCCGTTGTCCGCGAGTAATTGCGCCCAAACTGGCTAACCGACTACTAATCGTCGAAGTAAACCGCAGTTCGCCTTTGATATTGGTAGTGAGCAACACAACTTCCGGAGGTTGAGCTTGATTGGCTCTGTGAGTGCGTCCTAGCCCTTGAACTGCGCCAATTGCGGAAAAGCCGGATTCAAGCAAGTAGTGGCGACGCAGGCGTTGGTTCTTGGCTTTTAAATCAGCGTGGTAAGATTTCCCAGTACCCCCCGCTTGTGAAAATATCAAGATTCGCTTTTCATCAGCCTGGAACGCATTTGTTTCGGCGACATTACTCGAATTAGAACGCTGGGATAGTTGATAGCGTCCATCCTTGAGCATCACTCGTTTACTGCGTCCAGTCACCTCGGCTACTATTGTCCCAAAATGCCAGTTCAGACTATCGAGTAAGCTGTTGACTGGGGGCAGCATCGACATCCGTTCGATCAGCCCATCCCGCACGGCTAGAGCCTCTTGGGAAATAATTGGATCGCCATTTTCATCAGTCATTAACTCACTTTTAATTGTGCCATTTTCATCCTGGGACACCTGATATAGTGCTACGCACTAACGTTAGGACAAGCTGCAAAAGCAGCATCAACACAATCATGAAAGTTGTCAAACTCATCCCAACGTTGTCTCATCCAATTTTTAAGTACAAACCACCAATTTTCAATCGGATTAAAATCAGG
>JBGSPI010000115.1:0-17930 GCA_041738715.1 Chamaesiphon sp.
AATCTGGAGCGCGGATGTTCTGTCGGATTCGTGGTTATATTTCTACGTTGAGGAAACAAGGTTTGAATGTTTTGGACACTTTAATTTCCCTTTTCTCTGGTCATCCTCAATCTCCTATCCCTCAGCCTGAGTAGTTACAAAATCAAATGAGTCAGTCTGTGTCGGTATCTTACTCACGGCGATCGTGGATAAACTTTCGGGTATAGATCGATCCGGCACTAAGAAAGGATAACGATCTGTTAAAGCTTGAACTTTGGCGACAGCACCCCACTGGGTATAGTAACTGCGAGCCGCTTGAAGATAGTCGGCGGCAAGTTTATCTTTACCCCAATCAAGATAAAACTTACCAGCAAGTTCATTGGCAAGAGCAGCTTCAGATAGATACTTATTAGCTTCGGCACCAGAGATCGCCAGATCGTAGAATTCGATCGCCGCCGCTTTATTGCCTAATACCCGATGAGTTTCGGCTTCAACTAATTGCCACTTGTGCAAATGATTCATGGGAGCATATTTTGCCCAATATGCTAATTGCTGTTGGTTAGAGCGAACTCGTTCGAGATTGACAACTAGTTGATCTGGTGATGCTGGTACTACTGTCAGCGCAATCAGGGCATCATAGAAATAAAATATCACTTCACAAATTAACCCTTGTACCCGACATAAATATGTTCTAGCGCGGTGAGCAGCAATATTTGCTTGATCAAGATCCCCGATCGTAAACTGCAACATTAGGCGATGGAAGTAGAAGAGAAATACTCGTTCTAAATTCTGATTAGCGATAATTAGTTCTTGTGGCTCAACTTGATCGACTGCTAAATTAATCCGATCTAGATCGCCGATTAGATATAGAACTGTTTCATAGTAAATATCACAATAGTTGAGGATTGTTAGTTGATGGGAATCGATCAATTGTTGTCGATAGGTAGAAAATCTGGGTTTTAGTTCACTGAGATTTTCACCACACCAATAAGCCATCGAAAATAGTCCCTGAATATGATAGCCAACATGTTCTAATTGTCCGGCTGCTAATCCAGCTTGATAACCCGCCTGAAAAATGGGGATTGTCGATCGTAAATGTCCATTCCGATGATATAAAAACAAGCCAATGGCTGCCAAAGTTGCCGAGCGAATTTGTGTACCTGTTGTTCTGGTGGCTAAATTATAAGCTACACCGCTAAACCGATCGGCTAATGCCACATCCTGGCGCAAGTTATTAATAACGATCCCGTAGGCTGCATAGCTATAAGCTGAACTTGGACTATTCCCATTCTGGATCGAGAACTTAACCTGTAGTGTCGTGACGAGGGCACACAACACTGGATCGATAGCATAACAAGCCCCCAGAATACTAGCAGCTACTTGCATAATTCCCAGTTGATGGGGATTCGTCATTGCGGGTAAATCTACCAGTGTTTCGATCGATCGATCCCGCAGTAATTCGTCGATCTCCTGGATGGCTGTTTCGACATCTTCAAACGTTGGCGATAGTGGAAACTCAATCCCCAGTTGTGCCAAAATCGATCGACCAACTTCAATGGCAATTACGGGGAAATTTTGGGAAACTAAAGACTGAATTTTGACAGTATAAATCCCGACTAAATCCAATGGCGTAGTCACATGGACAATTGTTTGCTCGATCCATTGGTTCATCAGAGCAAATTCACCGCATATAGATGCGAGTTCGATCGCCAGTTGAGATATTGCTAGGGCAAAAGTGTACTCATCTTGCCAGTACTTACCATCTAGTAATTTTAGCCCAACTTGGGCATATTGGAGGGCAATTTGATCGGCTTTTTTGGATCGAGCTTGGCGAATGGCGGCGAGATTTAGAGCGATCAAAAAATGTTTTCGAGCGCAATCTTCGCCAATCTCTGCTGGCACATTATTGGTCAAATTAACTCGATAATTTAACTGATTAGCCACGATCAGCAATCGCTGTTCACTACCTACTGGCAGATTAATCTCGACGGAATTAATTGCTTCAGCGGGGGCGATTGTTGCCCATAATAATCTACTGATTTGATCGTGGATATCTGCTCGATCTGCGAGGGGAATCAGTGAATAAGCTGCTTGTTGAACCCGATCGTGTGTAAATTGATAGCTAATCACAACTGCTCGATCGATTGAGGTATCATCGATTTTTGATCCTAAGAACTTTGCTGTTTCTTGCAAGAGCAAGATCGAACCTGCCTGTAATGCTGGCAATAATATTTGTTCCACTTCTTCTGCCGATCTTTGGCAGATAATTGCTAAAGTTTGCAACTCAAACTGATTTCCCAGACAAGCAGCTAATTGTAACAGTTCTTGAGTCAATTGAGGTAAACTCTGCAACTGATTTGCCATCAGATCGATTTCATCATTAGTGAGGCTTTGGATCTTAATTTGGCTGAGATCATAGTCCCATGATTCTAGATGATGATTAAAAGTAATTAGCTTATTTTCGATCAATGATTGGAGAAACTTAATTACGAAAAAAGGATTTCCATTGGTTTTACGATGTACCAATTCAGATAACTTCTGAACCTGACAAGTTTCAGAATTTAAGCAATCAGCAACTAATTCATTAATATGAACGACACTTAAAGGTGATAGAATTACATCCTTGACGGCGATTCCCCTCCGCTTAAGTCGATTGACTGTAATTAATAATGGATGAATTCCCGACAATTCATTATCTCGATAGGCACAAACAATTGATAATTGGCTTGATTCCAAAATTAGCAGTTCAATTAATTCTAGTGCATCATAATCCGCCCATTGGATATTATCTAGAAAAAGTAGTAGTGGTCGATCTATTATTGCTAAAATTTTCACAAATTTATGAAATAATAGTTTAAATCGATTTTTAGTGGCAGACTGAGTTAATAATCTAACCGCTGGTTGTGAGCCGATAATCTGTGTTAATTCAGGAATTATATCAATAATTACTTGTCCCTCATCACCTAACCCAGAGAGAATAGCATCTCGATATTTTGCTACTCGCTGATCATCCTCGATCGATAATTGCTGAATTAAACTTCTAAACGCCTGGATAATCGGACTAAAAGAAGTATTTCCTGGCTCTCGATCGACAAATTCTCCCTGAATTATATAATATTTGTGGCGACAAATTAGTCTAATAGCTTCATTAATTATAGTAGTTTTACCTACACCAAAAAAACCAGAAACTAAGATTAGTTCAGCACCTACTCTTCCTCCATGCTTGGCTGGAGGTGAGATTATTTGCTCAAAAGCATTTAGTAAAATTTGAATTTCGGCTGTTCTACCATAAATTTTATTAGGGATAACGAATCGACCGATTGCCACTCTTTTTTCGAGTTCAAAATTCTCAATTTGACCTTGAGCTTGCCATTGGGACAAGCAATACTCCAAATCTCGTTGTAATCCAAATGCACTTTGATAGCGATCCTCAACATTTTTTGCCATCAATTTAGCGACAATTTCGGATAGTGCTAGCGGAATTAACGAATTAATATTGTGAACAGAAATCGGTAATTTTGTAAGATGAGCATGAGTCAACTCGATCGGATCTTCAGCATCAAATGGTAGGAATCCTGTCAACAGTTCATAGAATGTGATACCTAAAGAATAAAAATCACTGCGATAATCAACACCACGATTGATTCGTCCTGTCTGTTCTGGTGAAGCATAAGCCAAGGTTCCCTCGAAAGATTGAATCTGATTAGGGATTGAGGTTGGGTTTTTCTCCGCTCGGATTGCATAACTAAAATTAGTTAATTTAACTAACTGAGTTGGTAAATCGATGTAAATATTAGTGGGATTAATATCTTTATGAATAATACTATGATGATATAATTCACCCAGTATTTTAGCCAGTTGGATAGCAATGGGTAGAAAAGAATTCAAGAAACCATCGATGGTTTCTATAGTTATTGCTTGTAGCCGAATCTGCTGAAAGTAATTCTGAAGTGAAGTCGATCCAAAATCTTCTAGTATTAGGAAATAAATATCGCCATAGAATCTAAAGTCAATTACCTTTACTACACCTTGAAGATTTAAATTCTTGAGAACAGTATATTGATTTTTTAGTAATAATATTTCTGTGTTACTTGCTTGACTAGGCTTGGTTAGCTCAACGATCACATCTCCCTGATCTAATGTGGATTTTCCTCTGTAAACCAAAGTTCCCGATCTCTCATAGATAAGTTCATTAAGTTGATAATTTTTATCTAAGATAGTCATTGTGGATCCTTGCAATTTTTACTTTTGCGGGTGCGATCTCAGATCGAATTAAATTATCAATCTAGATCTTTTTAGTATTTGCGATCGAAATCACCCATGCCTGATTTGAGTTGCAAATCAGCCGATTAAGTAGTCACGAACTGACAACGCGATTTCCTGTAACTAAAGTATTCCCATAATTCTGGAGGATAGATACTTTTTGTCAGACTAGAAGTAGTAATCTTGATTTCAGGGGTGATGTTGTGGCTTGTGCCGCTACTACTACTTACTGATAGAGAACTGACAACCTTGCGATCGACGGTGGACAATTGTTATCTTTAGATGTAAAGGAATGTAAAGCAAGTTGCACTAGGCATCAATCTATGACAACCGCACTAGCAACAGATGATCGGGCACAAATCAACCCAGGTGGCGACGAGCCAACTAGATTTGACCTGATCGAGTCTTGGTATCCAGTTTATTATGTGGAGGATCTCGATCGCTCTCAGCCCACACCATTTACATTACTCGATCGAGATTTAGTGATTTGGTGGGATAGCCAAGCCGAGGAGTGGCGAGCATTTGACGATAAATGTCCGCACCGATTAGCTCGATTGTCCGAAGGACGCATCGCCGAGGATGGTTTATTGGAGTGTCCCTATCATGGTTGGGCATTTACTGGCGTTGGTACTTGCGATCGCATTCCCCAACAATTGTCAGGAGCTAAAGCCGAAACATCCCGCCGTGCCTGCGTCAAATCCTTACCTACAGCAGTGCAGCAGGGGTTATTATTTATCTATCCAGGAACAGCAACAAAGGCTGCAAATACGCCATTGCCCCTGATTCCGGTACCAATGGTCGGAGATCGACCGACAGACGGATGGGTAATGTTTAACACTTTCCGTGATTTACCTTATGACGCACTGACATTACTCGAAAATGTCCTCGATCCTAGTCATTTACCCTACACCCATCATGGTAGTGTGGGCAAGCGATCTAATGCTGGCCCGGTAGAATTAGAAGTCCTTGCCTCAGATAAATTAGGCTTTACAGGTACCTGGGCAGATGGTCCCAGGCAGGGCACATTAGGCAGACAAAATACCACGTTTATCGCACCCTGTTTGATGTGGCACGCGCTGACATCTAAGCAGTTAGGTGAGACAATTACCGTAGTTTATGCAACCCCCACCCGCAAAGGGGAATGTCGAGTTTTTGCTAGATTTCCCTTCAAGTTTGCCAGTAGAATTCCAGCATTTTTTATTCAAGCTACTCCCAAATGGTATTCACATATTAATAACAATGCCATCCTAGAGGATGACCAAATATTTCTCCACTATCAAGAACGATATTTGGAGCAAAGTGGTGGTAGTCAAAATTTTAGTCAGGCATTTTATTTACCGACAAAGGCTGATACATTTGTGTTTGAATATCGTCAGTGGGTAAATCATTATCACGCAGATCCTTTTCCTGGACAGACTTTTGCCCCACCACAATCGACAGAAAAGCTACTCGATCGATATCACAGCCATACCAAAAATTGTCATAGCTGTCGGACTGCTCATCAAAACATTCAAATTATTAAACAAGCGATCGTGATAGTTTGCTTACTTGGTTGGATCGTAGCGACATTTTTTGCCCTGATTGGTGGTGAAAATGCTCTCTTTCCAGGATTGATTTTGATCGGCATAATTATCGGTGGATCGCTCAGTTGGTGGGGGTTAAATCGTCTCCAATTCAGACTAGAACAAGGCGATCGCATCCCCGCTCGCAATCGAAAATAAACTAAATAGCAAATTCAAAGCCCGACCTTTTGAGCAGGTCGGGCTTCTGGTAGTTATTATTAATTATTAATTATTCAACCTGCACAGCATTAACATCAACCGTAGTATCTTGAGCAGTTGCTGTTGCCTTATCAGCCCGAACACTATGTTCTTGTAATTTTGCCTTAACTATTTGAGAGACTTCAGCAATCAATAAAGAGATTACGATTCCATCATCAATCCAACCAATTACAGGAAAAACATCGGGAGAAATATCGAGGGGACTAACAAGATAAACAACGGATGCACCTATCACCCACCAACGGTACTTAGGATTCCGTAACAAATCGCGATACCAGTTGTAGATTGATTGGATAGAAAAGTTCATGTCTATTGCCTTGAGCCATATCTGAGGTATGTATCTATCATCTCAGATCTCCTAAATTTCGATAGGTGTGGAAAACTCTCATCTGATGTAGCGTCGTCCACACCCAGGATCGAGATAGATCTACTCACTCTCTACGAATCCCTCAAAAGCAGGACAATAACCATCTAGAGTTACCTTAAAACCATTCAAGGGGGATCGAGGATTGGAGCAGCGATAACCCCGTTGATAGCGACAATTGCCGCAACAGTGGACTGAGGGGGGAATCTGAAGCAGTCGATCCTGATTGAGGATTTCACGCTGAGAAATGCCTCTGATCACGATTTCTTCGCCTTGCCATCTGGCTTCGACTAATCCAGTATCGGCAAAATTATGCCAGCGGGGGTCATTGGCGATCGCATCTGGCAAACTAATATTAACTGCTCGATCGACCTCAGTGAGTTCGCCTTCATAATTGGGATCTGGGGGTGGTGCGGGCTGAATAAATGTATCGCTCACTGGTAATGAGACAATTGTTCCCGCTGCTGGTGAATGGAGATGATAGCGATTTTGTAGTTCCTCTAGAGCCGTTAGATCTGCTAAATAGGTGGGGGAACCATGGACGAAGATAACGTGTTTTGGCCGAATATTATGAATTAATTGAGCAGTTCCCGCACCATCAGAATGTTCGCTCAGGAGATAGGTATCGATGGTGACTTGTGCTGTTGATTCAGGTAATACTGGTATTTCTAGCAATCGAGCGAGAAATAAGACTAACAAAGGGAAAGGATGTTCACTGGTGTAAATGCTAAGTTCGCTAGTGATGTCCGTGAGGATAATGCAGGGTCGTTGATGAATAATGCTGCGGTTATCGGCGGTAAGTTGGCGAACGTGAGGGCGAACTTTTTCGTCCCAAAATAGGGACTGATGGCGGGCAAAGTTCTGCACAGAGGGCGGAAAATGGGGCAATAGTTGTGAATAAATATCGCAGCCTGCGGCAATCGGCGTATCTACCCAAATATCGACATTCCGCCCAGTAAATAAATGATGACTGCGCAGCAATATTAGTAATTCCTGGGCAAGACCGAGAGTTGTTACAGGCAAAATAATCGAACTTTGCTCGGTTAGAGCTTTGTCGATGCGTGCCATTAAAGTATTTTCTTGCTGGCGACGATGGGGATATCGAGCGGTACCATAACTACCCTCAACAATCAAGACATCGGGATGGAGATTGCGGATCGATTCTAAGTGTAAGCCCTCGACTAGACGAGAGTTTGAGAGGAAAAAGTCGCCAGTGTAAAAGATCCGATAGGATTGATAAAATCCGGTGTAGGTCAATAAAATCGCCGCTGCTCCAGGTAAATGACCAGCGGGGAAAAATTCGGCAGATAAACCATCTTGAAATTCGATCGCTCTGCGCCACGGCAATGCTTGACTAAACTGCGGTACCCCATCAGGTGTATCTAGCCAATTTAGCGGTAGAAGTTGGCTGGTGACTTCGCTAGTATAGATCGGTAAACTGGGAAAGGCTCGATGCAGATCTAGTAAGCCTCTAGCATGATCGGCATGGGCATGACTACATAAGACTAAATCGCAGATGGGCAGAAGATCTGCTGTTACTAGGGGGGAAATATCCTTTAATCCACAGTCTAGTAAAATGCGGTAAGGCCCCATCTTGACCAATAAACACACCCCCTCATCACCATGACCAACGCCATAGGGAAGGCAAACTAGATCTTCATTGCTAGATTGGGGGAGGGTAGACAAGGGGCGAATCAGGGATACATCTTGTCTCGATCGATCACGATCGAGACATAACTATGAGATTTTTGCCGGTAAACTTCTGTGGTTAGTCCGTCACTATGTTAGTGTGCAGAACCATTCCCATGATACTTGTCAGAGTTGTAAAAACCGTTGCGCGTACCAAAGAAGAGGGCACCAATCAGAAATGGAATTGTGAGAATTGGTAAAATGATTTGAACATCCATGATCGAGTGATTATCCGGCAACTAGGTATGTAACTGCTATTATTCAGTGAAGAATCGTTCCTCGGCAATGGTTGTTAACTATTCTTTAGGTGTAATCCGCCAATTCGATCGGTGGAGTCAACCACCGAAAAAACCGAGGTTTAAACCTCGGTTCAACTCTGGTATCGGTTAACTTTGATTAAGACCATTAATCACTAATCAGTGATTTAGACTGCTTCGATGTTTTTCTCGCCAGTCCGAATCCGGACAACTTGTTCGATACCGCTGACAAAAATTTTGCCGTCCCCGATTTCACCAGTTCGGGCAGCAGAGATGATTTTATCTACTACCATGTCAACTTGAGCATCTTCTATTACGACTTCAATCTTGAGCTTTTGGAGAAACTCAACGGTATATTCCGAACCACGATAGCGTTCGGTTTGACCCTTTTGCCTGCCAAATCCTCTCACTTCAGATACCGTCATGCCAACGATACCTGCGTTAACCAGGGCGATTTTAACTTCATCTAGTTTGAATGGGCGGATAATTGCTTCGATCTTTTTCAACTCTAATTGCTCCTAATCTATGTGTTTATACGTTTTTTTGACTGCATCACCTTGCCATTTTGGATCGCTGCTAGACAAACCAACGTAACATTAGCTACAAAATAAGAATATGACAATCTCCATTGGCATCGATTTTGGCACATCTGGAGCTAGATTGGTAGCGATCGACACCGATCGTAACGTCCTCTGGCGGGGCAGTCTAGCTGTTCTGGCTGGTCAATGGCGCGAGACTCTCTTTAGTTTGATTCGATCGGTACCCAGCCAAGTCAAACTTCAGGTAAATCGGATCGCGATCGATGGGACTTCTTCGACGGTACTCCTATGCGATGCTGAAGGTCAACCGATATTTGACCCCATTTGGTACAATGACCGACGCGGCGAGGCATTTCTCGCCAAGCTCAAATTATTTGCTCCCCCAGGAAGTTCTGTTATTAGTGCTACATCCAGTTTAGCGAAACTATCTTGGTTTGCCAGTCAAGCCAATTTTTGCCAAGGACGATATTTTTTACATCAAGCAGATTGGTTGGCGTTTCATCTCCACGGTAAATTGGGTGTGAGTGACTATCACAATGCCCTTAAACTGGGTTATGATGTTGAATCCTTGTGTTACCCAGATTGGCTCGAACAACACCCTTATCGTCCATTATTGCCGCAAATTGTCGCACCCGGAACCCCGATCGGCTCAGTCCTGCCAGAAGTTGCCGGTGATTTGGGTCTAAATGCTGAATGCGTCGTTTGTGCGGGAACCACCGATAGCGTTGCTGCATTTATCGCTAGTGGGGCGAACCAGCCAGGATTAGCGGTGACATCATTGGGTTCGACATTGGTAATTAAGCTGCTCAGTCGTCAGCGTGTCGAAGATGTCCGCTTTGGCATTTACAGTCATCGGCTGGGGGATTTATGGCTGGTGGGTGGAGCTTCGAATACCGGAGGGGCAGTGTTGCGGAAATTTTTTAGCGATCGAGAATTAAGGGAACTAAGTCAAGAAATTAACCCGAATATTGCTAGCAATCTTGACTACTACCCCTTATTAACTCCTGGGGAGAGATTCCCGATTAACGATCCTCATTTACCACCCCAGCTATCGCCACGTCCTGACCGCTCAGTTGATTTTCTCCACGGATTACTGGAAGGAATTGCCAGAATTGAAGCACAAGGCTATCAACTCTTAGCTCAACTGGGCGCAACCCCACTGACTGCTGTTTATACCGCCGGTGGTGGTGCCCAAAATCAGGTTTGGAGCCAGATGCGGCAGCGATATTTACAGGTACCTGTATTGGTATCTCCGCAACAAGATGCTGCTGATGGGGCGGCATTATTAGCCCAAATCAGCAGTTAAGTTGAGGATGCAAGTTTTTGCCGATCAGGACGGTAATAACTAGCCTTCAGAGATCTCGATCATCGCAATCTGCGGTAGTAAACACAACTAACTGCCAGTCGCAAAGTTAGTATATAAAAACTGAGATGATTAAAGTCTGAGTCAAGTTTATTCTGTTTGTGTAATATACTAAAATATGTCGGTGTGTTTACCATCGAATCGCTTGCGCCCTTCAACAGCATATCGATGTGAATATCAATTTATTTCCCGATCGAACTGACTATCAATTGATTACTAGTAGCGCGCTCGATCGCGCTATGTTATTGAAATTTCTCCAAGTTACCTATCAAGAATTATACCCACAACAACAGGATTATCGTCATCTAGAGTCTACGATCGATCGCTATTTAACTAGCGATACACCATTATGGTTTGTGACGATCTCTCAGTCGGATAGATCGATCAAAATTGCCTGTTTATGGGTGGGAATTGCCATCGACCAAATTACTGGTATCCGCCATCCCAATATCTTTCTGATCTATGTCGATCCTGTCCATCGTCGGCAAGGCATCGGTCGCGCATTGATGCAATATGCCCAAGTTTGGGCAAAAGACCAAGGTTATACTCAGATTGGACTCCAGGTATTTACAGAAAATCAACCCGCGATCGATTTATATCAACAATTGGGTTATCGAGCGATGTCAATTTCGATGCTTCTGGAGATTTAGCCATTGCTGACAGGAAGCCGCCAGGATCTTCAGTCAGCTTGATCAAATCGACAATCTGGAATTGAGCAGTTCGATATAGTAGTAATTAGCAACTTTCTCAAGTCAAACTAATGAAAGAAATTGTAGACGAACTCAAAACACAGATAGCCATTTTAGCAACGCTCGTTGCCATCATGTGGGGACTAGAGATCCTCGATCAGAGTATCTTCAGATATGGACTCGATAGCCTGGGAATTCTGCCCCGTCAAGCCATCGGGCTACGCGGTATTCTGTTTGCACCATTCTTACATGGTGGTTTTGGTCATCTAGCCGCCAATACTGTTCCGTTCCTGATTCTCGGCTGGTTAATTATGGCTCAAAGTATCGCGGATTTTGCGATCGTCTCAATTATCTGTATGCTCGTCGGTGGCTTTGGTACGTGGATATTTGGGGCTAATGGTTTACATATTGGGGCAAGTGGTGTAGTTTTTGGCTATCTAGGATTTTTGCTAGCACGGGGTTATTTCGATCGACGATTGAGTTCTGGGGCGATCGCTCTTTTAGTTGGCAGTACTTATGGCACCATTTTATTGTCTGGGATTTTGCCTTCCGCTCGGGGCATCTCTTGGGAAGGTCATTTGTTCGGCTTCCTAGCAGGGATTATCGCCGCAAAATTATTAGCAACAAAATGAACGAATGCTACTGTTTCCTCTAGCTAATTTTCTGCTTGCACCAGTGGAATGTTGGTCTCAGCGCAGAAAATTCCAGCTAAATTGTCCAAAAATCGGGGAAAAGTCGGTAATTTAGGACACAAATATCGTACAAAAGTCCGATCTAATCTGACAGCGATCGCGAGAGAATAATCCCAGGTAAAGCTAATTTACCTGTCCAATCAAACTCTTGAAGCATCGCCGTTAAAACTTGCCTATGTACCCGCTCGAACCAGAAGAAGAAGATTATTTGTGCCTACACCCAGACTGGGACGGTCTTTTTACTGAAGAAACCTTCGGCGATCGACTGAGACTTTTTTATAATCAATTTAATAGTAGTGTTCGAGCATTGCTAGACGAATGTTTATTCCGTGAACTAGAGGAAAATGGCACAATCAAGGGTTTAGAGATCCTCTGCTCAAATGAGATTATTTGTCGGCGATTATCTCAAAAACATCAAAAAATCGGCAACGAAATTCGCTGGATTTGGCCAGAGACAGTCACGAAATTTGCGATCGGTGTTGATCTACCATCATGTCATGGTCAAACATTCGAGTTACAAGATTACTGGCTTAAATAACAGATCGACCAAATTCAGACGATCATTACCCCAGTTCCTGGCTGAATTTAGAGATTTTTCCGCCCAGTATTCGGATATCTCCCTCCACAGCAACCTACTGCCACTTAAAATGGGGATAGTGATGGAATACAAGTGATGGATAACAATAACTGGTTGCAACAGATTTTAATGCTGGGCATCGGGACGACTTCCCTCGTCGCCGATCGGGTGCGGGAGGTGAGCGAACAGTTGGTCAAAGAAGGTAAAATTGACTCCGACCAGGCCAAATCATTTGTCGATGACCTGATGCAACAAATGAAGTTAGATCCAGCTAACTTTGAACTCCAGATGCAAAGACTGATCCGCAACACGATGCAAGACTTGGGCGTACCCCGTCAAAATGAGATGGACGAGTTGCGGGGACGGATCGACAGATTGGAACGCCAAGTACGCGAATTAGAAAACAAGTTGTGGAAATAGGCGATCGCCTAGAACTCTCTTGAGTGGCTCCTTTGACAAAATATCTGGGGCGCAGCAATATCAAAAATCAACACCTAGCAATTGACCACTGATGTTTATAATCGAGTAGTGGTTTAAATTGAAATGAATTATGAAGGAAATCATAGTCAGCTTAGGAGTGATGCTCGGATGCGGTATCCTGATTTTAGTATTTCAATTCACGGCAGGAACACCAGCCGCAGTTGCTAGCGCGCTCAAAACTAATCCTCTTGCCGAGATCGGTCAATCTGCCCCTACATCCTCTAACTCAATTGCTATGGATAACAGCGAAAATCAAGTAACAACCGCCTCTGGCTTAAAATATGTCGAGCTAGTCGAAGGGACAGGCGATACCCCAACGAAAGGACAAACTGTATCTGTTCACTACACTGGTACCCTAGAAAGTGGCGACAAATTTGATAGTTCTCGCGATCGCAATCAGCCGTTTGAGTTTCAGATTGGTCAAGGTCAAGTGATCAAAGGTTGGGATGAAGGACTCAGTACCATGAAAGTCGGCGGTCGGCGGAAGCTGATTATTCCAGCCGAATTAGCGTATGGTAAACGGGGTGCTGGTGGTGTTATTCCGCCAGATGCCACATTAATCTTTGATGTGGAACTGTTGAAGGTTAAAGGCTAGAATTCCGTTCAGTATCTCAGACAAAATATCTAACACCGAATTGCCCCGTGTCAATTTGGGAACATAACTGGGGAGCAGATTGTCATCAATGGTGAGGATGTTTGAACAACCGCAACCATTATGAGCCAGTCACTTTCCCTATCTTGGTCCCAGATTGAGGACAACCTCCCTCGAACCAGAGTGCAAGTAGATAAACTAGACAAGTTACCAAACAACGAATTAATCTTGCTCGCACAGTCTGGATTGCGGACAGATAGAGCAGCCTTGACAGAGTTGATGCGTCGGCACCAATCCCATGTCGATCGGATTTTGTATCACTTAGCTCCAGACTGGCAAGATCGAGCCGATCTTGCACAGGAAGTGTGGATTCGGGTGTACAAAAACATCAAAAGTCTCAACGAACCCGAAAAATTTCGGGGTTGGCTGAGTCGCATTGCCACCAACCTGTTTTACGATGAGTTGCGGAAACGGAAGCGAGTGGCACCACCACTGTCCCTAGATGCACCGATTAATGTCGAAGATGGATCGATCGAGTGGGATCTACCGTCTGATACACCGAATCCGTCCGAACATCTCAGTACAGTTGAATTTTACGACAGGCTAAGATCGGCAATCGGCAATCTACCAGCAGCTTTTCGCACAACTATCGTCCTCAGAGAAATCGAAGGGCTTTCCTACGAAGAGATTGCTGACGCTACTGGCGTATCGATCGGCACTGTCAAATCACGGATCGCTAGAGCTAGAGCCGGATTACAATCTCAATTGGCGGGTTATTTTGAACAGTAACTAAATCGCTACAACTGGGAATATTAGGAATATACTAATACTTATTTTTGTTGTTATTGGTGACAAAAATCATTTTAAGTTTGGGACACACATAGGGTAATTGAGGATCGGCACATGACAGACAATTTAGATGGAGAACCAAGAGTAGGAGGCATGTTGGACGATCGGTTCGAGTTGCTCAGTGCTTATTTAGACGGTGAGGCGACAGCCCACGAACGGCAACAAGTAGAAGCATTGCTGGCAACCGATCCAAAATTTCAGAGCCAATATCGTCAGTTACAGCGGATGCAAGTGATGATTGCGGGGATGCCTACACCGACTACCGATCGATCTGTCACTCAGTTGGCAGATGCTGTATTTACACAAATCGAACGTCGTCGTCAGCGTAGTTTAACGCGATGGATCGGCGGTGGGGCGATCGCGGCGACACTAGTGACTGCGCTAGCTGGAATTGGTGGCTTATTTGGGACGAATAACTCCCAATGGCAAATGGCAAATAAGGCTAATACCCCAGCACCATTAATGGTTGCATTGAACGATCCAATCCTCTCAATTCCGAGCAAAGAGGAAGGGATGCAATTGCCAATGGCTTCGCCAGAAGTTAATGCTGATGAAGTGAATTAGGATTAATCACAAATTACTAAAAATGATTCCGTTTGCCGATCAGGTGGACGGAATTGTTGTTTGAATACTCGATCGGATCTTTGTAGAAGCGATCCAGGACATATACTAGTGAATAGTAATCAATATCCTTGAGCTAGCACCAGCCACCCCATGAAGACTAAGCCCGAACATCAAGCCACCGTAGAATCAACACCTACTCCACTGCTAGCGCAATGGTGGAAAAAGTGGGGCGAAAATATCCAAATCTTGCTTTTGGCACTAGGATTGGCTTTCTTCATTCGGACATTTGTTGCCGAACCGCGCTATATCCCTTCAGAATCGATGTTGCCAACCTTAGAGGCTGGAGATCGATTAATCGTGGAAAAGCTCTCCTACTACACTCATTTGCCCCATCGAGGAGACATTGTGGTCTTTGCTCCGCCACCCCATTTACAAGAGCAAGGTTATCAATCAGACCAAGCCTTTATTAAACGGGTAATCGGTTTACCTGGCGATACCGTCGCTGTGCAAAATGGTCGCGTTTTTGTTAATCAAGAATTACTCACTGAAGCTTATATTGCTGAACCACCTAATTACCCCCTATCTGAGATCGTTGTTCCCCCAGCACAAATATTTGTCATGGGTGATAATCGCAACAACAGCAATGACTCTCATATTTGGGGTTTCCTCCCAATTGGTAATATTGTCGGTCATGCTTGTTTTCGCTTTTGGCCATTAGAAAAATTTGGGGGAGTCGGATAATTTATGATCGACAAGTTTTACTCAAACAAAAAGGTTGATAATTAGAAAACTAATTATCAACCTCAATCGTTAAAACCCCGATTTTTCCTAGTAACAGAGTATTGGTGTGAAACCAGCATTACTAAAAAATATTGTTGAATTTTGGTGGCTTAATTGATTAATCTAGAATAAGCACAGCCCAAGCTTCTGCACCAAATATAACTCGCCTGCAATCCGGCAGGCATCAGCCATTTTAAGGAGTTTCCCTTGTATTACTTTCCTCAAGACCCACCATACTTTATTCTCATTGCGGGCTTATTAGCTGGACTAGCCTGCGGCGCGGCTTTCAATGGCACTTTACGTCAAAATGTCAAAGCTTGGTCGGTCAATCGGGCAAATATCCAACTCGCGCAGAGCGATAATCTGACACTCCGATTACCATTTCTTGGCATTTGCTTGGGAATTGTGTTTTTTCTCTCGGCTGGTTTAGAAATCTTTGGATTTCCCAACTGGCTAGCTTATGCTATTTCCGTGCCGATGACACTGTTTATTGCTGTTCTATTGTGGTATCAACTCAAAGGTGTGTTCAAGGAACTCGATCGGGGTGGTTCACCTGCACTAGATCTCGATGCTTGGGAAGAATAAGTAACTACTCACGTTACTAACCGGTCTAATTCATCTAGGGCAGTTTGGAAGTCGTCGTTAATTGTTTGATAGTCGAACTCATCGGCGGCGGCGATTTCCACAGTGGCTTGCTCCAAACGACGCAAGATCGCTTCAGGGGCATCAGTACCTCGCTCCCGAATGCGCTGTTCTAACTCGGCGATACTGGGTGGGAGGATAAAAATCCGCAAGGCGGTGGGGAAAATCTGTGCCACTTGTCTGGCTCCGGCTAATTCGATTTCCAATATAACTGAACGACCCCGATCGATCTGCGCTTGAACTGGGGCGATTGGAGTACCATAATAATTCCCGGCAAACTCTGCCCATTCCAGAAATTCTCCTGACTGAATACTTGCCTCAAATCGATCGCGAGTATAAAAATAATAATGTACCCCATCCTCTTCGCCTTCACGGGGCAGCCTAGTGGTTGCTGACACAGATAAGTACAATTCTGGATGTCTTTCCAATAAGGCTTTAAGTAGTGTGCCCTTGCCTACGCCACTAGGGCCAGTCAAAACTATCAGTCTACCAGTCATAAAATCATTGATAGGTGGAAATCCTGGTAATCAACATGGTGCTGAGATCCAGCTTGCCAGTATCGGCAATTTGTATTGTACTGCCAATCTTGCCGAGCCAATAAACCGATGAAACGACTATTAATTTTAGGTGGCACTGGGGATGCTGTTCAGTTAGCGGCGCAAACGATTAACATCCCTGGATTAGCAACGATTACATCCCTGGCTGGGCGAACAAATCAACCTGGGGCTGTACCAAGTCCGATCCGCACTGGTGGATTTGGGGGTGAAACTGGCTTGATAGAATACTTACAGGCAATGGCGATCGATTTATTGATCGATGCTACTCATCCATTTGCCGCCCAGATTTCCTGGAATGCCGCTCAAGCCGCGAAGACAGTGGGAATTCCGGCTTTGATGCTTATACGCCCCGCCTGGGAACGTTCGAGTCTAGATGTTTGGATTGAGGTAGAAAATGTTCAGCAAGCAGTAGCAGCGATTCCAGCTACCGCAGAGCGAATCTTTCTGACGATCGGCAGACAACAACTCGCCCCATTTGCTGCTTTAACCGACAGGTGGTGTTTAATGAGATCGATCGATCCACCCACCGCCGATAGCCCATTACCCCCAGGGAAAATGTTACTCGATCGCGGCCCCTTTAGCTTGGCGCAAGAACTGCAATTATTGAAAGATGAACGGATTGATGTAATCGTCAGTAAAAATAGCGGTGGGGAGGCAACTTATGCCAAAATTATGGCGGCACGAGAATTAGGCTTACCAGTAATTATGGTACAACGCCCGATCGTGCCTGAAGGCGATCGAGTTGAAACTGTCTCAGCGGCGATCTCCTGGTTGTCACATAGGTTGGGGAAAAGAGAACAGTGAACAGTCCCCCAGTCCCCCAGTCCCCCAGTCCGCGGCAGGCCACCGCTCCTACGGCAGCACGACGACCTTCAGCCCTTCCTGCCGAATATTGACCTCCATCGCGTCAGCAATCCGGTCGAGCGGGAATCGGTGCGTGATCAGGCTTTCGATCGGCAATCCGATCCCCTGCGCGCGCCGCAGAAAATTGTAGGCAATCGGGTATTCGTCCACCGTGTAGACCCACGAGCCGACGAGCGAAATCTCCTTCGCGCAGATGTCCTGGTGAGCGTTGATCGTGCTGGTTCCATTGTCCACGAAGAACCCGACCTCGCAGATCCCGCCGCCCTTTTGAACGTATTTCCAGATGTTACTCGCCGCCGCAGGCACGCCGGTGCACTGAAACGCAAAGTGTGCCCCGCGCCCCTTGCTCGCTGCCCGAACGGCCTCCGCCACCTCCTGCACCCCGGCGAACAGCTTATAATTGATCACG
>JBGSPI010000136.1:0-46240 GCA_041738715.1 Chamaesiphon sp.
GTTTGGCATGGTCACGATTCGTTGTCCGCTTTTTTGGCATCGGTCACACGGTAGGTTCTAACTCTGTGCTAGTCTGAGTTTGACATCAAATCTTTCTCTCCTTGACAAACCTCGCTTTTTCTTAACTTGTCACTAATCGGGTGACCCGACCAGTCCGCTATATTGTGAGCCGTCAGGCGAAACAATTAGCGGTGGGTAGTTGACTTGTCGGAAGATTGATGTCCAATCTACACTAAAAATTGCAGATCTTTTCACCAGTGATGTGCTCAGTCAGTTATCCTTCATTCTCGATTTTCTCACCAGTGGGTGGGTATTCTTGGTTTTTCTTATTTTATTTGGATTGCTCCCACTAGTAGCATTTCCTCAGGTATCTTTACCATCACTCTCTAGCCGGATTGTTGGTGCATTTGTCCGAACCATCACAACAATTGCCATCGGCAGTATTCTGTGGGCGAAGTTGGGCTTATTTACATGGTTAACAGCAGTACTAGTCTATCTAACTGGATTGGGGATCGGGTGGTTGGGCAGTCATCAGTGGCGATCTGGTGCCACATTGCAACAGTTAGGACAACAAATTGCGATCGCAACTGTAGATATTTTCGATCGCGGCTTATCCTGGGGGCAACTATTTTACTGGTTATTATTACCTTGGCAATCTATCTATCAGTTATGCCAAAAACGATTCAATTTATCTAACCAGGGGCAAGGAGTCCACCGCACAGTGAATTCACCCCAGCAACAGCACTGGAGCCTGCCACTAATTTTTCTGACAACGATAACGATGATCGGCATTTTGGGGCTAACTGTCTGGTACCGATTCAAGCATCCTCTGACAGAATTTCGATTCAGTCATCCCGATCTTTATGGTCAATTACTAATTGCCCAGCAGATTTTAGCGCGAGATTTGCCACCAGTTAATTATTTACCCATATTTCCCAGTTTAGCCGCTTTTTTAACTGCACTGAGTGGTGTGCATCCAGTCCAAGTTATTCACATGCTGGGGGGGATTTTGGGCACCTTACTGGTGTTAAGTGTCGGTTATACAATCAGAAGTTTAACCCAAAATACGCCTGCTGCACTAGCAGCTACTTATAGTTTGGGAGCTTATCTCTTTACTTGGCATCTACCGACTCCGATGTGGTTGCCGCCATCAATTCAACAATGGTTGAGCCTGATTAAAGAAAATTTGAATGATGGTTTGATTAAATCGTGGGCACCCAGCAATTTAGAAGTGGGGGCAATTTTTGTGCTGCTCATGCTAGGTTGCAGTACTCATTTAGTCAAATTGAAGCAAAGAAAGGCAGCTTTAATCAATACAACCTGTTGTGGATTACTGGTGCTGACGATCGCGCCGAGTCTATTTATTTTAGTTTTATTTGGTGGTTTTGGTCTGATATTTGGACGACAAATAGCTCTATTTACCCTAACTACTGCTTGGATAATATTGGGTTCTTTAGCCGCAATACCCGATGGTCGTTTTTCACTCTTTGCGGGGATATTGACCACACTTCCAATTGGCTTGAGCTTATTTGTGGGAATGTTATTTATCGCGATCGCTAGTGTTGGCAAATTATTATTAGCAGACTGGTCTGCTCCAGTATGCTTAACAGTTTTACTAGCTGTCACCCTGAATTTTTGTCTCCCAGCAGCACCGCAAATTAATTATGTGGAATACGATGCTGCGGCACGAAAGACTGTAGAAATCAGTAATTTATTTCCCCATCGGACTTGGACGGTTGTAGCACCGATCGAACAACTCTCCCAAGTCTATGGTCGCGGTTGGTATCAAGATCTTGGCGATTTTGTGACTAAGTATCAGAACCTTGTTGGCAATCCCAATTTTCAGTTTCCTAGTCAAACTTCACTCTTAATCTTCGCCGAAAAACTACCGTTTATCAGCGATCGACCAGAATTTCCGGTACCCTATTCGGTGTTATTAGATCCCACTTATCGCAACTATCGATCTCCTAGTGGTCGAGCTAAACTAGCACAGGCGACGCTAAAACTTTGCCAAACTTATCATCAGCATCATCCAGATAGTTCAATTTATTATGAAGACCGATATTTACGCATCTACCACTTTCCAGCACTCTAATTAGCTAGACTACTATCTTAACTGACAGGAACTACGATAGTAATCTGACTCCGGTTCTTGCCAAGAATAGGCAAAGTGACTGACTGAATTAATCCGTGGGAGATTACGGCGGATGTCCTCCATTTGGTTTTCTAAGGATGGACGACCTTCTATTCCTTTTCCCCAGGTTCCAGCCAGAGCAGGAATAATATTAGTATTTCTTGGCGCAAAGTTGACGACACGGCGGACTTGCTCGACGATACAATCGCTTCTATTGCAGGTCGCATAGGCCATCGGATGCCATTCTGGTGTGGGAAATCGATTCCACGGTTGTAATCGAGAATCGTACCCCCGTCGGCTAATCGGTTGATTGGCTTCTGGAAAAAATACTGAGCCAGAAATTAGCCGTTGTTGATCTACCGGCTCCATTCCTCTGCGGAGAAAACTGGTCACCCCATCACTGGCATGGGCGAGGGTGAGTTGCCACAAGTCCCATTCGATCCAGGGAAATTTATCTTCATAGGACATCGCTCCTTCGCCTTCTAAGGGGGTTCTACCTTGCCATAGGGGTGAAACTTCATTGGGATAGAGTTTATCGACCTCCTTGAGGTCATTAATCGTAATTGTCCCCTTGGTCAGAAAGCGTTCGATTAAATCTGTGCCCTTGCTATTTTGGGCTAAAGCCATCAAGGTTTGACGAGATTCCTCACCGTAAATCCACAGATCTTTGACTTGACTCGCGATCGATTGTCCGCCCTGTCCACGGGGGAAGCGAATATAATCGAATAGTATTCCATCTGGGCGGCGACGGGCGACTTCCCGCACCATCCGTGCATAATCATTCCGGGCTTTCTCACTATAGGGATCGACAAATAGAACAGAACCATTTACCCCATCATTGGCTCTGGGAAATCCTTCTTCGCCGTCAAATAGCGTTAGTTCACCTCGTCCATTTACACCCAATGCTGACTGTCCTTCGGGAGTCATCGCATAGTCAGGCCCAAAGTTCAGACTATATAACCAGGCGTAGACTTTCAAGCCGCGCTCGCGTCCTTTTTGAATTGAGTCAGCGAGTAAGTCTGTCTTTTCAGTGCCGCGCATAGTCAGCACAGAAGTCCAAGTAGTTGGATTATTCGATCGAGGTAATAATACCCGCCCAGCGTAGAATGTGGCAAGATAAATTTGGTTATAACCCCGATTGACCATCCGGTCGAAAATTTCTTCTAGGACACCAGGTTTACTATCGCAGGGGTAAAGCCTGATCCAAATTGCTTGATTCTTTAACCAACTTTTTTGCCGACACTGTTGAACATACGTGAGATGCTTTTTCACGATGTCATTATATTTGCTCTGAGCATCTCGTTCGCCCCGTTGTGCAGCCAATCTTAAGACATTTTTGGCGGCTACTTCTGCTGGAGGAATATGACAATAAGCTGGATCTTGCGCTGGACTAGCTTGAGCATTGTAGCTCTGTCCGATCCAGCTACTTGCTGTTAAAACGCCTACTACTAGATTTTGATACCACTGATGACGATATTTTCTCGCTAGCGGGACGGGGAGATTTCTGTGTAGCGTACAATCCATAGAGTCAATCGCGATCAGCGGTAAACTAAGTCAGTTGTCTAGTATAAAGGAGAAGTCAATCTGTAGATCTACTTCTCCTCCTACTTAGTCACTTTGGACTAGGGATTGATTAAAATGTTCCAAACTCTGGATTACGCGCCGCGTTGTAGTGCTGCTTCGATTTGCTTGAATTTTTCGGTCAAATTAGTCTTGAGCTTTTCTGGTAAGGGACGATTCGGGTAAGCTGCATAGTGTGCCGCGAGGGAATTTAAGGCAGTCCGCATATTTGTGAAGGAACTCAACTTCGTCAGTGCGGGGTCTTGACGATAGCGGGAAGCAAAATCATTGATATTCTGACGAGCCAAGGACTGTGCGCCTGGTTTGTCTGGAGAGTCATCGGGCAACTCCAGTACAGCTTTCATACTATTGAGAACGGTAATGGTATCCTGACGATAATTTCCCACTAATCCGCCAGGGCTAGGCGAGCAGCCAACTAACCCGACGACAACAACTAGTATTAAAGCAAACAACTGCGACCACAGACGCTTAGACATGATTTATAAATTAAAAATTCAAAACTCCAAAATTACTGTCCATCCTAGCGCGAATTCGAGCGCAATGGTACAAAACCTAACACCCAAATCCTAACTCATGGCTGTAATTTCTCGACCTTATATTTTGATGTGGACGATTGTCGGTTTATTTCTGACGATTAGTGCTAGCTTTTTGCCTGTTTATATTACTAGTCCGCCATGGCAATGGCTTGGTGCTGGAATTACGGTTAATTCATTGGGATTCAAATCTCAAGTTGGTGCGGTATTATTAATAAGTTGTTTGGGTGGCAGAATGACTGGAGTGTTAACCCAATTTAGTTACTTATTAATGGGATTAATTTGGTTGAAAATTTTTAATGATGGTGGGGGAATTGAATACGTTCAAAAACCAGCTTTTGGTTATTTATTAGCGTTTATCCCTGGAGCTTGGGTCTGTGGTCAGCTTGCCTTAGCGCGCAGTCCTCGCTTGGAAAATCTAGGATTGAGTTGTTTTTGTGGTTTGGTGACAATTCATGGATTTGGAATTATTTATTTGATTTTGTTTCAGTTGATCAATTGGCATCAATTAGGTGGATTTAAATTAGTCGATCTGGTGTTAAGCTATTCTATTTACCCATTCCCCAGCCAATTAATGCTAGCTTGCGCGGCAACCTCGATCGCTTATCTTGTGCGTCGAATTATGTTTTACTAGTTAGACTACTCGTTATAAATTCGAGATTTTAGATTAAAACCATTCCCCAAATCCCAACTCATGAAGTTTAGAAATTACTATTTCTGGATTGCCGCGATCGTCAGTATCTCGATCGATATTTTTAGCAAGCAAGCAGTCGTCCATAAGCTCCGGTTGCTAGAAACTTTTCCGATAATTCCCCATGTTCTACATTTTACTTATATTCGGAATACTGGTGCAGCATTTAGTCTATTTCAGGGGCATGAATGGTTGAAATGGTTATCGTTGATTGTTAGTTTGGCATTAATTGCGATCGGCGTATTTAAATCTCTCCCTAATATCTGGGAACAGGTCGGGTTTGGTTTAATTTTAGCAGGAGCAGCAGGAAATGGAATCGATCGAATATTTTTCGGTTCTGTCGTTGATTTTATTGATATCAGATTGATTAATTTTGCTATTTTTAATTGGGCAGACGTGTCAATTAATTTAGGGATTATTTGCTTACTATTTCACAGCTTTCTCGGTCGAAATCCACGCTCTATCTCTCGGTAACTGTCATGTCAAGTCTGAACAAAGTTTTTAAATATCACTTAGTCTTACTCCCAATTCTGATATTTACTCAGGGGATATTTTCCCAGCGGATTGATGCTAGACCATTTAGTCTCGAATCGAAACTACTACTTAAAGCGAGTAAATTTGTCTACAATCCCGTTAAGTTACCGCCAAACGGAGAAGTTAAAGATGTCTTGTCTGAGCAGGATATTCCAACCGGAGATGGTGGTTTTGCTAGGGATTATGCCATTCAATTAGGATCTGGAGATCAACTAGCGATCGATTTGACTTCAGAAGTTTTCGATCCAGTCGTGATTCTTCTAAATGCCGAAGGTAAAAGCATCGGTAAAAATGATGATGGACCTGATGGAACTAGTAATTCTCTGCTATTTGTCAGGGTCAAAGATTCAGGTAATTATGTCATTCGGGTTCAAGGTTTTGGTGAAACTAGTAGTGGTGAATTCAAGCTCAAAGTCACTAAATTAAAGGCTCAATAATTTTAGAAAATTGAGAAAGGGTTAGGGAAAAGAGGAAAGGGAAAAGGAATAGTCGATAGCGGACAGTGGATAGTCAATTCGCTGTCCCCCAGTCCCCCAGTCCCCCCGTCCCCCAGTCTACATGCCCATGATCTCGTAACCAGCATCTACATAGATAATTTGACCAGTAATCCCACTGGAAAGATCGCTACACAAGAAAGCCGCTGTATTGCCAACTTCAGTTTGCGTCACAGTGCGTCGCAAGGGCGCAATCTCTTCAACATGGTGAATCATATCCAAAATCCCCCCAACAGCCGAAGACGCTAATGTCCGAATCGGACCAGCCGAAATCCCATTCACCCGCACATTTTGGGGACCGAGTTCTGCGGCTAGATAGCGGACACTCATTTCCAGCCCAGCTTTGGCGATCCCCATGAGGTTATAATTTGGGATTACTTTCACTCCCCCTAAATAGGTCAGGGTGACAACACTCCCACCTGCAAGCATGAGCGGTTTAGCTGCGCCAGCTAGGCGAGTTAATGAGTAAGTACTAATATCCATTGCCTGAGCGAAGCCTGTACGCGAAGTACCGCTAAAATCGCCAGAGAGATCTTCCTTATTCGCAAAAGCAAGACAGTGAATTAAAATATCAATCTGACCCCATTTTTGACCAATTTCGGCGAAGGTTTGATCTACTTGGGCATCATCTTGCACATTCAGCGGCAAATAGATGCTAGGGTTCAAGGGTTCGACTAGTTTGGCAACTTTCCGCTCCATCTTCCCACTTTCATCGGGTAGATAGGTGATCCCGGTATTCGCACCAGCCGCATGGAGTTGTTGAGCGATGCCCCAGGCAATCGATCGATCGTTAGCAATTCCAGTGACTAGTGCATTCTTTCCGCTTAGATTTAACACGATACTTTTATTCCATCTTGACTCCCACGGCTAATAATATCAGTTAGCCGTTGACAGTTACTAGAGATCGATCTGGAGATGACGATCGATACTCTAACCCCGAATCTAGATGATTGGTATCACCAGATACAAAAAACAATGGTCAAGTCAGATTAAGTATTCTGTAATACCGTTAATAAATTTCGGCAAACCTCACCGATTGTTAATGCACTAAGGCATATTGATATGGTCGCGATCCAAGATAAACCACTAGCAAGTCTCTTTCAGCAATTGGCTGGAGGTGACTTTCCACCTGTAGTAGAGACGTTCGATCGCAATAAAACTATTTTCTTTCCTGGCGATCCGGCGGAACGGGTTTATTTTCTTACCAAAGGGGCCGTAAAGCTGTCTCGTGTTTATGAGGCTGGCGAGGAAATTACGGTGGCGTTGCTCCGCGAAAATAGCGTGTTTGGGGTGCTGTCGCTGATTACGGGCAATAAATCAGACAGATTCTATCATGCGGTTGCTTTTACGCCAGTAGAGTTATTATCTGTCTCGATCGAGCAATTTGAGAAGGCACTCAAGGAAAGCCCCGAACTATCCTGGATCATGCTCAGAGGTCTATCATCGCGGATTCTGCAAACCGAAATGATGATTGAAACTCTCGCCCATCGAGATATGGGTTCGCGGTTGGCTAGTTTCTTGCTAATTCTCTGTCGGGATTTTGGTGTGCCCAATGGCAATGGCATCACGATCGATCTTAAGTTATCACATCAAGCGATCGCCGAAGCTATCGGCTCTACCCGTGTCACCGTCACGCGCCTACTCGGTGACTTACGCGATGACGTTAATCCGACTATCTCCATCCAAAAGAAAAAAATTACGGTGCATAATCCGGTGGCTTTGAGTCAACAATTTAATTAGGGTTTAGGCTTGCGCCTGGTTTCGCCTGTTGCCAAACGGGCTAATCAAAATCACCATGTATTTGGTTGTTTCGATCGATCGAAACCTCAATTTACTAATACTTTCCGCTGCATACAATCTTCAATTGTATCTGCCAATAATTTGAGTTTGAACGGTTTGGCTAAATAATAATTTGCCCCAGCCGCTAGACAACGAAGCCGATCGCTTTCCATACTTAAGGCTGTAATGGCAATAATTGGCAAATCAGTAAATTGGGGATCTAAGCGCAATTGTGAGATCGCCGCTAAACCGTCTAAAACGGGCATTTGGATATCCATTAAGACAAGATCAGGCAGTTCCGACCTCGTCAGATTGATTGCCTCTTGGCCGTTGCTGGCGGTAATTAGTCGATATCCCTTTGCCGATAGATAACTAGAGATCGTCGCAATATTAGTAGGATGATCGTCTGCTAGTAAAATTAGTGGCGCGACTTTTGAGTTTGAGTCTCCCACTATCAATCCTTGATGGGGTGGAGTGAGATTTTGACCCACAGGGAAGACAAAGGGTAACTCACTATAGGGTAGATCGATGGCGAAGCAACTACCAATATTTGCTTCACTAGTCACCGTAACTTTACCGCCATGTAATTCGACGATCTGTTTGACGAGGTTCAATCCCAACCCCGTTCCCTTGGTTGTACGGTTCACAGCACTGTCAATTTGCGTAAAGGGCTGAAATAGTTTTTGGAGATTTTCCGCGCTAATCCCCATGCCGGTATCTGTCACCGCAATGCGAATTGTCGAAGTATTTTTCGCAGTGGGTTCTAGCTGGTTCTGTGTCGCTGTTAAGGTGATATTTCCGCCCACTGGGGTAAATTTGACCGCGTTATTGAGCAGGTTAATCAAAACTTGACGGATCCGGCGTTCGTCAAGCATGACAGAAGGTAGCTTGGGGGAGATGTTTACCGCTAGTTGAATCTGTTTTTGGTTGGCTTGCTGTTCGACAAAAGCCAGACTAGAATGACACAAATCTTCGATCTTGGTTGGGGTGCAATACAGTTCTAACTTTCCGGCTTCAATTTTTGCCAGATCCAGCAAATCGTTAATTAGAGCCAGCAGATGATTCCCCGCCCGTTCGATTCTCTGGACGTGTTTGAGTTGTTTTTCATTTAATGTACCAGCCATCTGGGATTCTAAGGCTTCTGACATCCCCAAAATGGAATTGAGTGGGGTGCGCAGTTCGTGACTCATGTAATTGAAAAAGTCAGTCTTGGCTTTATTGGCGAATTCCGCTTCTTCTTTAGCCGCTTTGAGGTCGATTGTGCGTTCGATGACTCGCTGTTCGAGCAGATTCACGGATGCTTGAAGCGCGCCGTAGAGTTTAGCGTTTTCGATCGAAATTGCCGCTTGGGAGGTTAATATTTGAATTACATTGAGGCGATCGATCGTAAAAGCTCCAACAGTCAGACGATTTTCTAGATATAAAATTCCCACCAGTTTACCCTGGAACAAAATGGGGGTGCAGAGGATACTCTTAGGTTGATGCTGCTGGAGATAGACATCTCCGGCAAACTGGAGATCTGTGTTGGTATCGTCAAGGATGATCGGTTTGAAACGATTCTTAACCGTGTTGACGACACTAATTGGTAGATCTAGACTCGATTCAAGTGGAATCGGTGACAATAGCTGGGGTTGCTGCTCGATTTCCATGCGGGCAATTACTTGTAACTGTTCTTCTATTTGAAGTAGAAACACACACTTGTCCGCGCCAGCATTAGTAATTACAATCTCTAAGAGACTGGAAATTAATCGATTGAGTTCAACCTCTTCAGAAATAGCTTGGGATGACTTAATCATGGTAGTTAAGTCTAAAAATTCAGTACCACTTTGGGTACTACTGTAAATGGTATTCATTTCCGAGGTCGATGGTGCGGATCGATCGACGACGAGGATTGAGGCGAGGAGTTGAGGATAGAGTGTGGTTAGTTGCTCTACTTTTGCCATCGCCCCCCAACGAGTATAAGCATAATATGCCTCAATCATGTAAGTTTGAGCGATTTTTTCCCTGCCCCAATCTAGATAAAACTTGGCGGCTAGTTCATTGGCGAGAGCTTCTTCATGGAGAAATTGATGTTCTTTAGCTCCAGCAATAGCCAGATCGTAATGCTCGATCGCGGCTGCTTTATTACCCAATACTCGTTGTTTCTCTGCTTCGATTAAATGCCATTTATGCAGATAATTCATCGGTGCATGTTTGCCCCATTGCGCGATCGTGCCTTGATGAATCTCCACTTGAGCCAGAGTTTCAGTCCGCTCTGCTGCTGGCTGCTCGGCAACAATTACCAAGTGTGTTAATGCTGCATAAAAATGGAAGACCGGAATCGGAATCATCCCTGAAACTGCCATCAAATACTGTTCGCCTTGAGCAATATTTTCTAGAGCAGCAGTATATTTATTAAATAAGTACGCCAGCATCAGTTTGTAGATATACGCATAGGCAAGGGCTGTGAGATCTCGACCCTGAAGATGTTTGGGAATCATTACTAGTTCATCATAAGCATCGCCGATTAAACAGTCTAACTGACTTCCACTTGTCATCAGGTTTAGTGCAACCTGCCGTTTCATCTCCAGATAAGCTTTTGTCAAGTATTGTTTTGCTCGATCTAAATCTGCACTATAGAGTGATATTTCCAACTCCCAATTATCAAGTTCTACCCCAGATAGTAAATTGGCATCGAAGTAACAACTAATATTGTAGCCAGAATTTAGAAGATCTCCAGCTTCCATGGACACAATATAACCATCTTTTAGTGTCAACAATACTGCACGTAAACATTCCTGACGATGCTGAATCCAGTTCCCAAACACTAATAAAACTTTACCTTTATATTGTTGTGAATTATTTATTTCTAATAAATTGATTGCTAATCGACCAAAACGATAACCTATGTCCACCTTATCTAATAAGGCACTCAAAACTAATCCATGACTTACGTAAGCAATCGTCGATACCTCTGCATTTCCAAACTGGATTGACAAACTCATCATTTTGCCATTGAGGATAGGGTATAAATCAGGTATGGCAATAAAAGTGGGTGGCAATAAATCACACAAAAGCTCAAGAGTTTGCTCTGTCAGACTATTGTTAACTTGTGGTAAATTTAATAAATCTTCAATGCCTCTACCTTTAAGTTGGCTATCAATATTCTCGATTGATTTGCTCAGATCTGATTTATCAGGTGTAACGGGCAGTTCGATTCCCAATTGAGCTAGTGCATCTCTACCTACAGAGATAGCTTCCATCATTTTGCCATTAGCCGTTAATGCGGCAATTTGAATTCGGTAGATCTCCACTTTATCCAAAATCGTCTGTGCCGATCGCAATACTACCATTGCAATCTGTTCCATTTGCTCCAGATTTCCTGATAAATAGGCAGCTTCAGCCGCCGCAATATGGAGATCTAAACTTAATTGATACTGTGTTTCCCAGCAATTAGGTGAGAGGAGTTCAATTCCTGTTTGCAAATAAATATTTGCCGCAGTATATGCAGTAGAATTCCGCGCTTTTTTACCAGCACGAAGATTGAGTTGGGCTAAAGATTCTCGATTGGGTGAATGAGTAATTAATTCGATCGCTCGATTCAAATTCCCGACAATATCAAATAAATTTGCTTCTATTTCTGTCTCCGAACAATTTTGTTGGAGTAACAGTCCAATCATCAGATGATTTTGGGCTATTTGGTCGTTAGGAATTAGGGAATAAGCGGCTTGTTGGACACGATCGTGGAGGAAGCGATAAACTGGATTAGTATATTCAGTTGATACTAATTCGATATCGGATTGTGTGAAGAATTTATAAACTTCTGTCGTGGGAATCACTAAACCTTCTTGCAATGCACTCCACAACGATATTGCCATATCTTGACAAGATTTTTGAGCAACTATTGCTAAAGTTTGCAGATCGAATTGTGCCCCAATACAGGCAGCTAATTTCAGTGTTTCCTGTGTTTCTTGAGGTAGTCGCTGCAATTGTAATGCCATGAATTTGACCACATCATCAGAGATAGCTAAAGCTCTAATCTTTGCTAGATCGCATTGCCATCCAAGGTCGATATGGTCAAAAGTAATCTCACCATTGTTGTATAATGACTTTAAAAATTGGGTGATAAAGAAAGGATTACCGTGCGTTTTTTGATCGACCAATTTTGCTAAAGATTCAGCTAGTGGTAAATCACAATGTAATGTGTCTGCAACTAATTGATGGAGATCGGTAAATTTGAGTGGATTAATTGTAATTGTATTTACCGTCGATCCTATTTTCTGGATCTCATCAATAGTCAAGATCGCCGGATGAATTGGTGAGACTTCATTATCTCGATACGCCCCGATTACCAGTAGATGTGCCGCATCCTGCATCAATAATTTCAACAGATTGAGCGATGCTGCATCCGCCCATTGCAAATCATCGAGGAAAAGTACTAAAGGATGTTCGGCAGTAGTAAACAAGCGCGTAAATCGCTGAACCAGCAGATTAAATCGCTGCTGTGCCGCGTTAGCCGATAACTCTTCGACAGGAATTTGTTCGCCGACGATCTTTACTAGTTCGGGAATGACATCAACTAATACCTGCCCATTTTCCCCTACTGCTGCCAGAATTTTGGTTTTCCACATTTGCTGTTGAAAATTTGATTCTGAGAGCAATTGTTCGATCAAATTGCGGAAGGCTTGGGTAAAGGCAGAAAAGGGAATATTCCGTTGGAATTGATCAAATTTACCTTTGATGAAATAGCCCCGCTGACGCACAATCGGTTTGTGAATTTCTTGAACTATGGCGGTTTTCCCAATCCCAGAGGAACCTGCCACCAGAATCATTTCGGCTTGCCCATGACTAACTCTGTCAAAGGAATTTAGTAAAGCGACGACTTCTGCTTCTCGACCGTAAAGTCGCTCTGGAACGATCAAGCGATCTCTCAGATCTTTCTCGCCCAAGGTAAATAATTCAATTTTTCCAGTCTCTTGTAACTGGGTAAGACAAATTGCTAAATCGTGCTTTAATCCTAGGGCATTTTGATAGCGATCCTCGGCATTTTTTGCCATCAACTTATTGATAATCTGAGAGAGAATTGGGGGGATCTCTGGCTTGATTTGATCGGCTAAGACTGGTTGACGGGCGAGATGACAATGCACCAATTCTAATGGATCTTTGATCGAAAAAGGTAACTGTCCAGTCAATAGTTGATAAAAGGTCACACCCAGAGAGTAAAAATCACTGCGGTAGTCAATGCCCCGATTCATCCGTCCAGTTTGCTCTGGGGAAATATATGCTAGTGTCCCTTCTAGGGCGGTGACAGTTTGAATTGCTTGAGTCTCTCGCGGTAATAGTGAAGAAATCCCGAAATCAATCAGTTTGATTTGTTGGGTCTGTGGGTGAAATAAGATATTAGCAGGTTTAATATCTTTGTGAATGACTCGATCGCGATATAAACCCGCTAGGGTATCGGCAAGTTGAATAGCAATCTGAAGAAACAGAGCTAATGTTTGCGCACTAGAGCCTAATCCACCTTCTCGATCTAATAGCTCTTGGAGTGACATGCCGCCACAATCCTCTGTCACCAAAGCATAGGAATTTTGATAAGTTTCTAGTGCTAAGGTAATAGGGACATTGGGCAGATTGAGATTTTTAGTAACCGTGTACTGATTGCGAAATTGGATTAGCTCCCTGGACTTGGGGAATGGATTTTGTAAGATTTTGATCGCGACAGGCATTTGATCTCGATCTCGGACACCTCGATAGACGGAGGTACGAGTGCCTGCATAAATTTGCTCGGTGATGCTATACCCTGCCAACTCGATTCTCTTCATCATCCGGTTCCCAGTATTCAGTGGCTAGTGAAAACGGCTGATTTTTGACTGAAAAGCTCTCAATTTGGCGAAAAAGTGAGTTTTAATAATCTAAAGCCGTTACTGCTATACACTTTATAGTTTTCCCAGAGAAGTAGCTGTAATTTCGATCGAGTAGAAATAGTTGTATACGAAGAACACCAAGTAGGGATAATGTCTTGTCAGGATTACGCAACATCCTTGACTTCTCTCAGAAGTCGGGGATGTGTCCTCGTATTTGTAATTTCAATCGAGTATAACCAGTTTTGCTGAATCTAGATCTTACCAAAGCAGACCCGATACATTCCGTTGCAAAAATCCCATAGTGCATCG
This sequence comes from Chamaesiphon sp., assembly GCA_041738715.1. Taxonomy (GTDB): domain Bacteria; phylum Cyanobacteriota; class Cyanobacteriia; order Cyanobacteriales; family Chamaesiphonaceae; genus Chamaesiphon. The sequence continues at coordinate 13,899 of JBGSPI010000136.1, forward strand.
GAAGTCATTTCTAATCCTTCTAAAACCCCAGCCTTATCTCCATCTGACTTATCGATATGGGTAGCTAGTCTCATCACTTCGTTAGCATGATCGCCTTCCAGTTCTTCATGTAACTTAAGCTGCGACAAAGAAGAACTGGCTTTTGTTGTCCTAGCCAACTCTTTGCCTATTATTTTATCTCTTTGTTCTCCTCTAATTTCCATTAGAATTGCTGCGCCCACACCTAGATAAGAATTAGGATTGGAGTACAACATTTCCAATCGTTTGCTCAATTTAAATCCGGGTGCTAGCATTTCACAAGTTATATGCTTTGGTTTATATGGATCGAGAGAAAGAATTAATTCCTCAAAAATTTTCCGATGAACCTGAGATATATCACCATTGCCCAACTCTTCATTTAACTGCTTTGCTAAAATGCACCGAATATGTTCACTATCGATATGACCAACCACTAGAGCAAGTCGTCGCGTAAAATGGGAAACAACACCCTCTTGTGCATTTGCGAATAGTAGCCACAAGTGTGTCAAATTGACTGGTTCCCGCTGCAATCTTTGAAAGAAAGGGTAATCACCCATCGAGTTGGTTTGATAATACTGTGCCGTTTCCTCAATTGACAGTTTTGGCTTCCAAGTTGGGATTTCATTAGTTACTAGATCGTTACGACGAACAGTATTTAGTTCTGGATTAAGGTAAACAGTAGCCTTACGCTGTTTCGCCTCACGTCCCATCGAGATGTGGGAATGCATTCCAGATCCCGAATTTAGAGGACGAATCGCGAACGCTTGAAGTGCTCGATCATAGGTAGAAGCGGGAAGGCTATAGTTGCTGAGATATTTATGTAAACTATCACGAACGAGAAGATCGTTGGGAGTGTAGTAACCGATTGCCACATAGAGTGTTCCGTCCGATGGTTGATCTTCATTCCCTTCAAGAAAGGAAAAGCAAGAGACAATTGGTTTTAATGTAAATAGATCTTTTGTTTGGATAAGAGCCTGACAAAATTCCGTTGCATCTCCGGCTACATAATTACTCGCCAAACTCAATGCCTTCTCCAGATCTTCTACCGTAGCATCATAGTGTCGTAGATAGACTTTAACCCGCGCCTGATCGTGGTTTGCGAGATCGAGCGAGAAGTAAACAAAGTCGTCCTTTTCTGGCCCGCGTTGGGCGGCAATTTCAGCTAATCCGATCCAAGCATGGGGAAAGCCCAACCGTACTAAGGATTCTTCGATCACCGCAGCCGCTCGGCTTTTTACCTGAGATTGAGGGTTGAGATAGAGCTTGAAGGCTGGATCTTTATCGGGGTGAAAGCAGGCAGAGTGCCAGATTGAGAACTTGGCATCTGGATTTGTCGGCACAAATAGGTCTTCAATCTGTTGGAATCGATCGAGACTAATCTGATAGTGTTCGGCTAGGTATTGGTTGAGAGCTAGCCCTGCTTGCCAATTTGATTGAAGATTGGGATCTGTGCCTTGAGCTTCGATCAGTACGCGGAGTTCTGTTCGATCGGGATTTAAAGCGATCGAAAACTCAAATGGGGCACAATCATCGGATACATCAGATTGCCAAGTGGTTTTCTCGCCAACTTTTCTTTCCCCCCAAGAAACAGTCATTGCTTGAAAGATTTCGATAATTTGGGGTAGTTTATCCTGTAAACCAACAGCCTGAGCAAGGGCTGTTAACTTCTCAATTCCAGCTTCAATATATGTCTGAGTGGGGATTAATTGTTCTGGATCGAATCCAACTTGAGAGGTACGTTCGATCGAGGGTTGAGTAGAGACCAGATTAGTTGGTTCGACTGATTTTAACTCTGTGGTAATTGCTTCAGTTTTAGTCATAATTGCTTCCTGATTGATAGACGCAGTTTTTTTACAAGTTCATCTTATTCATGTGAGATTTCATGAATATTTTCAACTTTAAGTTCCGGTTCTCGATGATTAAACTAAATGACTCTTAGGCTTAGGAAATGGTTTACGACTGACAGGTCAACCAGCAAACTCTACTTTTAGATGCAGGGGTTTAGCTAGATTGATTTATATTTGTTTCGTAGACAGACTAATGACGGACTTTGGGAATGATAAGTCTTGTTTTACAACAGTTTGAGCATTACATGACAAACTAAAATAGCCGTATTATGTTATCCGATAAATGTTGTTTGATGGTAAAATATAACCCTCATAACGATCAAATACTTGTTAATTAATTGTTTTAGCTAGTTAATATGTTGATTACTTACGAATACTAAAGTATTTGTATTTTTTTGTCAACCCCAACCTGAGTTTATTCCTCAAATTATCTCAGCTAGAAGGTGATATATTATACATGCTACTGAATTAATTCAATCATCAAAACTGTGATTGTGTTGAAAAAACTCAATCAACTCGATCGAGAGTTATAAATATTACCAGAATCCGATTTTAGATGCTGATGACTAATATCAAGATATGAATGGACGTGACTAAACTGTGAGTGGCAATGTGGATGTTGATGCGCCGTTTCATCCATTTCAATTACACTTAGATGTTCGTGTTGATGATCCAGATCGTGATGATGGGCATGGATATGCCAAAAATCTGTGTGAGTATGAGGAAATCGATCGGGTGTCAGGCACAAATGACCGATCGCTAGCAATCCCAGCCCGATCAGACTCCCATACAGAAAAGTTTGCTGTGGCATCATCTGCCCCAGCCAGCCAGCTAGAGGATAAGCACCAGCCCACCAGAGATGACTCCAGGCAAAGTGTGCCCCATAGACGCGCCCTTGGAAATTTGCGGGAGTGCGATCGACAATTAATGTCTGCATCGATAGATTGATTAAACTTTGCCCAAATCCAGCGATCGTCCACAGGAGCATCAATGTCACTAGCCCGACATAATTGGCCGGGATGAGTGCGGCGACAATGAGAATACCACCACCGAGTAGAGTAGTGATTTGCGATCGATATTGGGGATAAGTACCGAGTACCATCGTGCCACAGGTACCACCCAAACCAAAACTCATCATTACCCAGCCGTACTCTACCGCCGTCTGTTGGAGTATCCCTTGAACATACCCAACCGTATTTACCAAAATCTGGGCACCAGCGATCGCCGCAACTAACTGGATCGTTAATCCATATCGAATCGGGGCATCAGTCCACAATCTGGTGGTGCCAGCTTGAATATCCAACCAAATTCGCCCTACAGATTTATCTGGAGAAACACCTTCTACCTGCAAATTGCCAGGGAGACTACCAATCAGGATCGCCGCCAGCAAAAAACTTAACCCATCCCAGAAAAATAATTCTCTGGCACCCATAAATACTGCCAGCATCCCAGCAATAGCGGGACCAAATACGCCCAAAAGCTGATAAGTGCTGCTAGATAAGGCGATCGCTTGAGGATAATCAGCTTCGCCGGTGACTAGGGGAATCGTGGCTTGATATGTCGGTGTAAAAAAGGCATTAAGCATATTTAAGCCCAATACCAAGGCATAGATCTGCCAAATCTCCCGAACGAAAGGTAATAGACAAACCAGAAACATCCGCCCTAAATGAGTAATCAGCAGGATCGGCTGGCGATCAAACCGATCCGCTAGTACGCCAGCTAATGGCGAGAGCAAGACAAAGGCTGTCACCCGCAGTGTCAGTGCGCCTGCCAGTACAACAGGAGCATTATTACCAGCTAAGTCAACAGCTAATAATGCTAAACCCAGCCAAGTCAACGCATCCCCCAATAAGCTAATCGTCTGAGCGGCATACAACCGTCGGAAAATCGGACTACGCAAACTGACAAATAAGTTGGTGAGTTTCATGACAAGATTGTGCTGTGGGATTAATTAGACTGCATTCTGCTGATGGGCGATCGATAATATAGATTAATCACTCAATCGCCAACGATCGTGGACATTCTAGAAATCTTACAGCAAGACTACGCCCAGTTCCCGATCGATCAGAACTATGACATTTATGCAGAGGATGTCTATTTTCAAGACCCACTAAATCGGTTTCGGGGCTTGCAGCGATATCGCCAGACGATCGAGTTTATCCACAAATGGTTTAAATTTCCCCGGCTGGAATTAGCCGAGATTGGTAGGTGCGACTCCTTAATTACGACTCGCTGGACATTGAGTTGGAATACCCCATTACCCTGGCATCCACGGATCGAGATCTCTGGGCGCAGCGAGCTATTATTAAACGAACATGATTTAATTATCAGTCATATTGATTACTGGGACTGTTCGCCATTTGATGTGTTCAAACAACACTTTCGTTGACCATATCAAGTCAAATTTACCAAGGATTGCCGATCGTGGTAAATGCGGCCCAATAGTAAGGATGGGATAAATCTAGGCTCAGAAACGGTTGGAACTCCGAGGGCAAATCCCCCCGCACGCGGCGGATCGAACTATTGCTTAATGTCAAATCTCCCTGGAGCATGGCCATCTGGGTATTGCGTAGAGCATTCGATCGCAGCGGCGCGATTTTCAACTGTTGATAAAAATCAGACATCAGCACCACCGTGCCAATATCATCCACTGCCCAGAGACTCGCTAATACTGACTTCGCCCCCGATTGTACCGCCAGTCCAGCAAACCCTAATTCGGCATTTGGTGTGCCCAATGCTGTCCGGCAGGCACTCAGCACCAGCAACTGCACCGCCGGCCGATCCAAACGCAAATCGCGAACTCGATCTAATTGCAAGCGTCGATCCCAAAACTGAATATAAGAATCTTTCACCGATTTGGCAGAAATATCCGCATGAGTGGCTAAATGAACGATCCCGTAAGGAGTCTGCGATCGAGCCTGCTGAAATTGCTTGAAGGTAAATGCCTCATTTAAAAATACTTGTCCCCGCCAAAATCCTGGCTGGGTAATCGTGGCCAACTCTACAGGCACTGCTGGTAAATTAGCCAGATCGGTGAATTGATCAGCACCCATGGCTAATACCTGCAAACCCTTTAAGCTAGTCGATTTACGCTCTAATAGGTTAAATGCGGGAATAATCGTTAAGTTATAGCGTTCGACTAAAAACTGCCGCCCATCGTGGATTGCTGCTAATGGTAATCCCCGCAACCCCGTGCCCAAACAAAATAAAATTGTATCGATTTTCCGCGCTTTCAATTCGGCGGCAATGGGCTGAATTAACCAGCGATCGAGTTGTTGTGCTGGTGGTAAATATTCGGCGGGATTAGTTTGGGGATTGACAATATTTCGGCGGAAATTGGCGATCGCTTGAGGGAGAGTTTGAGCATTGGCGGATCTGACTACTTGATGAAACGGAGATCCCGTTGCCGATACTAAAATTAGATGTAAGCCATCTGGACGCGGTACGGCATAAAGTAATGCTGAGTTGGATTTGGTCGATCGATTAGTCTTGGCTAGTTGTTGTTGAATTTCTGGTAATTCTAAATATTCTGATTTTAATTTGCCTTGATAATAAGCTTCATATTGATATTGCCAGCCCAATTCTACTTGTCGAATTACATCAACAAAATTATGACTATCTAACGATTTTTGCAGTTTCCGACCATCTAGAGGTTGTGGTTTTGGTCTAACCTGGCGGGATTCAATTCTAGTCTTGGCTGGACGTGGAATAGCTCCTGCGACAGCACAAAAGCCGATCGATTGAGCAATATTCAGCCCAATCAACAGACCCGAAATCGACAACGATCGCTGGATAAATATCTCGATCTTCATGGCACTTTTGGGTTTGGGTAGAGATGCAGCCTGAAGTGATCCTAGCAAAAGATCAAATCACCTCGATTGAGGGTTGTGACGTTTTGAACTACAGCGATCGCATCATTGGTAGATTTGAGCCGAATAACTAGATCCTGGCTAGTGGCTGTCGTCGGCTCACCGATGCCAGTTAGATCGCCGAGGGTAAATATATAGTCACAATACTGACCAGATAACCTAATTCGATCGCCCTCAACGGTGTTAAAATCAGCGATTGTTGCGTAACCATCCCCAGTATAGTAAATCTGCAACCTTTTCCCTAATCCGAACACATCTGCGCCCGCACCACCAATTAGTAGATCGCTGTCACCTTTGCCCCCATAGCCAGTGAGGATGTCACGCCCTCTACCACCATTGAGGATATCATTGCCCAAACCGCCAGATAGTGTGTCATGACCATCAAAACCGTAGAGAAAGTCATTCCCCGCACCACCAGTCAAGATATCGGCTCGATTGCTGCCTGAGATGAAATCGTTACTTTGTGTGCCAGCAGTTAGGCGTTGGCATCGTTTGTCTGCACGATCGGGTGCAAAAATTAAGTTAAGTGGTTGTTGTGGCAAAATACCTGTCAGCGATCGAGTGACAGCATCAGGGATAGAACCAGTTAAACTAGAGATCGATTCACTGATAACTTGACTAGTACCTGTCGTATCCCCAACGGCATAACTTGCGGCGATTGTACCAGTTTGGCGATCTGTAATTAGATAAGTCTGTGCGTCGATTGTCCCTGCTCCATTGCTGAGGACATAAGCTGTTGCTTTACTCTGTCCGTCAGTAATCAGATTATTAACTTCAGTGGTAATTGTCCAGCCATCAAGCTGAGTAAGGCTATCCGGTGCCTGGACGGCGATGTTAATTCGATCGAGTGCGGCATAGATAGTTAGTGGTGCTAAAGTTGAAATCTGTTGATGACTTCGATCTAAAGACTGAGTGAAAGTTTTACTCAGACCATCAACATCACTAATCGTCGTTGCTAAAAATGCTTGGTTGTTCAGCGCATCGGTGACTAGATAAGTTTCGGCGGTAATCGTCCCGGTGCCCTGACTGAGAATCTGTGCTTGAGACTTATACTGTCCATCGGTGGCTAAACTTTGAACTTCGGCGCGTACTTGCCAATCTGCTAGATTTGTTAGCGATGCTGGTGCCTGGATAGTGATTTGGACTTGATTGAGCAAGGTATATTTAGACACGATCTATCTCCCGAAGTGATAACGCAAATTCAGACGAATGCGTAAATAAGTTGCTAGCAAGGTTCTAACTCAGCTAGTGAAATCGGGGCATCGATCGCCTGTAAGTCCGTGCTCAATATTTCTTAACAGGAATAACCTATTAATAACTATCCGCGTTAATACTTATACGGCTTGTATTTTTTATTACCTAATTATAGCTCAAGACAATCAAATCGCGTCCATCAAGATGTGACAGAGATCGTTAAAATTTTAATTTTCAATAGAAATTTTACGGCTATTTGGCTGGGTGACTAGAGGATCTGGCTCGATCCAGCGTTTGAGTCCACTGCGTTCGAGCCGATTGATAATGCGGGTAACAAGGGCAGATCCAAAAATCGGTTTAGTGGCAAAATCATCTGCACCAGCGGCAAAAACGCGATCGATTGCCAATGCTGCGGTGTGTCCAGTCAGAAACATAATCGGCAAAGTTGCCCAGCGCGGATCGGTGCGGACAGCTTGACAGAGTTCGATCCCATTATGGGTGGGCATATCTAAATCGAGAATTAATAAATCGGGAACGCAAGCTTCCAATGTTTCCCAAAATTGACTCGGCTCGGCTAGGGTGGTGACGGTCATTCCACAGGGCGACAATAAACAGGCTAATCCTTCTAACATGGCCAGATCGTCATCAACGATCAATACTTTGGCTTGACTGGTGCAAGCGGCATCGATCACTCGATCGACAGCTAGTAATATTTGGCTGGCGGTTACAGGTTTGGAGAGAAACATCCGTCCACCTCTGCGGGCAACTTCGATCCGCAGATCGAGCGACCCATTCGGTTGACTCAAAACCATCATGGGGATTGCTGGATAGTCCCGCGCCAACTCATCTAAGGCGGTGAACCCATCAGCGATCCGGGGAAAGCAGTCGAAGTCGATAATAATCGCCGATGGTGGTTGGACTAATTGGCTATTACTTAATTCAGTGACGATTTCAATCTCAAATTTATCTGTGTTAGTAGACCGCAAGGATGAGGCTAAAACGGCATCTTGGACGATCGCCAGTATTTTTGTTAAATTTATAGACTCATTGGTTGGAATCGATGCTGGCAAAGGATTTTCCTCTACTTTGCTCTCGATCTCCCGATGCAACTCATCTACCCCTGCTTGCAACTGGGGAATATTGGCTGGTGTAATATCCAGATCTCCTTCCAATAATAATTCAATTTTCTTGGCTGCTGCCGAACCAATTGGTAGTCCAAATGTACCCAATGCCCCTGCCAGTGTATGGGCTGACTGCCATGCCTGGAGGCGAGTTTCCGTGCTCAAGGATTGGGTTTTGAGTGCAGAGATGACCTGCTCGATCTTGCCTACTCGCTCGATCATTTGGTCGCGATGTCGATACCAAATATCCAGGAGCAGTTGCGGTGTATTTGACGCAGTATTTGTTGTTGGGGTAATCGGCTGGGTGCGGGATTTTAGTCGATAGCCAATCCCATAGACGGTTTCGATCAGATTGGTGGGTGCGCCAACTGCCTTGAGTTTTTGTCTTAATCCTTTAATATGGGTGCGGACTGCTTCTTCGCTGGGCGCATCTTGATAAGTCCAGAGATGTTCCAAGATCGATCCACAACTGAATACCCGTCGATTGTGGCGGAGAAATAGTTCGAGTAAGGCATATTCTTTGGGCGTGAGGGTAAGCATCTGCCGATCGTATGTTACCTCACAATTGCGCGGATCGAGGGTGAGATGTTCCCAGGTTAAAATCGGTAAGTTAGTATCACTCCCTCGCCGCAGCAGAGCGCGAATCCGGGCAGAAAGTTCTTCTGGATCGAAGGGTTTAACGACATAATCATCTGCGCCAGCATCTAAACCAACTGCGCGATCGTGATTACTATCTCGACTAGTCAACAACAGAATCGGCATTGTATAACCATGCGATCGAATATGTTGGCAGAGGCTAATGCCATCAAGTTTGGGCAGTAATACATCTAATAAGAGCAGGTCATAATCAAATGCTTCAATCAAAGCTAATCCCGCTTCCCCGTCATTGGCGATCTCGACTACATAATTATGGCAATCGAGGGTATGTTTGACTGCCTCAGCCACTGCTAGATCGTCTTCAACTACTAAAATTTTCATTGATTCTAGGGGGATAGGTGGATGGGGGGACAAAGAACTAAATTCCTAAGACTTAACCACCTCAAACTTCCAGTCTAAGACTGTTGCAATTTCTTGGGCTAAATCCATCGGGCTAAATGGCTTGGAAATTGCTGACTTGATGCCGAGTGCGGCATATTTTTGGCGATCGGCAGATTGAACTTTCGCCGTCAGTAAAATCACTGGAATCGATCGAGTTACCGGATTGGCTTGAAGTTGACTAAAAGTAGTTAAGCCATCCATATCTGGCATCATCACATCCAATAAAATTGCATCTGGTTGTTCGCGCTCGGCAGTGTTAATTGCTTCCAGCCCCGATCCAGCTAGCAGCACTTGCCAGCCAGCGATGGTTTCCAGGCAAATCTGAGCAACTTCTTGGATATACGCTTCGTTATCCACCACCAAGATCCTCTTACTACTCATAATTCTAACTTTAATAACAGTTCCGTGACGTTCTCAACCATTACGCTCGATCGACTGGATCTTGCGGTACGCATCTCAGATCGATAAGTGGTTTTACCTAGATCGTTACACAATCTAGGATCGGGAAATGCAAATATATAGTTAAGTTTTGGCTAGAAATCCGAGCCGATCTCGCAGGACAAATACCCCCACTGATCTAGCGATCATTTCCCAGTTCTACCTCATCAGCAAAACTCACCGTCTGAGTAAAATCAAATGGGCCAGCGATCGAACCCCAAACATGTTCATCAGTGTCAATATCGCGACCGCGATCGAGGCTAATTAGCTTCTGCGGTTCAATTTCAAAGGAATTGTCTAAATAAGTGTTTTTCCCATTTCGCACAACCTTACAGCCCTTGCCCGGTTCAACGTAGCCCTTAAATTTGCTCCCCGTCCACTCGGTAATCATCGTACAACCGGGCATTTTGATGAGGTGATCGCGGGTGAGTTGCTGGAGTAATTCTGGTTTCCGCGCTGCTCCATAAAATTCATTTTCCGGTTCGATTGTATAGTGTTCGATTTCGATCCGTTCGTTCACAACCCCAAATTTTAGCACTCGTAAACGATAAGGATTATGGAGCATAAAATCATAAGCCTGTTCGAGAAATAATCCCACACCATCCAATAAATCAAACGGGAGTGGACGCATACACACCCGAATATGGGCGAATAATGGCGGATTTTCAAAAGCTTGAGCTTGATTACTAAAATCTCCGGCCATCCAACGAACTAGGGTAGGAATGTCTGTAGAATGAGTCATGGGTTAGAGGGTAGAGGGTAGAAGGTAGGGAATAGGGGGATCAGGAGATGTGGTTACAGGGTATTATTGAATTTAATCAAAGAGAGTATTATGCCTGTCATGATACCCTAGAAGCTGTTTGGATGGAATCTGTTGACCCAGACAAGAAATTCTATCAAGGTGTGCTACAAATTGCCGTTGGTTGCTATCACCTCCAAAATCACAATTTGAAAGGCGCGGCAATTTTACTAGGGGAAGGGATGGGGCGGTTGCGCTATTATCAGCCAGTTTATGGGGGAATTGATGTAACTCAACTGATCGAAGATAGCCATCACCTGTTACAAAACTTGCAAAAAATGGTGCGAGCAGATAATTCATTCGATCCTGATAGCGTAGTCGATTTCTGTGCCCAATTAGATCGGGATAAAACGTTGTTTCCGATCCTCAAGGTGGTGGAATAATGTCGTGAAACTTATCCCAAACCAGTCGCGTCAATCATCTGAGAACTCAATTGCAATAGATTAGTTCACCCAATTTTCCCATCCTTACGATCTGGGTTGTCAAATCCAGTAAGATTTAAAACATGCAACGCCAAACTCACACCATCGATCGCTATTTGCCGTGGAGATGGATGCTGCTGTTGCCATTCATCTTGTTTGGTAGCTTCATTGTCTCACCCACACAAGCCACACTAGTCAGATCTATCAAGCAATCACCCGCAAAGGTAATGCCAGCAGTCAAAACTGCAAAACCAACACCAAAACAGGCGACTCGAATTGCCCAGTCCTCACAAACTAATGCACAAGGGCTATTAATTCAAGCAGACATTCAAGAAGCAAATTCTAAGACGGAAGTAGTCACAGCTAGGGGTAATGTTCGACTCAATTATCCTAGTCGGAAACTTCAAGCTAGTGCAAATCTGGCTCAGTACTATGTCAAACAGAAACGGATTGTGCTAACAGGGAATGTTATCATCAACCAGAATGGTAATACCTTAGAAGGTGAGAGTATAACTTATTTAATTGATGAAGGAAGATTTCTCGCCAATCCTAAAGCCAAACAACAAGTTCGGAGCAACTACATTTTGCCAGATCAAGGTGGTAGAGGGGTAGTGATTCAGTCTAATGTCCAAGAAGCTAACACCAAAACAGAAACTGTCACGGCGCGCGGGGATGTCCGACTGAGCTATCCTGACAAGAAACTCCAAGCACGAGCAAATATGGCTCAATACAATATCAAAGCAAAGCAAATAGTTCTATCTGGCAATGTGCTAGTCGTTCAAGATGGTAGCAGTCTCCAAGGTGACACGATTACCTACCTCATTGATGAGGGACGATTTATCGCCAGACAAAAGCCAGGTACTCCAGTCCAGTCTATCTATGTTGTGCCAGAAAAGACTAGTAAACAGTGAATAGTGAACAGTTGACCCTTCGACAAGCTCAGGGCAAGCAGTTGACAGTGAACACTTAGCAAACCCCAAATCCCAACTCCCTAACCCGTGAAGATCATCCTCGAAAACATCCATAAATCCTACGGGAAGCGGAATATTGTCAACAGTGTTAGTCTATCAGTATCACAAGGTGAGATTGTTGGTTTACTAGGACCTAATGGTGCTGGTAAAACGACCACATTTTATATTGCCACAGGACTAGAGAAGCCTAATCAGGGGACAGTCTGGTTGGATGATCTCGATATTACCAGCCTCTCTATCCATCAACGAGCGCGGTTAGGTATTGGTTATCTAGCTCAGGAGGCGAGTATTTTTCGTGGTTTAACGGTAGTTGAAAATATTCTCCTCGTGATGGAACAAACTAAGGTACCGCGCCGGATGTGGAATCAGAAAATCCACGATTTGATTACAGAATTTAGCCTGGAAAAAGTGGTACATACTTTGGGAAATCAGGTGTCTGGAGGCGAACGGCGACGAACAGAACTAGCCCGTTCCCTAGCTGCGGGTGTGAATGGGCCTAAATTTTTGTTCTTAGATGAACCGTTTGCGGGGGTAGATCCGATTGCGGTGTCAGAAATTCAGAAGATTATTGCCAAATTACGCGATCGAAATATGGGTATCTTGATTACGGATCATAATGTGCGGGAAACTTTGGCAATTACCGATCGAGCCTATATTATGCGCGAAGGTCAAGTGTTAGCATCGGGCAGTACTGAAGAAATGTACAGTAATCCCTTGGTGCGTCAATACTACTTAGGAAGTAATTTTCACTTTTAAAGTATGTCAATAATTTATGATTTGTAATTTATAATTGTTTCGAGGTTGTGGGCAAAACAAATTTTTCACAGATTTTCTTACCAGGTATTTCAGTAATGGATCGATATATTATCGTTCAATTATTGATGCCATTTTTGTTTGGAGTTGGGGCATTCTCTTCGATTATTTTGGCAGTTGGAAGTTTGTTCGATCTAGTCCGTCAGGTTGCTGAAGCCGGATTACCTCTAACAGTAGCGATCGAAGTTATGGCCCTAAAAATGCCTCAATTTATCGTCTATTCATTTCCGATGTCGATCTTACTATCGGGGATGATGACCTATAGCAGACTTTCTGGTGATAGTGAAATTATTGCGTTTCGTAGCTGTGGAATTAGTGTCTATCGTTTGATTTTACCTGCATTGATCTTGAGTACGATCGTGACGGGAATTACCTTCTTATTTAATGAATTGTTAGTTCCCGCAGCCAGCCAGCAGGCAACGACTACCCTCTCTAATGCACTCAAAGAAGATAAGCCCGCATTTAAACAAGACAATATTATCTACCCTGAATATCAAGAAGTTGAGCGTAATGGCAAGAAAGAACAGGTATTAGTCAGATTGTTTTATGCCGAGAAATTTGATGGTAAAACAATGACTGGTCTGACAATTTTGGATCGATCTCAGCAAGATAAAGGTTTGAGTCAAATTCTCAATTCTCAGTCGGCCGTCTGGAATAATAAAAATAATACCTGGGATTTTTCTAACGGGACAATTTATTTAGTTTCGCCGAATGCTTCCTATCGCAATATTATTACCTTTCAACATCAACAGTTACAATTACCCAAATCACCATTTGAATTAGCCGCACCAGATAAAAATCCTGATGATATGAGTGTCGGTGAATCGATGGATTATCTCGATCGAATTCGACTCAGCGGTGATAAGAAAAAAATTCTCTCAGTCGCTGTCACAATCCAACGAAAATTGGCATTTCCCTTTGTATGTATTGTCTTTAGTTTAATGGGTGCAGCCATGGGTGTACGTCCACAACGGACGGGCAAGGCAACAAGTTTTGGGGTGAGTGTGTTATTGATTTTCGGTTATTATTTGATGATGTTTGTGTTTGGAGCTTTGGGACAAGCAGAAATTATTTCACCGTTTCTGGCTGGTTGGCTGCCCAATTTTATTGGGATTGCGCTGGGTGGCTTTCTAGTATTCAATGCTGCTAAATAAGAATATTTAAAACTTTTACTTGTAATAGTCAAGTCACAATTGTTTCCAAGGCATAATTAACATTGCATCGCCGAATGAGTAGAAACGATAGTTATGCTCGATCGCAATCTGGTATAAATCTAATAATCGTTGACGACCGATCGCCGCACTGACTAACATCATCAGACTCGATCCGGGTAGGTGAAAATTAGTGATTAAGCCGTCAACTACGCGCCATTCATAGCCGGGATAGATAAAGATATTCGTATCTCCCCTGTAAGGCTGCAAATTGCCCCCACTAGCGGCTGTTTCCAGGGCGCGGACTGCGGTAGTCCCAACGGCGTATACTTTGCCGCCTGAGGCTTTGGTGGCTTGGATCAGAGCAATTGTCTCTGGAGATATCTCCAGCCATTCATGGTGCATCTGATGAGTAGTAATATCTTCAACTTCGACAGGGCGAAAAGTACCTACGCCCACATGCAAAGTGACATGGGCTTGATTAATGCCCAGATTGGCCAATCTGTCGAGTAATTCCGGTGTAAAATGTAGTCCGGCTGTCGGCGCGGCGATCGCTCCAGGCACTTTTGCATATACAGTTTGATATTGTTCGGGCGTAGAGTGCGTAGCGTTAATATAGGGTGGTAAAGGTAGTTCGCCAAAGTCCTCCAGCACCGTGAGTAGGGGTATTTGCTCGGGTAAATCAAATTCGAGAAATCTACCACCTGTTGCTTCGTCTCTGGCGATGACTGTTGCGGTCATCTGCTGAATTTTGCCCTCACTATGACGAGCGGGAAAAATGATTTGAGTACCGATTTTGAGTTTACGCCCTGGCTTGACGAGTGCTAACCAGCAATTGTGTTGATGTTCGGAGATCAGGAGAATTTCCACAGGCGTGCCAGTGGTTTTGTAGCCATAAATCCGAGCGGGAATGACGCGGGTATTATTAAAGACGAGTAAGTCGCCTGGTGAGAGCAACTCACTCATCTCATGGAAGTAACGATGCTGATGAGTGTCCCCCTGTTCGACGACTAGCAATCTGGATCGATCGCGTGGTACTACTGGAGTCTGAGCGATTGAGGTCTCTGGTAGCTCGTAATGATAACTCGCTAGTAATCTGTCTGCACTAATATTCATCGGACTTTGCAACTGATAATTTCTATCTCCCATACCCGATCCTCGATTCACTCTTACAATATAAGTAGCAGATAGATATCCACACATGAGTAGTTATGACTCCCAATCCTCAACTGATGACGGCAGTGGAACAGCTTGGTTATCGAGTCACGTGTGGAGATGTGGCTACCCATATTGGCCTTCATTTAGAGGAAGCTCGCTCTGGATTGCTAGCTTTAACTAGTGAAACAGGCGGGAATCTAGCCGTTACAGATACTGGGGAGGTAATTTATGCCTTACCCCGAGATTTTCGCCAAGTATTAATCCGTAAGTATGTCCGATTACAATTTCAAGAGTGGATCGCGAGGATCTGGACAGTAGTATTCTATCTGATTAAGATTTCGTTTGGCATATTATTAATTGCTTCGATTAGTGTGGTGTATTTGACGATTTTGGCGATTACACTGGCAGCAATATTTAGCGATAGCAATGGTGGTGACTGTGGCGATTGCGCTGGTAGTGGTGATTGTGTGTTAAATATTTTTAGTTGGGGGAATAGTTCTCCGCCGCCGCTGACAACTACTACGGCCCCATTATCTCACAAACAACAGAAGTCGCCAATTCGCGCCAAAACTCAACGGAAACCGCTCAATTTTCTTGAAGCAGTATTTTCAGTGTTGTTTGGTGATGGCAATCCCAATGCAGATCTCGAACAGAGACGCTGGAGTTATATTGGTAATCTGATTCATCGGCAACAAGGCGCGGTAATTGGCGAACAAATTGCCCCATATTTAGATGATTTAGGGCGGGGATTTGAGCGCGAATATGAAAACTATATGTTGCCTGTATTGACCAAGTTTAATGGTATTCCCGAAGTTAGTCCCACTGGACAATTAGTATACTATTTTCCCGATCTCCAAACTACAGTCAAAGATGCCCCAGGACAATCTATTCGCGTTCCCCAAATATTGCGCGAACGGAAATGGAAATTTACCAAAGCTACGCCGACGCAAACTAATTGGGCGATCGCGTTAGGGGTTGGTAATATAGTTGGTATTGCGATCTTGGCAATGATGCTAGGCGGCACTGCCAGCAGTTTAATCAGTGGAATTTTGGTAATCCTGGCGATTTATGGTGTTGGGTTAGTGGTGATTCCCGCCGGTCGTTACTTTTGGGTCAAACATCAAGATCGTCAGGTCAAAAAACGCAATTTTTATCGTCAGCAGCAAGTTCAATTAATCCAACAACAAGCAGAATTAATTCAAGCTAAATTAGATTATGCTAAACAGTTTGCTAAACAGCACAAAATTACCGATCGAGATATTATCTATACTACCGAAACAGATATCCTCGAACAAGATTTTAACCGATTAGAATCAGCAGAAAATAATCGATCGAATTTAGATTCCCCCTGAATTTTCTAGCACTTCCTGTAATTCTACTAACACCTTATCGACCCTTTTTCCATCCATATCCACAACTTCTAGCCGCAAATGTCGCCATTCAAAAAATTCACCAGAAGTGGGAATCTTGCCCAACTGCATGATCGTAAATCCACCCAGGGTGTGATAGTTACCCCGCTCGATTGCATCTTCAGGCAGGTCAAACTGTTCGAGAAATTCTTCGATCGAGAGCATTCCATCCAATAACCACGAACCATCTTCGCGCTCGATAATTTGTGGTTCTTCTGGTTCGTCAATATCAGTAATATCGCCCACAATCTCTTCAAGTAGATCGTGCATGGTGACTAAGCCTTGAATCACACCATACTCATCGACTACCATTGCAATATGAGTACCAAATTTTTTGAATTGTTCTAACACTTTTAATCCCCGTGTACTTTCGGGGATAAACAGCGGTTGACGGGATAAACAGTTGGCCAAATTTAGTTCCTCCCCTCTGAGGATTTGAGCAAGTAAATCGGCCACATGGACGACTCCCAACACGCGATCGAGTTCCCCCTCACAAACTGGCAATCGAGAATAACCACTGTCCATGATTTTGCTGCGCGTAGTCGAGATCGAATCCTCGATGTCGATCCAGGCAATCTCTGGACGCGGAGTCATCAAGGCACCGACTTTGCGATCTCCCAACCGCAAGACTCCTTCTACCATATCCTGCTCGGACTCCTCAAACATCCCCGTCTCTGTACCCTGTTCGATCATCACTTTGATCTCTTCTTCCGTTACCTCTGGGCCATCCGAAGGTTTAATCCCCAAAATTTTGACAACAAAACTGGTAGATCTGGTCAAAATAAAGGTAATCGGCACCGATAATTGAGCCATCAGATCGATCGATCCTGCCAACAATCTGGCGATTTTTTCAGGACTGTTTAAGGCGATTTGTTTGGGAACTAATTCACCAATCACGATGGTTAGATAAGTAATCACCGCGATCGCCACAATCGAGGCAATTGGTTCACTATACTGAAGCGGCAACCAAGCATCTAGCAATGGGGTCAGGATTTTGGAAATTGAACTTTCTCCTCTAGCACCTGACAAAATCGCCATCAGGGTAATCCCGACTTGAACTGTCGGGAGGAACCGGTTTGGGGCTTGTGCTAAATCTAGCGCGAGTCTTGCGCGGCGATCTCCTTGATTTGCCAATTGTTGCAATCTGATTTTTCGGACTGAAACAATCGCCATCTCCGACATTACAAATACGCCATTGATCAAGATCAGCACAAAAACCAGCAATAATTCCGCAGTTGGAGACATGAAACCAAGAATGAAGGACGAAGAAAGATACTGAGATCGACTAAATACTGTCTCCAGTGTACCTGCTTGGGGGAAATCGGCAATGAATTTCCATATCGGCGATCGAGAACACAACTAAATTCACTAGCGAGGATCGACTATTCACCATTGACTATCTAGCCGCCACTAATTTCAAATTTTGCCGATCGTCCTCACAAGTTCCTCAAAACTTTTCGGTATGCTTTCACTCAAGTAGTTGTTGAGTGGACAAGTTATTCATCAAGACTGTTCCGCCAATGGAACAGCCCAAATTCTCTGTTGATGATGACAATACCGAGGAATCTAAACATGATCGAACGTATTAATTCTCAAAGCGGTTTCCGCGCACTTCTATTCCAAACTGCACAGGCTGCTCTTGCTGAAATTCCTCGAAAACTATCTGCGGGTAGTCGTCAGATTAGTGCTGCCAAACCTTTACGCCTCCATTCTTGGCAGCGATCAATCGAGAGCGAACCCTACTCCTGGTTATTTGAGCGACGTGGAACCGCTCAGGATCGGCTGACGATCATTCCTGGTGGCGCAGAAACCAAGAGTGCTGATGACGGACTCAATCCCCGCCATTGGCTAACCAACAACAATCCCCGCTTGGGGCACCTAGTGAGTGAAACGATCGGCGATCGCTGGATCACTCATGCAGAAGATCTCCAGCAGTTAGCACCAATTGCCGATCGTCCCTTCTTTCAATCCCGCTGGCAGCAAGTTAAACGAGCAAATAAGCAAGCTCTCGCTCGTCATCTGTACCGCTTGCAAGGGATCGAAATCGATGTCAACTCCCTATTTGATCTTCAACTTCAGCCGATCGCTAGTAAACAGCGACAACTGTTAAATATTTTGCACATCATTACTTTATTTAATCGGATTAAGGCAAATCCCGATCTCGATCTGGTGCCACGTACTTTTATTTTTGGTGATGCGGGGAGTGCTGATTCTGTCACTGGTGGGAGTCAGGAAGATCGAGTTATTTTACTGTTAATTAAATCACTGGCAAAGCTGTTAGCCACCGATCCGGATGTCAATGGGCGATTACAGGTGGTTTATGTATCCCAGGCAACGGAACTACGCGAGCAACTCTACTCGGCTGCCGACTTGACAGAGCAAATCGCCATGGCAGAACTGGAAGATCTCGATCTGAGTAAGTTCAAATTTGCGGCTAATGGAGTACTATCGATCGGTAGTTTGGGTCAGGGCAATCAAATCGTTCAGCAAGCTGTGGGAGCCGAGAATTATTTCTACTTTGGGTTGGCAATTCCCGAAATCTCTCTATTTAAAGAGTATGGCTACGACCCATACAATTATTACAAATATTATCCAGAAATTCGCCAAGCGATCGATGGGCTATTAGCTGGCAAGTTTACCCCAGAGTATCCAAGTGCCTGTCGCGGGATGATTGACAATTTGCTAGGCGCAGATGAGAATATGGTCTTGGCTGATTATATTTTCTATCTCACTTGTCAAGCCCAGGTCAGTGCAACTTATCGTCAGCAGTCTGTCTGGACGCGAATGTCGATTCTCAACGTTGCTGGGTTGGGATAGGGCGATCGAACTCTCGCTCTTGTTGTGGCTGATTTTGACTTTTAATCCAGTGGATGAAAACCCTCACATCAACTAGTGTACTAATTGGCTTTACCGCTACATTTTCCCTGCTGGTAATCAATATTTGGACAGCCTATCACAATATCACCAAAATCGTCCAAGCCGATCGACTGCAAGCGCACAGTAATCAGGTGCTGGGCATTCTGGCAAATATATCACTAGCTGTCAAAGATACTGAGTTACATCAACGGGAATATGTATTGACGAATAATCCCAGTTACTTACGAGTAAATCGGTTGAATATCAGTCAAATTCGGCATCAGGTCAAGCTATTACAAAATCTCGCGACAACTCAACCACAACCATACTTAGAGCAGCTAGTGCCGTTTGGCGACCAGGTAGAGCAGTGCCTGATGGTACTAGTGGAAAATACGTCTCAATTATATTCTCGCCCTATCACCGCAGAGCGACAACTGGAGTTGTCCAACAAGCGACAGGCGACGATTAAGCAACTCCAGCAACTTGTCGGTAATTTCGATCGATCTGAACGAATTATCCTCGATCGACATCAAGCTAATGCCCGGGAAAGTCTAACTTTTGCTCGATTGAGTTTGAGTATATCGGGGTTACTGGATTTGCTGCTACTGGCAATTCTCTATCAATTAGTTCAGCGGGATTTGACTAAACACCAACAGGCAGAATCAACTTTACGCGATTATGTGACTGAGTTTGAAGAACTCTATCACAATGCACCGTGTGGTTATCATTCTCTCGATCGATCGGGAAAATTTGTCCGCATCAACCGGACTGAACTTCAGATGTTAGGGTATGAAGAAACTGAAATTATCGGGCAGAAGAGTTTTGCCGATTTACTTACCCCGGACAGCCGGCAAATATTTGAGAAATACTTCCCCTTAGTCAAATCACAGGGGTGGATTCGGGATCTGGAGTTTCAGATGATCCGCAAGGATGGTCAGATTTTACCTGTGAGTGCAACAATTATCACCGTTAAGGATGTTGAAGGCAATGATCTGATTAGCCGTTGTACCTTAATCGATATTAGCGATCGGCTGCGCCTGCGGCAACAAGCCAGGTTGTCTGCGGAAATTTCCCACAAGATTCGTCAATCGTTACAATTAGAGGAGATTTGGCAAACTGCTGTCGAAGAAGTGCAAAAACTATTGCAAGTCGATCGCGTGTTAATTTTTCGCTTTGATGCAGATGGTCGAGGTACAGTAGTTAAGGAACAAGTGTTAGCGGGTTATCCCAGCGTGATCGGCAGTGATATTTCCGACCCTTGCTTCGATCTGAGTTACCAGCATCGATATCAGCAGGGACATGTCCATAGTGTCGCCGACATTACTCAGGCGGGATTTCACCCCTGTTATGTGGAGTTTCTGCAACAATTCGATGTCCAGGCATGTGTGATCGTACCAATTCTCCTGCGAGATCGGTTGTGGGGAGTACTGATCATCCATCACTGTCAAGCACCGCGAGTCTGGCTACCCAGTGAAATCGCCCTCATTAGTCAACTGAGCAACCAAATTGGGATTGCCCTAACTCAAGCTCAATTGCTAGAGCAAGAACGTCAACAACGCCAAGAACTAGCCAGATCCAATGCTGAATTAGAACAGTTTGCTTATATTGCCTCCCATGATTTGCAAGAACCCCTGCGGATGGTCACGAGTTATCTTCAATTACTCGAACGCCGTTATCAGGGTAAACTCGATCGGGATGCTGATGAATTTATTGAGTATGCTGTAGATGGTGCCTTGAGAATGCAAGCCTTAATTCAGGCACTGTTAGACTATGCGCGCCTCAGCAGTCGGGGCAAACCTTTTACTTCTGTCAACTGCAATCTTGCCCTCCAAGATGCTCTGACCAACCTCAAAATTGCCGTCCAGGAGAGTGGGGCAAAGATTACTAGCGATCCGCTACCAGAAGTTCAGGGAGATCGCCCTCAGTTGACTCAGTTATTCCAAAATCTGATTGCCAATGGCCTTAAATTTTGTCGAGATCGACCACCACAAATTCATATTAGTGTCCAACAGGTAGATAGACTTGGTTCGCCATTATTACTAGCTAGCGATTTTGCCAGTCCGCCATCTGCTTGGCGATTCGCCGTTGCTGACAATGGAATTGGCATTGAGGCTCAATATCTCGATCGGATTTTTGTAATTTTCCAAAGATTGCATTCCCGTGCGACCTATCCGGGAACTGGCATTGGATTAGCCATCTGCAAGAAAATTGTCGAACGTCATGGTGGTCAGATTTGGGTTGAGTCTGAGCCTAGTCGCGGTTCTGTGTTTTACTTTATAATACCTGGCATATATAGTACTTCAGCCTAAACATGCCAGTAACTAGTCGCCCTGTTGAAATTCTGCTCGTCGAAGATAATCCGGGTGATGTTAACCTAACCCGGATTGCTTTAGCCGATCGGGAGATCAATGTTAATCTAAGTGTGGTGGCTGATGGTGTCGAAGCGATGGATTTTCTCTATCGCCGGGGTGCGTATCCCCAAGCTGTGCCCCCCGATCTAATTTTGCTGGATTGGAATCTGCCCCGCAAAGATGGGCGAGAAGTCTTGATTGAGATTAAAGCAGATCCTCAGCTACAAAGAATTCCGGTTGTTGTGCTGACAACTTCCCAAGCCCAGGAGGATATTCTCAAAGCTTACGCTCTCCACGCCAACTGCTACATCACTAAACCGCTCGACTTCGATCGGTTTGTGCATATTATCCAATCGATCGAAGACTTTTGGTTCACTATCGTTGAGTTACCATCAGATTGCGCCTAACTGATTGGAATAAGCCAAGTTTAACCACACACCTCTGCTTCACCTCTCTTCTACCCCCTACAATTGGAGTGCAGCAACTTGATTACTACCGTTATCAACATTTTACTTGTTGAAGACAATCCTGGGGATATCCGGTTGCTACAGGAAATCCTCCGCGAAGTTCCGAGTATCCGCTTTCAGATTACCCCAGCGATTACCTTAGCTGCTGCCATTCACCAATTATCACAGAGTGCGCCAGTTCAATTTGATGTGATTTTGCTGGATCTTTCCCTCCCAGATAGTCGAGGACTAACTTCTTTTCTCAATCTTTATCCTCAAGCTGCGGACATTCCGATTATTGTCTTGACTGGCTCAGATGACGAAAACTTTGCCCTGACTGCGGTTCAACAGGGAGCGCAGGATTACTCGATCAAAGGTCAACTCGATGGTAATTTATTATTGCGCTCGATCCGTTATGCGATTGAGCGCAAACGGACGGAAGTAGCCCTCCGCCAAGCAAAAATCGAATTAGAACAGCGGGTGATCGAACGAACTCGCGACCTTCAAGCGGCGAACCATCAACTCCAAGTCGAACTGAACAAACGTCAACAGGCGGAGAACAATTTACGCGATGCGCTGTATCGGTTAAATTTCCACTTTGAAAATTCTCCCCTGGCTGTAATTGAATGGGATCGAGATTTCCGGGTCAGTCGATGGTCTGGTGCTGCTGAAAAGGTATTTGGCTGGCAAAGCCATGAGGTATTGGGAAAACAGCCCCATGAATGGGACTTTTTGATCAATGAGAATGTTGATCTCGGAGATACCATGCCTTACCGCCGCAGTTGTAATGACTTCGTGAGTAAGTTAATGGAGCGACTAGTGAGTGAATCTTGTTATATTACTACCAGTCGTTGTCATCGACGCGATGGTCAGATGATTGAGTGTGAGTGGTATAATTCTGCTCGATTGGACGATCGAGGTCGAATGGAATCGGTGCTCTCTTTGGCACTAGATGTGACTGACCGCCATCAAGTCGAACGGATGAAAAATGAGTTTGTCGCCATTGTCAGTCATGAACTGCGTACTCCCCTGACTTCGATTTATGGTTCGCTCTCGATGTTAGCTGGGGGCTTAATCGATCCTCACTCGCCGAAGGGAAAAAGGCTGTTAGATATTGCCGTCGATAGTACCGATCGATTAATGCGCCTAGTGAATGATATTTTGGATATCGAGCGGATCGAATCTGGTACGATCTCCATGGTCAAAGCTGTCTGGACTGCAACCGATCTGATGGAAAAAGCCGTTGACATCATTCAACCACTCGCCGATGCGGCGGGGATTTCGATCGATTGGGGTAGTGCTGGTGGTCAGGTGTGGGTCGATGGTGATCGAATCGTGCAGACTTTTACCAATCTCCTCAACAATGCGATCAAATTTTCGCCCTGTGGTAGCGCGATCCGGTTTAGTTCTCATAAACAAGCGGGACAAATCCTCTTTCAAGTGCAGGATTTCGGGCGGGGGATTCCCCCTGACAAGTTGAGTGTAATTTTTGAAAGATTTCAGCAGGTGGACGTTTCTGATGCCCGCAATGGCGAAGGTACTGGACTAGGATTAGCAATTTGTCAGAGCATCATTCACCGGCATGGTGGTCAAATTTGGGTGGAGAGTGTCGTAAATCAAGGCAGTACATTCTCATTTGTTTTGCCCAGATCTGCATCTGCCAGTGACAGTAAACCACGCTAGAATTATCATCTTTCCAGATAAGTTACTAGTGCTTGTAAACCTAGATAATAACTGTGCGGACCAAAGCCACTAATTTGACCGACGACGATTGGTGCTAGATAGGAATGGTGCCGAAATTCTTCGCGCTTGTAAATGTTGCTCAAATGAACTTCGACAGTGGGGATTTGGACAGCAGAAATCGCATCACGAATGGCAACACTAGTATGAGTGTAGGCTGCGGCGTTAATCAATATTCCCTGATATTGATCGATCGCCCCCTGGATCGCGTCAACTAACAGACCTTCTTGATTGGACTGAAAAGATTGAACTTCGGTCTTGAGGCTGTTCCCCAACTCGACTAGTTGTCTGTCGATTTCGGCAAGAGTTGCGACCCCGTAAATTCCCGGCTCTCTCAATCCCAATAAGTTAAGATTGGGACCATGCAACACCAATACCTTCAATCTAGGAGTTGTCAGATCGCTCAATATCATAGCTTTGGTATTCTGACTACCTCAGTCTACGGGATCGATCGTCCACAGGAATTGGAATTAGTTCTGATTCTGTCTGCACATCGGGACCGAGCAACGCTTCAATTAGTTTGCCAGCCCACTCTTTGATTTTTTCTAATACCTTGTCGATATAGTCCATTAGTATAGCTCACTCCAAGGAGACAACGCGCCAACGATGATACCCGCTATTAGTTTGGGGTTCAGTTACGTGGGATACTTTACGATGATAAGTTCCTCACTGTTACCTATTGTAAAGCTAAATATCATAAATGTGCCAGCGAGATTGCGATCGAATTCTTAAGAGATGGGAGTTGGGGACTGGGGGACTGGGGGACTAGTAGGGACAGCGGATTCACTATTCACTTTCCACTTTCCACTTTCCCCTTTCCCCTAATTCTCAATTCCCTATCCTCGTTTATCGCTGCGATAGAATGGTTTTTTGATGACAGTAGCGGGATGAAGTTTGCCCCGAATTTCGACTTCGACGACTTGCCCCAATTGAGCGAACTCTGTCGGTAGATAGGCTAAGGCGATCGGTTGACATAAAGTTGGCGACATGGTACCACTAGTGACCAGCCCTACTGGTTGACCATCGATGGAGATCGGATAGTCATGGCGAGCGATATAACGTCCATCCATCTTTAGCCCCACTAATTTACGACTGACTCCTTGGGCTTTTTGTTGTGCCAAAACATCCCGCCCGATAAAATCGCCCTTGGTATCTAGGTGTACTAACCAACCTAAGCCAGCTTCAAGGGGCGTAGTCGTGTCGTTAATATCTTGACCATACAAACACATCGCCGCTTCCAAGCGCAAGGTGTCTCGTGCGCCTAAACCGCAAGGAGTCACCCCAGCAGCGATCAGTCGATCCCAAAGTTCGATCGCGATTTCTGGTGCAACCATCACTTCAAATCCATCTTCGCCAGTGTAACCAGTGCGGGCGATAAACGCTGGGTTTTTAAAAATATTTGCGTTGGCATGACCAAAATTCGTTATTTTAGCCAAATCGGTATCCACTAATGGTTGGAGATATGCCAGAGTTTCTGGTCCCTGGATGGCAATTAGAGCTTGGCTTGCCGACAGATCTTGAAACTCAACTCGACTAGCATCTAAATGTGCTAATAACCAATCCTTGTCCTTATCCTTCGTTCCTGCATTAACGATAATTACGACACATCCTTCTCCCTGTTGATAGACGATAATGTCGTCAATTATCCCAGCTTGAGGGTTTAATAGGACTGTGTACTGAGCTTCACCTGGCTGAAGACGGCTCAAGTCGGAAGGAACTAAGGTCTGGAGTTGCTCGATCGCCTCACCATGCAAGATAAACTTGCCCATGTGCGAAATGTCAAACATGCCGACATTACTGCGAATCGCCGCATGTTCGGCTGTCAGCCCGCTAAACTGAACTGGCATCTCCCATCCAGAAAAAGCCGTCATTCTCGCACCAAGGGCGATCGCACTATCATATAAGGGGGTGCGTAAGAGGATCGGGGTAGAAAGTTGGGCTTCAGTCACTGATTTTATTTACCTTATGTGATGTGAGTTAACACCTCTAAAAATTATATTAGTGAATAGTGGATAGTGAGTAGTGGATAGCAAAGATTTAGCTAAATATATCGAACAAACTGGTGGTATGGGTAAATCATGGTTATTAGTGCAACTACGATTGCAGAAATTAGCTGAAGAGAAGGCCGATTTATCGCCAGAAGAATATATCCGGCGACTGGAAGATATTCACCAGGATATGATGAAGCTCGGCGAATGGTGGGCGGGAATTGAATCGGAAGTATTTTAAATATTTTCCAAATTGCTGAATCTATCGATACTCAATCATTCATAATTTATAATTCAGATGAGTTCTTCTAAGCAAACAACTGCAAATCCATCAGAAATAGATCTAACTGATCCTCAATATTATTTGAGTCGAGAATTGAGTTGGTTAGAGTTTAACGATCGAGTATTATCTGAAGCGATGGACGATCGGACACCGCTGCTCGAACGTCTAAAATTCATGGGAATTTTCAGCGCAAATCTCGATGAGTTTTTTATGGTGCGGATCGCCGCCATTAAACAGCAAATTGACGCTAGAGTTACTCAAGCGACTCCTGATGGGCGGACTCCTAACCAGCAATTAACGTTGGTGAGTGAGCGGGTACAGTTGCTGATGAATCGACAACACGAACATTTTGAAAAAGTGTTGCGTTCGGCAATGGCAGGAGCCGGAATTTACTTATTAGATTACTTCGATCTCAATCAAGAACAACGAAACTATTTACAAACCTATTTTGAAGAACAAATTTTCCCAGTTCTCACACCTTTAGCTGTCGATCCGGGACATCCATTTCCCTATATTTCCAATCTCAGTTTAAATCTAGCCGTAGTTGTCAAACATCCAGAAACGGGAGAGGAACTATTTGCCAGAGTAAAAGTGCCTAAAGTACTACCGCGCTTTATTTGTCTACCATCACATTTGCAGGAGATCGATCGATCTAGTCCACTCCAAACTGAATCACAAAAAAAACAAATCTGGACAGGAATCCCCCTCGAACAATTAATCGCCCATAACTTAGAATCTTTGTTTCCCGGGATGAATATTCAAGACTGCTTCACCTTTAGGGTGACGCGCAATGCTGATATTAGTGTTGCGGAAGATGATGCCTACGATCTACTTCTGGCCATCCAAGATGGCTTGCGGAAGCGGCGCAAAGGCGGCTCTGTTGTGAGAATTGAAGTAGCTTCGGTGATGTCTAGTCAGATTCGCCAGATGCTTCAGGAAGAACTTGAAATCACCCCTGAAGATATTTATGAAGTCAATGGAATGGTGGGCTTAGGGGATGTGATCTCTTTTTTGTCACTACCTGTGCCTGAATTAAAAGATCCAGTTTGGACTCCAGTAATTCCAGCAGCGTTTCGCCGACTGCGATCTAATAATGAAGATGGGGGAGATTTTTTCAGTTTGATCGCCCAAAGAGATTTATTTGTGCATCATCCCTATCACTCATTTAGTGATACTGTCGAAAAATTTATTACCTGTGCAGCAAACGATGGGAAGGTTTTAGCAATTAAAATGACTCTCTACCGTACCACAGGAGATTCTAATTTACTCAAAGCATTGATGAGAGCAGCCGAAAATGGTAAGCAAGTCTCGGTATTAATTGAACTAAAAGCTAGATTTGATGAGCAAAATAATATTAATTGGGCACGTAAATTAGAACAGGCTGGCGTACATGTTGTCTATGGTTTAATTGGTCTAAAAACACATACTAAGGTAGTATTAGTTGTGCGACGTGAAGACGAAAAAATTCGCCGATATGTACATATTGGTACGGGTAACTATAATGCCAGAACGTCTAAAATATATACCGATGTTGGTCTATTTAGCTCTTGCCCAGAACTCGGCGCAGATCTCACTGATGTCTTCAATTATCTAACTGGTTATTCTCAACAACGTGCTTATCGAAAATTATTAGTTTCACCTGTTAATTGTCGTGAATCATTCGAGCGGCTAATCCAACAAGAGATTAGCAATTGTCAAGCTGGAGGAACGGGGCGAATCGTGGCGAAAATGAATGCCTTAGTCGATCCCAGCATGATTGCAAGTCTCTATCGTGCCTCTCAAGCAGGTGTGTCAATCGATTTAATTATTCGAGGGATGTGTTGTTTGCGTCCCAATGTCCCCGGCGTGAGCGAAAATATTCGTGTGATTAGCATAATTGGTCAATTCCTCGAACACTCCCGAATTTATTACTTCCATAATGGTGGCGATGAAAAAATATTTATTGGTAGTGCTGATTGGATGACCAGAAATCTCGATCGTCGAGTGGAAGTAATTACACCAATTGAAGATTCGGCAATTTCAAAAGATCTCCAGGAAATATTGGGGATCATGCTATCTGATAATCGACAAGCTTGGGATTTAAATGGCGATGGTAGTTATACCCAACGTCATCCCAATAGTGATGGGCAATTACGAAGTACTCAACAGATTTTGATGGAAATGGCACAGTAGTGCAATAGTATAAAATCATGTACCGATGGTACTATACTCTCACAGGCGATCGCCATTTACCACCAATAGTATTTTTACATGGTTGGATGGGGAATTGTGATGATTATGTTGAAGTAATTGAGTTATTAAGATCGCGATTTTATTGTATCGCGATCGATTTACCTGGGCATGGTAAAACTGAGGTAATTGGTGACAATCGAGGTTATGAATTTGTCAATACGGCTGTCGGAATTATCCAGCTATTAGATAGTTTAAACATTAATCGTTGTATAATTTGTGGCTATTCTTTTGGTGGAAGACTAGCACTGTATCTTGCCCTAGAATTTCCCGATAAGTTTGATCGAGTTATCCTTGAATCTACTTCTCCAGGCTTACCAACAGTCACTGCTAGAGAAGAAAGAATCATTAATGATCGGCGAATTATTCAAGAATTGCGATCGACTAAACTCGCAGATTTTGTCATTAATTGGTATCGAAACCCAATCTTTATAGGGATCGAACAACACCCAAATTTCCCTAAACTGATTCAGCGACGACTAGTTAATCAGCCGGATAATTTAGCCAAGTCATTAAAATATGCTGGTTTGGGTAAACAGCCCTATCTGGGAGATCGGCTCAGAGCTTATGATAACTCGATCTTATTAATTGTCGGTGGTGAGGATGAAAAATTTGTGGCAATTGCCCAAACTCTCGATCGAAACTGTTTGAATATTCGGTTAGCAATTACCCCCAATTGTAGCCATAATGTTCACTTTCAAGCACCTGCATTATGGACAAACTTACTCTTAGAATATTGTCAATAGTTACGATCGATCCACAACCTGCTGTAATTCAGGTAAATGATTCTGCTGGTAAGGAGTAATAATAAACGGTAGATGCGCTCCTTTTAGCCCCTGTTTAATGCGGTCATTTGTTTGAGCAAACAGCACAAATAGTGGATGGAGATGTTCGGCACCTTCACTAATAATATGACGATAGTATTGCGGCATCACCCACTCATAGTCATGATCCAATAATATCTGTGTTTGTCGCCATCGGCCGAGTAAATCAGAAAGATCTTCTTCCGGGCGATGGATGAAGATAAAAATCTCACCACCCATTTTTATTTTCCACTCAGGATCGCACATCAGATAGGCAATATCACAAGGGAGTAAGATAGTTTTAGATGTGGCTGCAATTGGGGAAGATTGATTGAGTTGTTGTCCTAAAAACACTTTGCGGAGTTTCACCACTGGTAAAGGCATCGTAATGATACTCTCTTCCGATCGCCTCATGCTGGGAATCATCTCTAGATATGGACGATATTGCTTGAGTAATTCTACTGCATCAGTATGATTACTATACAGAGCCAAAAGTTGTTCGTAATCTGATGGTTGAATAGACACTGGAAAATTAATTATTAATGATCAATTATCGGACTGACTAAGATTAACAATATCTAATCATTAGGTAGAGAGATAGTAATTTATTTCTCTACCTAGATTAGCTGAATATGACAATCTAACTTAACCCAGTTTCTCGAATACTTTAAACATCGGTAGATACATCGACAGTAGAATTACCGCAACCATCCCAGCTAGAAATACCATCATAATCGGTTCTAGAACGCTAGTTAGAGCCTTCACAGCTTGCTCAACTTCATCTTCATAGAAGTCAGCCACTTTCATCATCATCGTATCTAGTTCCCCAGTTTCTTCACCGATGCTAATCATTTGAATCGCCAAAGGAGGGAACACTTTTTCTCGTTGAAGGGCACTACTTAACATCCCGCCTTGTTGAACTTCTGTTTTAGACTTTTCGATCGCATTTGAGATCACTTGATTCCCCGCAGTATCGCGGACAATATCCAAAGAGTTTAAAATCGGCACACCAGAACGAGTCAGCGTACCAAAAATTCGGCAGAATCTGGCAGTAGCCGACTTTTCATTTAAGTCACCGAGAATCGGCATTTTCAGGAAAAATCTATCCATCGTCAATTTACCAATGGGTGTTTTGTAATATTGAACATAGGCGAAGATTAATCCACCAATCACAACAATTGGAATAATGACCATCCAACTGGTTAAGATACCACTAACGCCCAACATAAATAATGTCAAACCAGGTAACTCTGTCCCTAACCCTTTGAAAATTCCCGCAAATACCGGAATTAAGAAGATGGTCATCCCTAAGAATACTAAAATTGCCAAAATGCCCACTGCAACGGGGTAAGCCATTGCCCCTTTCACTTGGTTTTTGAGGCGAGACATATCTTCTAGTACTTTAGCCAAGCGGTTGAGAACTTCATCGAGTACCCCACCCACTTCTCCAGCCTGAATCATACTGACGTACAATGTGTCAAAACAATCAGGATGTCGGCGCATCGCATCAGAAAGGTTAATCCCTTGTTGTACATCTAGACTAACTTGACCGAGAACTTTTCTCAGTTTGGGATTCGTACACTGTTCGGACAAAACCGTCAGACATCTGACCATGGCAACTCCAGCATTCACCATTGCGGCAAACTGACGGGAGAAGACAGCCTTATCCCGAACAGTCACCGGATTCATTGCCGCTTCGATATCTTGTAAATTAATTTGGGTGACATCAAAAGATTTAGCAGGTCTAATATTTTGAATGAACTGGTATTTTTGCTTGAGTTTTTTCCTTGCAGAATCTATAGATTGAGCATCTACTTTTTCTTGTTTA
Source organism: Chamaesiphon sp. (assembly GCA_041738715.1). GTDB lineage: Bacteria > Cyanobacteriota > Cyanobacteriia > Cyanobacteriales > Chamaesiphonaceae > Chamaesiphon. Next base: position 44,671 of record JBGSPI010000136.1, read on the forward strand.
GTATTGCCTTGAGAGTCACGAACTTCAGCTATAAAAGTTGCCATATATTTCGGGGTTAGAAGTTAGGGGTTAGGAAAAGGGGAAAGGGATTAGATTAATGCTAATAACTTAATCATAGTAATCAACTGAATCCGAAAAATCTTAGTTAGGGTTTTGGGGTTAGCCTATTCCCTCTATCCTCTACCGACCATTTGTCGCCATCATGGGAGTGCTACCAATCAGGCGTTGGAGTTCATCAGGTCTAGAGGATTTGGCGACACCAGCTTCAAAGGAGATATTGCCCTCACGGATATGTTTGGCGAGAATTGATTCCATGGTGTTCATGCCTAATTTGGCTCCAGTTTGAATTGAACTATAGATTTGAGCAGTTTTACCTTCGCGAATTAGGTTGGAGATTGCCGGGGTAACGATCATGATTTCCTGCGCGAGAATCCGTCCGTATTCGCCCGGTTTTGGTTTTTTCTTCTGCACTAAACATTGACTAAATACAGCAACTAAAGAGTTAGATAACTGGGCACGAATTTGGGGTCGTTGTTCCGGGGGAAAAACATCCAACATCCGATCGATTGTTTGAGCAGCAGAACTAGTATGTAGAGTACCCATAACTAAGTGTCCGGTTTCAGCCGCACTAATCGCCAAACTGATCGTCTCTAAGTCCCGTAATTCTCCCACCAGAATCACGTCTGGATCTTCCCGTAAGGCGGCTTTAAGTGCATTAGAGAAGGTTTTGGTGTCTTCACCCTTTTGACGCTGGTGGACGAGGCTTTTAATATTAGGGAAGACATATTCCACTGGATCTTCGATCGTCAAAATATGTTCGGCGCGGGTACGATTGATCAAGTCGATCATCGCTGCCATTGTCGTAGTTTTGCCGGAACCAGTCGGGCCAGTCACCAGAATTAGACCTCTAGGACGACCGCTCATTTCGCGCACAATTTCGGGTAGCCCCATCTGGTCGAAGTTGGGAATTTTGGAGGATAGTGCCCGCAAACAAGCTGCATAGCAACCCCGTTCTTTGTAAACATTGACTCGAAAGCGGGCTAATCCCTTTACCCCATAGGAACAGTCTAGTTCCCAGGTTTGCTCCAATTCCTTCCGCTGAGTGTTATTGAGCATACTGAAGATCAGTTTTTGACACTCTTGGGGACTGAGGGGTTCTTCACCGACAGGGGCAAGTTTCCCACTAACGCGGAAATATACTGGCGCACCTGCTTGGATGTGCATGTCCGAGCCACCCATTTCAACGAGTTGCTCCATTAAGTCTTCGATCATCAATTCAGACATAATCTTGGGGTTAGGGGTTAGGGGTTAGGGGTTAGGGGTTAGGGGCGAGCACGCGCTAGCGATGGGGCGAGCCGTTGGCGTGAGCCCACGGAGTTTTCTGAGGTGGAATGGGATCGACCAGCGAAAACTCCGGCGGCTCACGCCGACGGCTCGCCAAAACGCTTGCGCATTCTCGCCCCTCGTCCCTAACCCCTCGCCCCCCCGTTTGACAGCCCGTGAACGGCGTGGTTTGTTGAGCGGTTAGCACGTTATGCCCAGCTACCTCGCCAAGTTCTCGCAATCCCGC
>JBGSPI010000157.1:0-23942 GCA_041738715.1 Chamaesiphon sp.
TTTTGTGCCATTTTTACTGATTTCTAACAGTTCTTGGCGTTGCTCTTCGCTTAGTTTTATTCGATATTTTAAATTTGGGTTACTCATAGATATATTCTACAATTTTTACCCACAGTTTTAGTCCGGTCACGCCAGTAGGTACCTATCAGCCCAATATCAAACGTCCTGACGACTACCCCTCCGTCACAATTACCGTTACGGCCCAGAAACAAGAGCTAAGATTTAGTTCTCAATCTCAAGCTGTTGATCGAATTCCGTGGCAAGTTACCATTCGATCGACATCAAACCAGACTAACAGTGAATATATTACCAACTCCAATCTCCCCGACCAAGCCCTGAAAATTCTCAGTCCCTACCTAGATCATCCAGCGATCGATCGAATCATTCAACGCCGGACAAAAAAGAAAAATAATCCCATCCACCCAAAAACCTCGAAGGACTAACTATAATGTTAGTTAGTAAAGATATAGCAGCATTCCGATGAAAACACTGCCAATTCCACTGTTACTAGTTAGTGCTGTCATCGGGGCTTCTGGCTGTATCCCCCTACCGAAAGATAATTCACAAGCCCAGACTAACCCCCAGCCCACAGCTAGACCGACAGCAGTTGATGCAGCGATCGCCCGGATTGAATCTTTAGTAAATAATCTTGAGTACACAGGTACAACCGCACCGATTCGGGAAGTGTCATTGAGATCGCAGATCGAAGGGCGGTTAGTTAGTTTGTATGTCGATGTTGGCGATGTTGTCTCCCAGGGGCAAACTATTGGCACACAGGATGGCGCACTATTAAAGACATCTGTTCTACAAGCAGAAGCAGAATTAGCCGCTAGACAGTCGGAAGTAACCACAGCAATCACTCAGGTGAGCAATGCTAGAACTCAGGTAGAACAAGCTCGCTTACGGCTCCAACAAGCCAGGATGGATGCAGCCCGATTGGCTCAACTAGCTAAGGCCGGCGCAACCAGCCGTCAGTCCGCCGAACAAGCTCAAACTAGTGCAGACACAGCCGAGCAAGCATTACGTTCTAGTGAAGCGCAGGTAAGATCCCAACAAAATTCGGTCATTGCCGTCCAACGTCGAGTTGAAGCCCAAAAAGCGGTCTTAGCCCAGGCAAGGGAACGCTTATCCTACGCCAATATCAAATCACCAACGAGTGGTGCCGTGATCGCCAAAGTAACCGAACCAGGCAATCTATTGCAACCCGGTGGGGAAGTAATCAAATTGGGTGACTTTAGCCGGATTAAAGCAGTAGTCAAGGTATCGGAACTGGAACGAGCAGGGCTAACAGTTGGACAAAATGCCACCGTCAAACTCGATGCTCTGCCAGGTCAGATCTTCACAGGTGCAATCAGTCGCATCTCGCCAGCAGCCGATCCCGTCTCACGCTTAATTCCGATCGAAGTCACTATCCCCAACCAAAATCGCCAAATCGGCAGTGGTTTATCTGCCCGCGTTACTTTTGCTCAGGATGTTGCTCGACGGGTAGTTATTCCCCAAACATCCCTCGCTGCGGGTGCCAGGGCAAAAGGACAACAGCGAGGAGACAGCGAGAATAGTGGGAGAGGCACGGTTTTTGCGATTGTCGGCCAAGGTAAAGAGACAAAAGTAACCGCCAAGCAAGTCCAGCTAGGCGCGAAAGCCGACGGTAAAGTGGAAATAATATCGGGGTTACTACCTGGAGAAAAATTTGTCGCCCGCAGTGGTAAACCGCTCAAAGATGGCGATCTCGTCGCGTTAAGTGTCTTATCTGAGCGAACCAGAGAAAAATCTCAGTAGCACTGACTTGCACAAATTGCCAGTTGGATGGGGGAAGTTGGGGATAGCACAAGATCTCTCCTTTTCCCCTTAATTATTAAGTATTAATTCTCAATTCTCAATTAATTTTGGGTTATTATGCAAAATCTTCCACCCCAACGCCCAGCCGGATTTAGTCTCAGTAATCTAGCGATTCGCCAACATATTGGCACGCTGATGCTCACATTAACAGCGATCGTGTTGGGAGTGTTTTTTGCGACTAGACTTCAAGTGGATCTCCTCCCAGCGATTACTTATCCACGGATTGCCGTCCAGTTAAATATTCCAGGGATTGTACCGGAAGTGGCGATCGATGAGGTGACGCGCCCGTTAGAGGAGTCTCTATCTAGTACAGAAGGCGTAACTCAAATCTTTTCACGGACTCAAGAAGGACGGGTGCGGGTGGATTTGTTTTTCCAGCCGGGGAGTAATATCGAGCAGGCACTCAATGACGTTACTGCCACCTATAATCGAGGGCGTAATCGGTTGCCAGATAATATTGAGGATGCGCGCATTTTTAAGTTCGATCCGTCCCAGTTACCTGTCTATGAATTTGCCTTGACATCTCCGGCTCTCAAGCCAGTTGATTTACGGGTATTTGCGGATGAAGAGTTGGGGCGCGAACTGAGTATTGTGCCTGGAGTCGCCGCCGTCGATGTTTCTGGTGGTATCGAGGAAGAAGTGCAAGTGAACATCGACCTCGATCGACTCCAATCTACTGGGGTCGGTTTAAATACGGTGCTCCAAGCTCTCAAGGACCGCAATCAAGATATCTCCGGCGGTAGAATTGAAGGAAGCGATCGGGAACCGCTAACTCGGACTGTGGGCAGATTTCAAGCGGCTAGTGAGATTAATGATTTGTCTTTTGCTGTACCAACGGGGATTAGTGACACACCGGTTCGCCGGGTCTATCTGCGGGATTTTGCGACGGTGGTTGATGGGACAGCCGAGCAACGGTTAGTTGTATTACTCAATGGTCAACCTGCGGTGAAAGTCAGTATCCAAAAGCAGCCTGATGCAAATACTGTCGCAGTTGTCGATCGAATCAAAAAAAGACTAGCCGATCTCCGAAAAAGTGGACTGGTGCCCGCCGATGCGATTTTAACACCCACTCTCGATGATTCGCGGTTTATCAAGAACTCGATCGCCAATGTCAGTAGTTCGGGCCTGTTTGGGACATTACTAGCCGCGATCGCCGTATTATTATTTCTCGGTTCCTTACGCCAAACCTTAATTATTGTCATATCCATCCCGCTGTCGGTGATGTCTGCAATCATCCTGATGGGCTTATTTGGTTTATCCCTGAACCTATTCAGCTTAGGCGGTTTGGCTCTAGGAGTGGGGATTGTCGTCGATAACTCGATCGTGATGATTGAAAGTATCGCCGAGGGGGTAGGGATGACTCCGGGTAAAGATGCTCGATCGCGCCTCAGTCGGGCAGAGACAATCGTCCAATCAGAAATCAGTAGTCGGGAAGTCGAATCAGCCCTACTAGCCTCTACCAGCACCAACCTCGTTGCTGTACTACCTTTTTTATTAATCGGTGGATTTATTTCATTGCTATTTAACGAGCTAATTCTGACGATTAGCTTTGCTGTGGCAGCTTCGATCGTGGTCGCTGTTACCGTTGTCCCGGCGATGGCTTCCCGCCTCCTGTCGATGCCCCAATCGAGTGGAATCAATAAATTATGGCCATTACGTGCCTTCAATCACCGCTTTGAAGCCGCGATCGGGAGTTATCGTAATTTTTTGGTGACGATTTTGCGCTATCGACTACTGGTCGTCGCTACCATCATCATCGTATTAGGTGGCGGGAGTGTGGTGATGGCAGGGCAAATTCCCCAAGAGGTATTACCGGCAATTAATACCGGACAGGCACAACTCAATGCTCAATTTCCCCCGGGCACCAGTCTGGAAACCAATCAGCGGGTAATGACGATGGTGGATCAAATCTTGGCCAAACAACCGGAAACCGCTTATGCCTTCATGACAATTGGCGGGACAACATTTGGTAGCAATACCAATACTAACCCCCTGCGTAGTGCCAGTACAATTACGCTCAAACCTGGCTCTAACGTCCAAACCTATGTCGAACGGGTTAATCGGGAAATTGCCAAACTCAATTTAGCAGGGATTCGACTGCGGCTCAATCCTGGGCGAGTACGTGGCTTAATTCTCAACAACTCACCCAGCCCTGGTACCGATATCGACGTGATTTTGCAGGGCAATGACTACGAAGCTCTCCAACGGACTAGTCGGCAGCTACTGACCGTTTTGGAGGAAAATGTCCAAGGTGCGAATTTCCGTCCTGACGCTGACGATCGACAACCGGAAGTCCAAATTCGTCCCAATTGGGAGCGGTTGCAAAATTTCGGCTTAACGGTTGAGTCAATCGGTACAACCATTCAAACGGCGATCGAAGGTTCCGTCCCCACCCAATTCCAACGCGGGAATCGGCTGGTGGATGTCAAGGTGCAGCTTAACAAAGATTCGATTCGACGTTCTTCCCAGTTAGAACGCTTACCATTATTTGGATCGAGCAACCAGCAACTTCGCCTTGCGGATGTCGCCAAGATCGAAGAAGCTCAAGCTCCCGGCGAGATTCAAAGAATCAATCAGCGTCAGGTAATGATTCTCAACGGTAATTTGAATAAAGGCGCAAGTCTCGGTCAAGCTCTGGCAGAAACAACGAACATTCTCAGCCAGCAGGAATTACCGGAAGGTGTGAGCATTTTGCCCAGTTCGGCAAGTGAATCCAACCAACAACTGCAAGATTCCTTAGTCTTACTCGGCGGACTCGCCACCTTTCTAGTATTTGTAGTGATGGCAGTACAATACAATTCCCTCCTCGATCCGCTGGTGATTATGCTGACAATTCCACTGGCGATCGCCGGGGGGATTTTTGGCTTATATGTGACCAAAACAGCCATTGGCGCGACAGTGATCGTCGGCGCAGTCTTACTCGTCGGTATCGTCGTCAATAACGCAATTATTATGGTTGAGTTGGCCAATCAGATTCGAGCACAGCAGCAATGCGATCGCTATACAGCCATTCTCACTGCCGCGCCTCAGCGGCTCAGACCAATTTTAATGACGACGATTACCACAGTTTTAGGCATGTTTCCCCTCGCTCTCGGTTTAGGCGATGGCGGTGAATTTCTCCAACCATTAGGCATTATCGTCTTCTCAGGACTTTCGCTGGCAACAGTCCTGACTCTGTTCATCATTCCCTGCTTTTACATTCTGCTACATGAAATCAATCCTCAGTTGTTTTCAAAGCGGTTAATACTCAAATCCAAACGAGTATTAGTTAAGAAAAAAGATTCTTAATTACTAAACGTTCCAGTTCGATTGTCCCCAGAGTAGCTCAGAAAATAGTAGGATAACTATAGGTGCAAATCTCTACACACGAGCTTAAATTATTGTTAAAACACTGGTGCAACCTAAATTGAAAGGTTTGCCACAGCAACTCGATCGTCCTAATTGCCAGCACATCGTATGCTACCACTTGCCCTTAATACTCTTTTGCAGCAACGTTACCGCATTCTTCAAATTTTAGGGGAGGGTAGGTTTGGGCGGACATACCTCGCCATCGATAACACCCGTGGAGCCGATCAGTACTATGCGATCGCCGAAATCACGCCATCAACTCAATTTCCCGCTACAGTTGCCAAAGCAAAAGAATCTTTTAGACAGCAAGCAGAGCTACTCTATGAACTCCAACATCCCCAACTGCCCCTGTTCTGGGCAACTTTTGAGGAGCAAAATCGCCTCTTTTTAGTTCAGGACTATATCGCAGGCAAAACCTACGGAGAGTTGATCGACGATCGTCGTAATCTCAGCACTCAATTCAGTGAATTTGAAGTTTGGCAGTTTTTGCTCAAAACATTACCAGTCCTCAGCTATATCCATAGCAAAGGGATCATCCACCGCAACATCTCACCAGATAATATCATCTGTCGGGACAGCGATCTCCTGCCTGTCCCGATCGATTTTGGGATTGTCAAAGAATTTGCCAACAAATTACAACCAAATCCGACATCCCAAGTTAATCCCTCATTTACGAGACCGGGCTATGCGCCGCCAGAACAACTCAAAACCGGGCAAGTTTATCCCAACAGCGATCTTTACTCGCTCGCCGTCAGCGCAATCGTGTTACTAACTGGTAAAGAACCGATCGCTCTATTCGATGGGGATTCGATGAACTGGGATTGGCGCAGATGGACAATCATCACTGATAGCTTTGCCAATGTCCTCCAGCGGATGTTAAGTCTCCAACCAGCAGATCGATTTCGATCTGCCCATGAAGTACTCCAAGCACTCCAAAATCTCAATATCCCCAATCTTCAGCCCTTGGCATCACCAGCACCAGGTGCAAATCGCCCTTCGGAGATGCCAACAGTAGCAGTGGGTGGCAAACAGGCAAAGACTAGCAAAAATGGTGGTCAAAATGCCCTGACAAATCTCAATATCAAATCCTTTTGGGAAAAGCCACAAGTCTTTATCCCCCTGGGAGTATTAATTTCACTTCTGGCAGGTGTTGGTTCTTGGTTTGGGGTAACTTATATCTTACACAATCAAAAATCTCCAGTCAGTAGTAATTCGCCCGCGCCAGCCGATTTTAATAATCCGACAATTGCCACTGATAGCAGTCCCATTCCCACTGATAGCACGATCGAACCTGTTATGGGTCAGGCAATTCTCAAGGAAGGGACAATTGCGCCAAATACTTCCGTCAGATATAACATTACCGGAGTCAGTGGTCAAAATCTAGATATTCAGCTATTGCCGATTGGCACTCCGAGTACAGATCCGAACAAGATCGATTCCAGTCAAGTTAAAGATGCTCAGGCAACTCCGGCACCGAGTGTAACCACAATTACCACAACTCAAGTCTTAATGACAGTCCTATCACCGACGGGGACACCGATCGATGCTCAAGCCGATCGGGTGGTAAGCTGGCGGGGCGAGATTCCAGTCACTGGTGAGTATACAATCGAGCTACGCCCGATCGCTGGTTTGGCAGGCACTTCTTTTCCCTACAAACTCAGCGTCACTCAAGTAGCTGCACCTGTACCTCAGCGTTCGAGCAGCGATCCCTATGGGACGACACCGCTGACTACGCCAGTGCCCCGTGGTGAAAATGTTACCCCCCTAGATTCTGAGAATTCTCAGTCCGATCCAAACCAGAATAACCTGCCCTCACCAGTAGTTCCAGTTGAAATTCCCACCACTCGTCCCTCTAGAGCCATAATTCCTCAAACTGGTGGCGAGGAAAATGTGCCCGAACGCCGCAGAAACTCCACCCCGCGTCGCAATCGAATCGAAGAAGAATCTCCACCATCTCGCACTCCAGCCCGAACCCGCCGCCAGTCAAGTAATGAACAGACACCGCGCCCACGTCGTCAACGTCAACGTTCTGAAAATACAGAAACTCCAACTCAGCCAAGCCCCGATCTCGCCCCAGAAGGAAATAGTATTGACAATAACGTCACACCACAGCCCGAACCCGCCCTCACTCCCCCCACCAGCGATAACCAGGCACCACAGCCTAATACCACCGATGGCGGTAACTCGGCTCCCCCAACCAACGAAACAAATCCATCTTCCTCCCCGGCAACGAGTAATTTAACCGATCCTAATTAGCTAAGTTAGGCTTTCCCCTTTCCCCTTTTCCCTCCCCATGCTCCTAATTACCAGTACCGACACAGATGCGGGAAAAACTATCTTGACAGCCGCTTTATCTGCTTATGGACATAAGTATCATGCACAACAAAATTGGGGCATAATCAAGCCAATTCAGTGCGGTGTAGGCGATCGAGAGTTTTATCACGATCTGTTCGTGGATGCAGACTTAACCGACATCAACCCCATTTATCTAGATGCACCCCTAGCACCGCCAATCGCCGCAGCCCAAGCAGGTATGGATATAGATCTAGCCGCAGCTTGGCAAGCACTCGATCGACTGCGCCAAAAACATGAGATTGTCCTAGTTGAAGCGATCGGTGGTTTAGGTACTCCGATTACTGCCGAACTAGTTGTGGCAGATTTAGCTAGAGATTGGCGATTACCCACAGTCCTCGTTGTACCAGTCAAACTAGGCGCGATCGCCGCCGCTGTGGCAAATGTTGCCCTGGCGAAACAGTATAATGTCAATCTGCGGGGCATCGTCCTCAATTGTCCTCGACCGCTCTCAACGGCAGAAATCGCCGACTTCGCACCAGCCGAGTTGATTCAATCCCTAACTAGTACTCCGGTGCTTGGTTGTATCCCCTATTTCCCCGATCTACACGATCTCGATGCTCCCAAGGAAAAGATCCACCAACAATTGGTCGCCGCCGCCGCCAATCTAGATCTGGAGATTTTATTCTCTAGCTTCCTCGTCCATTAACCTTCGACTTTCGCCGGAAGTCTGATGCGATGAAACTTCAGATCGAAAATGACACACTGATTATCGAACTAAAATGGTACGAGCAATTGTGGGCATTTACGCTCGATCGACAGATGCGCATCCTGCTGGCGCGGATCGATCGCTAAAATAAACATGGGGTTCTCCCTATAGCGGCATTAGAACAAGCTCTCCCAGTAATAATTCCAGATTTTGGCCATCAAATATACCCGAATAGATCGCCTGATGGTATCGATCGATTGTCCACTTATAGCTTGAGATCGTCATCATTTACCCTCTCAAGTGTTGACATATCTTTAAATCTAACCGAAAAGTTGATTTTCTCACCATCATATCGACTGACAAAGCATCCCGATCGGACAGTCGATCGACGATCCAATTAAGTTGTAGACTGTGTTAGCTGTCTAACAGACTTCGGATCGGTACTGCCCACCGCAACAAAGCATTACGCAATAATCATGGCTCAAACTCTAGAACTGAAAATTGGCTGGCTCTATCCTACCCTGATGAGTACCTATGGCGATCGAGGTAATGTGATTGCGATTCAACAACGCGCTCAATGGCGGGGAATTAACGTTGAAGTGATTCCATTCGATCGAGATTCCCATCCTGATAGTATCCACCAAATCGATGTCATGGCTGGTGGTGGTGCCCAAGACAGACAGCAAGAAATCGTCATGCGCGATCTCGCTGGAGCCAAAGCAGCAGCAATCAAAGCTAAACTAGACGCTGGCGCACCAGGCGTATTTACCTGCGGCTCACCCCAACTACTCGGTAGATTTTATGAACCAGGATTGGGGGAACGAATCGAAGGTATGGGCATTATCGATCTCGAAACCAAACATCCAGGGATTGACACCCAGCGGTGCATTGGTAACGTCGTTTTTGAAATTACGGCAAAAAGGTTAGCCACCGAACTCACAGCGATGTTAGGGGGCAAAAAACCGATAATTGTCGGGTTTGAAAATCACGGTGGGAGAACTTATTTAGGCCCTCAAGCTGAAGCCTTGGGTAAGGTAATCAAAGGCTATGGGAATAATGCTACCGATGGTACCGAAGGCGCATTTTATCACAACGCGATCGCGACTTATTCCCACGGCCCACTCATCCCCAAAAACCCTTTTATCGCCGATTGGATGATTAAAACTGCCCTACAGGATAAATATCAAACCGAAATCAATCTTGCGCCCTTAGATGATAGTTTAGCCGATCGAGCGCGGGCATCAATGCTCAAGCGATTGGAAGTTAATTAATGCCCTAAGAGTGCCAATGCTGACTTGCTGCTATTATAAATCAGATTTCCCAACTGCGTCACTCCTGACCAGTTGCGGTGAGAAATGTATTTTACCTCTCGGAGAGTGACAGAAGAGGGATAGTAGGCGAAAGGAATTAATAATTAATACTTAATAAGTCGATTTCACCCATCCACCCAATTCCCATACGGTGGTACCGCAACTCCTAACTCCCCACTCCCACAAGCTCGCCGACAAGTGTAGCAAGTTGAGCCTCACTCACATGATAGACCTCGCCGCAGAATTCACAAGTGGCTTCGGCACCTTTATCTGTAGCAATCATATCCTCAAGCTCCACAGTACCTAAAAGCTTCAGTGCTCCTAACATCCTTTGTTCGGAACAAGGACAGTCAAATTTCAATTCCTGCTCGTCAGGGAAGATCTTTAAGTCAAGATCGCCTAATAACTCCTCTAGGATATCTGGGAGACTCTTGCCAGCCTGTAATAAAGGGGTAAACCCTTGCAATCCACTCACCCGACTTTCCAATAGTGTCACCAAAGACTCATCTCGTGCTGCTTTGGGCAAGATTTGAATTAACAGTCCACCCGCAACTTGAACGCCTTGAGTATTGAGCAAAACACCCAATACTAAAGCCGAAGGAGTTTGTTCCGAACTAAACAAGTAATTGGCAACATCGTCACCCACTTCGCCCGAAATTAATTCCACCGTACTAGAATAAGGGCGACCATAGCCAACATCCCGAAAGACATAGACAAATCCGCGATCGCCAATTGCGCCACCTACATCTAATTTACCCGCAGCAGTTAATGGCACCTCTACTTGAGGATTTGTGACATAACCACGCACAGTTCCATTTACCCCAGCATCGACCATCAGTCCACCCATTGGGCCATCTCCTTTGATCCGAAGATTGACTCGGGCGAACTTGGTTTTCATCCCAGATGCCAGTAATAATCCCGCCGTCATTGCTCGTCCTAGTGCATCAGTGGCGACAGCCGAGAGCCGATGTCGAACTCTGGCTTCTTCTGTGAGGCTGGTGGTAATCGCCCCTACTGCTCGAATCCCCCCACCTGCTGCCGTTGCTCGAATCAGTCGATCGCTCATAACCCATCCTACATATTTCTTCATACATTTTAGAGTCTAGGATTCGATCGTGCAAAACCAACCAGGATTTACCAGATTTTGATGATGGACAGAATTACGTTATTGTTACTAACTCAATCTCTTTTCCTTTTTTCCCCAGTCCCCCAGTCCCCCAGTCCCCTCGTCCCCTCGTCCCCGTCCCTATTCCCTCTCTGACCGCAACAGGTTAAGATGTGCAAAGGTGTGCAAACCTTTATTCCTTATCCACAACCGTAACCGATGACCGATCGCAGCTTCCCGCTCACAGTTGAAAATTCTCCTGTACCAACAATTGATTGGTCTGCGGGTATGGGCTATCGACAACTGAAATCAGCATTGATCGTTGGCGGATTATGGATTGGCGTAATTGCCTTGCACTTAGTTGCCTGGGGGTATATTTTTGTTTGGGGAATTACTGGCATCTTTTGCTTGCGAGCACTGAGATTAGTCAGTACAAAATTAGCCCAGCCGCCAGTATTGACGAACCCACCACCCACTTATCCATTTATTTCCGTGGCGGTGGCGGCCAAAAATGAAGCAGCTGTCATCGCCAATCTAGTTGATAATCTCTGTAGTTTAGATTATCCAGCCGATCGATATGAGGTTTGGGTGATCGACGATCGCAGTACCGATCGCACTGCTGAAATTTTAGATGAACTGACACAGCAATATCCGCAATTGCGAGTACTCCACCGGAGTGAAGATGCCACAGGTGGAAAATCTGGTGCCCTTAATCAATTTCTGACACTGGCGCAGGGAGATATTATCGGTGTATTTGATGCGGATGCTCAAGTCAGCAATCGTGTTCTCCAGCAAGTTTTAGCCTACTTCCAAACCGAAACCGTCGGCGCAATCCAGCTCCGAAAAGCGATCGCCAATGGCAATACAAACTTTCTCACCCAAGGACAGCAGGCAGAAATGGCTCTAGATGCCTATCTCCAGCAACAACGGACTGCCATGGGGGGAATCGGCGAACTACGCGGTAACGGTCAATTTGTCCGGCGGATAGCCCTAGATAGTTGCGATGGCTGGAACGAAGAAACGATCACTGACGATCTAGACCTGACAATTCGACTCCATCTGACCGGATGGCAAATCGAACTCATGCCCTATCCCCCTGTCCAAGAGGAAGGTGTCACGACCCTCAAAGCCTTGTGGAACCAACGCAATCGTTGGGCAGAAGGTGGATTTCAACGCTATATTGACTACTGGGATTTGATTTCCAGCAATCGGATGGGTACAAGAAAAACTGTCGATCTGATTTCATTCCTGTTGATTCAATATCTCCTCCCACCTGCGGGCATTCCAGATTTCCTGATGGCATTTTGGCTTAGACATCCGCCTCTTTTGCTACCAATGACGGCATCCTTGGGCGTTGCCCTTCCCTTATGGGCAACCTGGGTCGGTTTACGGCGCAGCTATCAGCAAGCTGGACAGCAGGTAAGCACACCTAGACTGTTGGGGCAAACAGCGATCGGATCGTTGTTTATTCTGCATTGGTTGGTCATTATGCCCTTTGCGATCGCCAGAATGGCAATTTTCCCTAAAAGGTTAAAATGGGTGAAGACTCCCAGAGTTGGTGATGCGGCAAACTAGGTAATAGTGGATTGTGGCTGCATCAGTGGGCATACTGAGAATATAGTATAGATTTCTACTTACCATTATCGCCTGCGGATCGAAGAGTATGGCAGAATGAATGTGTAGGTCTAGTGTCTACATTTGCTGCTCATCTGATGGATTACTCATGCAGGATTCCAGCCAACTTAATTATTTCGGACAACGCATTCTCCAGATTATCCAACCCCTAGCGGCTGGAACCGATCGACAAGACGTGCTCGCACAATTAGCTAAATCCGTAGCTGATAACTTCGCCGCCGATGGCTGCTGGTTATTACACTACCCCGCCCCAGGTGTCGTTCGCGTCGCTGCCACTGCTTGTACTAATTATCGCACTCATAGCATTGAAACCAAGCTACCGGAGTACACGCCACCGGCTGCACCATCCGCCATTCGCTGGCAGATGCCCTTATTACCAGACTATCACGTGATGATCGTCGAGACTCGCTATCAGCAGCAGATTAATGGCTGCTTAATGGTCGCGACTAAGGGTGTGCAGTGGTATCCAGAGACGAAGATGGTTCTGCAAATTGTCGCTGATTATGTGGCAACAGCACTATTCCAGGCAGAGCTAAAAGTTCAAGCCCAGATCGCCCAGATTTATCCTGCGCTGTATTATCATCTGACTCAAGCAATTGTTGAGAATCAAGATCTCGATCGCTTGTTTGAGATTGCCTTATCAGATATGGTGACGGCATTACAACTAAAACGCGGACTTTTGCTCACGCTCAAGTCCAGCGATCGATCTGCGACTAGTTCACCCCAGCCATTAGCCACAAATAGTTCCGAGATTGTCCCGACTAAGCTCGGTCATCAGGTGCAAATTGTCACCACCGTAGATCTGCGCGATGAAAATCTTCAGCTATCACCACCATCCTTTCCCTTAGAAAATTCTTACTTTTGTCAGCAGGCTCTAGCTGCGGCACCTCAGTCGAAAACTTTCGATATCAACGATCCGGGGACACAAACAGATCGACTCATCTTCCTGGACGATATATTGCCCAGTATGGCGATGATTCCCTTAATGGGTTCGGCAATTCCTGGACGCGATCCTGCTGATGCACTGTGGGGATGGCTAGTACTCCAAGACGATCATCCTCGCTGGTGGCATCCCGTCGAGCTAAAATTGCTGGAGTGCCAAATCTATCAAATCGCCCTCGCGCGGATTCACAAAAAATCGATCGAAAAAGTCCGTCATACTGTCGCCAATCGCACATCTCAAGTTCAAACCAGTCTCCAACTTCAGGCAAAATTGCATGATGCTGGGCGCAAACGGATGGATAAATTGCGACAGGCTAATGAACTTAAAGATGAGTTTATTAGTACAATCAGTCATGAGTTGCGGACACCTCTCACCAGCATGTCCCTGGCGATCGAAATGCTGCGCCGACCAGATATCGATCTGGAGCGTCGCCAGCAATATCTAGACATCTTGCACGATCAGTGTCAGCGAGAAATCAAACTCGTCAACGATTTACTCAAACTGCAACAGTTGGACTCTCATCAACTAGAATTAGATCCTCAACCGATCGCCCTCAATCACTTTATCTCTGAGCAGGCAACTATTGTGGCCGATCGCTGGCTCGAAAGTAAATGGTTAGAACTGGCTCTCCATCTTCCCCAAGTTTCACCGCAACTTGAAACCGATGCCGATAGCTTAAAACATATTGTCGAAGAGTTACTCGTAAATGCTGGTAAATTTGCGCTGCCCAATACGATGGTCGAAGTATGGGTGTCGCCAGATCCAGAGCAGGTGGCATTCCAGGTTGCCAATCTGAGCAAACCGATTCCCAGTGAAGATCTACCTCATTTATTTGACAGATTTCGCCGGGGCATGGGCACAACTCAACAAGCGATCGCGGGAACTGGACTAGGTTTATCCCTTGTTAAATCTTTGGTCGAACATCTCCAGGGTAACATTGAGGTGACAAGTCAACCAGTGGAAGCCGGAGTCTCCAAAACATGTTTTACTGTCACTATTCCCACCATCCTCACCGATCGTTAACTTAGGAGTACGCAGTCTATCATGAGGAAATTAGCATCGCGACGGCAGACAACAGCTACCAGCTTACCCCGATTGGCCGTCGCACCGATTTCCCATCCCCAAAAGTTTCGCTGGCAACACGCTCAATACTCGCATCAAGCCAGACAACTCGATATTTTTGCCGCAGCCGCTAGATGGGGGCTAGTTCTAGTGCGAGGCATACTATTACCCACCAAGAATGAACGGTATCACCGTCGCCAAGCTCAAAAATTAGTTAATAATCTGATTAGTTTAGGGCCAACTTTTATTAAAATTGGTCAATCTTTATCAACAAGAGTTGACTTTCTGCCTCCGGCTTATATTGAAACTTTGAGTCAATTACAAGATCGGGTGCCGGCATTTAGTGCCACAGAAGCGATTCAAATTATTGAAATCGAACTTGGAGCCTCAATCGAAACCTTATTTATTGAATTCGATCCGATTCCGCTGGCTGCGGCTAGCTTAGGACAGGTACACAAAGCCAAATTGCGGACGGGTGAAGCAGTAGTCCTAAAAGTCCAACGTCCGGGCTTGCAGCGGTTATTTGAATTAGATTTTCAAGTCATCGAGAAACTATTATGGTGGTGCGATCGGTTGTTACCTCAGCATCGATCGGCTGAACTAAAAGCTATTTATCAAGAATTTTTCACTCTCTTATTTCAGGAGATAGATTACACCAAAGAAGGTCGAAACGCCGATCGATTTCGAGTCAATTTTAAGGCGAATAAATTAGTCACTGCTCCGCAAATTTACTGGAGATATACTACCAGTAAGGTGTTGACAATGAGCTATTTACCAGGAATTAAAATCGACGATCGAGCCACTTTAGAAGCCTGTGGATTTAATCCTAAACAAATTAACCAGATCGGCATTTGTTGCTATCTGAAACAGTTACTAGTAGATGGCTTTTTCCAGGCAGATCCCCATCCGGGGAATATGGCGATCGCAGCTGATGGTAAGTTAGTTGTCTATGACTTTGGCATGATGGCAGAACTCAAATCCATTCCCAAAGGACAAATGATCGACACCTTTTGGGCAGTGATGAAAAAAGATAGTACTGCCGTTACCGATGGATTGGTCGGGATGGGTCTAGTCCTGCGCGTCGAGGACATGAAACCGATCGAAAGAGTGATTGAATTTCTGCTCGAACGTTTCACTGAGCGTCCAGTTGATGTCCGTGAATTCAATCAAATCAAACAAGAATTAAGTACTCTATTCGTCCAACAACCATTTCGACTTTCGCCAGAAATTACCTTTATTCTCAAAGCCTTATCTACTCTCGATGGTATCGCCAGAACTCTCGATCCTGAATATAACTTAGTTGCTGCTGCCCAACCATTTATTAGAAGTGTCGCGATCGCCGAACGTGGTAATATTATTAGTAGCTTAGGCAAGCAAGCAACTAGTTATCTCAAGTATAAATTCAATCAGCCCAATACCGCTGAATTATTAATTAGGAAACTAGAACAAAGATTAGACCGTAGCGAACTAGCAACTTCTAATCGATCACAAACTACCGATCGATTAATTAACCGACTTTATTTCGCTATTCATAATCTGATCTATCTCTGTCTGACTGGTTTTAGTACGATCTCTGCTATTTTATTACTTCCGACTTATCCATTGTGGTCATTACCGCTATGGGGAATTGCTAGTGTCGGGCTAATTCTATGGCTGCGATCCTCGATCGGGTTAACAATTCAAACGCGACTGCTAAAATAGAGTTATCATCTTCCTGCATTGAACGCGGAAATATCCCCAAATCAGATGACTAGATACAATGGCAAAGTAGTCGGAATTACTGGTGCATCCGGTACTTTGGGTCAAGCATTGATTAGAGAATTTCACCTCCAAGGGGCAAAAGTTATTGCCTTTACGACCAATCAAACAGCAGAATTCTCGCCACAAACACAGTTAGTACCTTGGCAACTAGGATCTGAGTCAGAGTTATTACCTCACTTACAATCACTAGATCTTCTAGTGATCAATCATGGCGTAAATGTCTATGGAAATCGCACCACAGCAGCGATTATGCAATCCTACGAAGTCAATACTTGGTCGGCACTGCGACTGATCGAATTATTTCTGGGCACAGCAGCACCAACTAAAGAACTGTGGGTAAACACTTCAGAAGCAGAAGTTAACCCAGCATTTAGCCCGCTCTACGAATTATCGAAACGAACCTTGGGTGACTTAATCTCACTTCGTCGCTTAGATGCCCCCTGTACCATCCGAAAACTCGTTCTAGGGCCATTTAAGAGTCAACTTAACCCTTATGGCATCATGTCAGCGCAATGGGTCGCATGGGCGATAATTGCCCTAGCACAGCGCGATTTTGCTAATATTATTGTCACAATCAATCCGCTTACTTACCTACTGTTTCCGATCGAAGAATTGTGCCAATCGTTCTATTTTCGGTTATTCACCAAAAATTCTCATCAAAGTTCAGCTTAACAACTGCTTGCCACCCGCCCATTGTAACCACCCTGCCAAAATCCCCTCATGGGAGGGGCAAGAGTCGGTTCATCCCCCACTTCTCAACCCTAACCGCAGAGTTTGCAGATTCTCACGAATGGTCTGGGTATTGGGGTGATTGGTGCCCAAGCTCTGTTCGAGAATTTCCAAGGCTCGCGCGAATAGGGGATCAGCTTCGGTATATCTGCCGAGCGATTCGTACAAACTTGCCAGATTATTCAGACTGGTGGCGGTACTGGGATGATTGGCACCTAATTCTTGTTCCTTGATCGCCAGCGATCGCGCATACAAGGGTTCGGCTGCGGCATATTTGCCCAGCAATCTGTACAAACCTGCCAGATTATTGAGACTGGTGGCGGTATCGGGATGATTGGCACCTAATTCTTGTTCCCTGATCGCCAGCGATCGCGCATACAGAGGTTCGGCTGCGGCATATCGGCCCAGCGATCTGTACAAATTTGCCAGATTATTCAGACTGAAGGCGATATCGGGATGATTGGCACCTAATTCTTGTTCCCTGATTGCTAGCGATCGCGCGAATAGGGGTTCGGCTTCAGCATATCTGCCGAGTGACTCGTACAAACCAGCCAGATTATTCAGACTAGTGGCGGTATCGGGATGATTGGCACCTAATTCTTGTTCCCTGATCGCCAGCGATCGCACAAACAGGGGTTCTGCTTCGGTATATCTGCCCAGCGAGTAATACAAAAGTGCCAAGTTATTCAAACTGGTGGCGGTATCGGGATGATTAGCACCTAGTTCTTGTTCCTCGATCGCCAGCGATCTCACGTACAGGGGTTCAGCTTCGGCATATCTGCCGAGCAATCTGTACAATTCTGCCAGATTATTTAGACTGGTCGCGGTATCGGGATGATTGGTACCTAATGCTTGTTCCCTGATCGCCAGCGATCGCGCAAACAGGGGTTCAGCTTCGGTATATCTGCCCAGCGAGTAGTACAAAGTTGCCAGATTATTCAAACTGCTGACGGTATCGGGATGATTGACACCTAATTGTGCCTCGATCGTGGCAAGGGACCGCAGATAGAGGGATTCGGCTGCGGCGCATCTGTCGATCGATTTGTCCAAACCAGCCAAATCATCAGAACATAGTGAGAGATCGGGAACACCAGTGGCTTCAGCCCTGGGCGGAGCTACGACACAAGCGGTTTCAACCACCCGAGTCCGCCGACGATGAAAACCGATAAATGCGCCAGTTCCGACAATCGCCGCTAAACTCAAGAGCAAAGTGACAGGTTCCATAAACTCGATCGTCAGACACTACTACACTGATAGTAACTTAACCAAAGAAAAATCGGCGTTGCTGAATTGATGTCCGAAACTAAATCCGCAATTATCCTCAAATAACCCAAAAAAGGATTTCGATCGATTGCCAAACTATTAGGCAAAACAACTGATCGAAACCCCCAAAGATTTTATGAAATTACCCAGTCAATTTAGCGGCGGGGAACTAGATTTTTGTAATCGATGTTGTAAGGTGAAATTGATTGAGGCATATTGCCGATTTGACCGAGACTTTTCGCCATCCCCGCAAACAGAGCGGGATCGCCTGCTTTCGGTGTTTTGTCTTGGGGTTTATAACCACGAACAGCAGCTTGCCAAGAAGCTTTCGGAAAGCCCAGCTTTTGCCGATAGTAAGCATCATAGCGAGGCGATTTGATGTTAAAAGGTAATTCACTAGCCCCGGATGCCAGCACCCGACGACGTTGGAACGGTACGATGTTATCACCGAAGTTTTCCAAGTACTCATCACTATTGAGCAGGTCATTCACGAAGCCAGCCCGACCTTTGGTAGCAATCACGATCGACCAAGCAATTTTTTCAGCTTCGCTGTATACGTCCCGACCGAGGATCTTTTGCACGCAATGCTCGACAAACCGATAGTTACTATTGAGATTGTAGAAACTATTGGTGAAAGTGTTCGACAAGCACAGCCCTCGAATGAATTCGCGCACGGTGATTTGTCCACTACGAAGCTGAGATTCGAGAAATTTTTCCCGATCTGCGGCAAAAGCATGGAAGAAGATCTGACGATAAGCTGCTTCGATCAGATCTCCAATTTGACCAGATGACAGTAAGTTATCGGTAGAAAATATTCTTGCCTGCTCGTCGCTACCGACTTCATAACCGCTGACGCGGGAATTCTGAGTAGAGGGCGCGTACTCTAATAAAGGGATAGCCATATGTTTAAAGTGCTCTTATTACGAAACTTTACAAGTTTTCCTCATCATAATCCCGATTTGGTGTCCACTTATGACCCCAAGCCGAAAACATTACATTCCTTAATTTTCGCTCAAACTTACAGCTATCAACCTTCTGACTGTTTTTACTACGTACCACTTTGGCACACTTTACCAATCGTCGTTGACGATCGCGGCAGGGAGTCGTAGTTTGGGAAACCGATAAAAGGTATCACCGTCATCATCAACCTCTGGAATACCATTGAGCAACCGAATTTGCTCCTCAAGGAAGGCTTTGGCAGTCTGACTGCTCACTTGGGAGATGGCAATTAGCTGAATCAGAGAAATACAACTATCCTGCTGTCGCAATAGCTGATAAAAAGCTGCCTCTAGGCGGGTGCGGCGATTGGCATTGTAGATAAATCCTGCCGCTCCGGCAGTTAAACCCAACAGGATCAGTAATTGAATCAAGCCCATATTTTAGTTGAATACTTTGCCTGTTCTCTCAATTCTAGCAGAAGATTGACGATGATTAAAATGGCTGTATCGCCTAGATCTTAGCCAGCAAGAGTAGGGTTTTCCGTCACCCACTTTATTCTTTATAATGACTTTCAGTTATCAGTTATCAGTTATCATTTACCAGTCGGGTGTTAAATGTCTCCCTCTATTGCTTATTAATTATTATTTAATCCGTGGATGAGCATCCTTCCCTCAATATGGCGATCGCACGCCTAAATGCAACTGAGTTGGATAACTATGCTGTGTGGGTACTCAGGGCACCATATCCTGGCGGCTATGTCATTGAAAATTGCAATTGGACAATCGGTCTAACTCAGGTTTGGTTAGGATGGCAAGAATTGTTTAGCCCAGGTCGTCAACCTTATTGTTTGCCTTGTCATCAAGATATCCAGTTTCCCCAGTTGGATGTGGAAATCGCCGCACCGATCGAGGTAAATCAGCCCCAGAGCTATAGTAGTAGCTTAATGCAATACTTGGGTCTAAATTTGTGGCAGTGGTTATTTGGTGGTCAAGTTGGGAACGCTTTTGCCCAAAGTCAGGGGATGGCGATCGGTCAGGGTAAATCGCTCCGTCTCCGCTTGGAAGTTCGCGATCCAGATCTAATCTCATTACCCTGGGAAATCATCCAGCCACAGCCTGGGAAGGCGGCAATCTCGCTCAATCAACAGGTGTTATTCAGTCGGACAAATAGCGATGTCGATCCACTACCACCACAACGACTCGATCGATCGATTAAAATTCTGTTAGTGCTCGGTCAAAATTTACCCGGAAGCACCCATCTCGACCTTCAGCAGGAATCAGCAACAATCGCCCAAGCCTTGCGCAATACCATGTCTAGTGGATTTAATCCACCTAATCGACTCAATCCGGCTGGTTGTCAAGTCGATACCCTTGTCCAGCCTACTCCCGAAGATCTAATTGCCGCACTGGAAAATCAGCAGTACAATCTCTTTTTCTATGCTGGACATGGAATGCCGGCTCCAGATGGCGGTCTACTAATCTTGAATGAGCGAAATGGTTTAAATGGGACAGAATTAGCGCAAGTCCTTGTCCGACGGGGTGTTAAACTGGCTGTATTTAATTCCTGTTGGGGCGCGCAACCCTACCAACATCAACAGCAAACTGTTCCTCGGAGCAGTCTGGCGGAAGTCCTGCTCCATCACGGTGTCCCCGCAGTACTAGCCATGCGGGATACGATCGCCGATCGAGAGGCGTTAAGTTTTATTCAGACCTTTACCCAGGCTCTTGCTCACCGACTCAGTATCGACCAAGCCACCGCGATCGCCAGACAGCAGCTATTAACTTTATACAAGTACAATCAACCTGCCTGGACGCTACCGATTCTCTACATGCATCCAGAGTTTAATGGCGAATTAATCCGACCGATATCTGAGGCGATTACCGAGATTCCTTCGATTCCTCAATCAATTCCTGCCGCTTATATGCGGTCTTTGAGTTTTCACACCAATCCTGATTTTCCCATCAATGGTGGTTTAATGCGCGTGGGCAGGTCTGCCGAAAACGATTTGGTCGTCTATGAACCTTGGGTTTCTCAGCGACATGCTGAGATTATCTATCGTCCTGGTGATTCGCTCAATATTCTAGCTCCGGTCTACTACCTGCGGGACTTTTCTCGCTTTGGTAGTTATGTGCTGACGAATGAAGGCAAATGGCTCAAGGTTCATGCCCAAGAATTCCCACTCCAATCTGGAATGCAGGTTAAATTTGGCAGTGAGGAAGGGCAGATTCTGGAATTTAGAGTCGAGGGAGTTTGAGGGGGACGAGGGGACTGGGGGACTAGGGGACTAGGGGACTGGGAGACTGCTTGCCCTGAGCTTGTCGTTCGCGTAGCGTCTTGTTCGCGCAGCGTCTCGAAGAGAAGAGAAGGGTCAACTTTCAACTCTCAACTGTTCCCTTTCCCTCACAACCGAACGCTGGGCTGACTTTATTCATTGCAAAAAGATTTTAGACCTTTGCGGAATCCAACAAGGGTAAAATGTAGTTAATACCATCAGCATAATAACCATTAGATAAACTTCACACCTAAAAAGTTCCAAGAGGTTATTAAATTAGTTACATAAATTAATATATTATATTCGTTAACCCCCGTAGCATACGAAGGAGACCAATCATGTCATCAGATCGCCAACCTGAACTCACCAACCAATACCAAGCTGAAGCCGAGTTGACAGATTGCCTCCTCGCGTCCGCAACACTTGACTATCCCTGGAATCCCGCAGAACCAGAAACCGCTGACTACTATGCCGAGTCCGATCGCCATTTTAGCTTCGATGACTGGTCAGACGCTGAAATCGAGGAGAGATCCCAGTCTTTTTTTACCCAAATCCAATCTTGTTGGGCTGATGCACCTAGTCCTGAACCTGAAGCTAAACCAACGGCAATTGATGCACTAACGGATAAGTTTGGTGCTAGAGTACCTCAACAGTGGCTAGCTGCGATCGCGACCAAAGTTAACAATCTGGCTACCAGCAATCTCGAACCTGTGGAGCAATTAGTTCAATCGGTTCAGGAGCTATTGTCAAATTGGGCAACTGAAGATTTACTAGTGATTGCCCGTCCTTACGCTTATGCGATGCGTTGCGATCCTGGGGTGAGCGATCCAGATCGCCTAGTGAGACCGTTAGAATGGACAGAACTATCTGAGTTAGAAAGAGCTAAATTAACAATTCTCATCGCTCAATATGCGATCGATCGTACTAAAGATGCCGAGTAGAGTGGGTGATTACTTCGCATCTCACAACCGATAGAACCAATTTGAGATCTTTTTAGGGCGATTCCGCACAGCGGACGCTACGGGAACGCCGCTTGTCGCGAGGGTAAGTTCGCGGGTGTAGATTCCGCACATGGGAAGACATTGGGACGTTATCTGTTAGCATTTGGAATCAAGTTGATCATGCAGGGAGATGCCATGAGTTGCCAAGTAGAACTGGATAAATATAAGCAACAAGTAGCTGATCTATACAGTAGTCGGAGTGGCAGTTATGATAACGGTGACTGGCATCCTCGAATTGCTCACCGACTTGTTGAATACGCACACCTTCGCCCTGGTCAGCAGGTTTTAGATATTGCAACTGGAACAGGAATGGTCGCAATCAAAGCGGCTCAAATTGTCGGTTCTGAGGGGCAAGTTATTGGTATCGACATTGCAACTGGAATGGTCGAACAGGCAAGACGAAAAGTTGAAATATTAGGTTTGAGTAACATTGAGTTTCAAGTTGCGGATGCTGAAGATTTGGATTTTCCAGACGATTGCTTTGATTACATCTTCTGTTCATCAGCATTTATTTGGATGTCTGATTTGCTGAGTGCGTTGCGACTTTGGCATCGATTTCTTAAACCCGGTGGAGTCCTAGGCTTTCATGCTTTTGCAGATACAGCTTTTGTCGGAGGCGTTGTATCACAGCGAGTGCTTGCAAAGTATGGGATTTCTCTGTTATTGAGCAAACCAACTGGAACGGTTGAGAAGTGTCATAATTTGCTTCAGCAAGCGGGTTTTGCGGTGACTGATATTAAATCAGAACCAGATGGTGACTACATCAGTTTAGAGAGAGCTAAGAGTATGTGGGCAGGAAATGCCTCGTTTCCTGCACCTGGACAGCATCCACATCCCTCATTGAACCTTACCTCTGAGCAATTAGTACAGGCTAGAGTAGAGTTTGATGCAGAATTAGAGGGAATGCAAACTGAACAGGGAATTTGGGACGATGGCACTATTTTTTATGTGTTCGGTCAAAAAGCGGCATAATAATTCGCTTGGAGCGGACTGTTGAACGAGTTACGGACAAGCAAACTTTCATTAAATTCGTACAAGCATTAGCGGACGAACGAGAAAAAGCACAAGAGATCGAAAATAATCATCCCAATGTCTATACTACTGTGGATGGCACACTAGGGTGGAAAAATGGCGATATACCCAGCTTCCTCTACGCTGCACTCGAATGCTTAACGGCACAGCCAGTAACTTATTCAGATCAGGATCCTAGTTGGAAGATGTTCGCTGAGTTTCTTTATCTAGACAGGCGAGAATACCCCCATCAGAGCGGTACTCCGCTTGATGGTGGGATGAAAGACGAGCGAGGGGACGATTGCCCCGCCAATTAAATTGACAAGCGAAGCTCTCAACAATAAGGCGGGGTATGAGGAAACGAGAAAATTCCATGTTTCTTACCAGGAATGTGTTAGAATTTAAGAATGCCAAAAGCCTATCGCTACCGAGTATTTCCCACAGCCGAGCAAGAAAGTCTCTTGCGCCGGACAATGGGCTGTTGCCGCCTAGTGTACAACAAGGCTTTAGCTGCCAGAACTGAGGCTTGGTACGAACGAAGTGAGCGAATTGACTTCGTTAAAACCTCCTCCATGCTGACAAATTGGAAAAAGCAAGAAGATCTTGACTTTCTCAATGACGTTAGCTCTGTACCACTCCAGCAAGGGTTGAGAAACCTGCAAAAGGCATTTACTAACTTTTGGGCTGGACGGGCGAAATATCCTAACTTTAAGAAAAAGCATA
>JBGSPI010000005.1:0-8014 GCA_041738715.1 Chamaesiphon sp.
TTTGCACCTACATCAATCGGACAGTTCTAGCCTTCTAGTGCTACATGTCTGGTAGCCAGCTTGGAAGTACTATGTACGGACTGGATACCGTGATTCATACTTCAACGAATCGCACTACTTAAACTTGTGAAGCATATCCTGGCTTTTTACGCCATTTTATGGGTAAAGTGACAGATCCTGAGTGTATTTGGCGATGTTTTGAGGGCGGTTAAATGGGTATACTTTAGTTGGTTGTAGAATACTCAAATTCAGCCAGGTTAATAGTTTGCCGAGAGGTTGGGTAGGATACAATGCAATGTAGTCGCATGAGGGGATGAAAGTTGAGTAATTTAGATCGGTCTAGCCCAAGAGATAATTTGGCTAGTTTTGGCAAATCTGAAGATATCCCGGCAGCCTTGCGGGATCGAGCAAGAACCACTTCAAGTGTCCCGGTGAGTAGTGCGAAGCAACAATTAACCACTGGTAAAATTGTTGGATTACTAGCTGTGCTGTTAGCTGGTGGTGCTGTTTGGGCGACAATCGCAGGTAAATCGTCCGTTGATGTTACAGCCAAGCCGACTTCTAATCCGGCAACTGATGATCCTGCTGTAGTGAATAAAGGAGATATTGCCACTAAGAATGAACCAGTAGAGGGTATATTGGGGCATTTACCCTATCCAGAAGCTGCCAGTACCGAGTTAGTCTCAATTGGCGGGGGCTATCGCTTACGCAAAGCTGCGGCGATTAAGTTTCAGGCAATGATCGCAGCGGCTCGATCAAGTGGTGTTAATATTACAACAATTTCGGCATTTCGATCAGTTGAAGAGCAAAAACGCCTATTTTTTGGCATCGGTGCTGAACGCGCCCAACAGCCGACAAAGCGGGCTGAAGTCAGTGCGCCACCGACGTATAGTGAACATCATACTGGTTATGCCGTTGATCTCGGCGATGCGAATGTGCCAGCAACTAATTTAAACCAAAATTTTGAAACAACTCGTGCTTATAAGTGGCTCAAGGCTAATGCGGCAAGATATAGTTTTGAGTTATCTTTTCCTAAAGACAATGTTCAGAAAGTTAGCTATGAACCTTGGCACTGGCGATTTGTTGGCGATATTCATAGTTTAGAAACTTTTTATAAGGCACGTAATTTGAAGTCGAGGAGTAAATAATAAGTAATAAGTGATAAGTGATAAGTAAGGTTTATTTAAATCGACAATGAATTATGATAGTTCGACAAAACAGATCTCGCTAAATTTGGTGGCTATCTGTATATTCGGGATGACCTTATCTAGCTTAGTTGCGCCGTTAGTGAATGTTTCTTCGATCATACCAATCTCGATTATTTTTGGAATTATAGTGCTGGCAACTGGTGATAGTTTGCTCCTGAAAAGTCGAATTGCAACATTAGTTTTAGATGGGATCGCCGGGGTTTCACCCGCATATCGCCAACGGATAGTTCATCATGAAGCTGGACATTTTTTGGTTGCCTATTTACTAGGAATACCGATTACTGGCTATACACTGAGTGCCTGGGAATCTTTCCGTCGAGGTTATTCAGCCCAAGGTGGAGTAATATTTGCCCCACCCCCACTGGACATATCGGCTCAGTTATTACAGAACTATTGCACTGTTTGGATGGCAGGTATTGCTGCCGAAAAATTGGTTTACGATCGATCTGAAGGTGGGAGTGAAGATCGACAGAAGTTACGGGGAATAATGTTTTTAGCTGGCAACCAGCAGCAGGAAATAGTTCGCCAAGAAAATTTAGCCGCTTTGCAAGCCAAGACACTAATTCAAACTCACTGGGTAGCTTACGAAGCTCTAGTGATGATGATGGGTGAAAGAGCGACAGTGACTGAATGCTATAGTGAGATCGATCTATTAAAAGTAGGTTAGTTAATTCGATCGATTCTACCGGAAACTAGGTCTACTCGATCGTAATTATGACATGGCGCGCAAATTTCCATTCCATGGTACTAGCCAATCATTTAATCATCAATAATTTTCATGGCTATTGATTTCAACCCTAAAACCGCCTACTTAGAATACATTAAACAGAACCAGGTCGAAATCAGTGAGACAGCCACCCGCCAACTCACCCAAATTTTAGATGGTTGTCAGTGGGATCAACCACAAACAGCTTTAGAGTGGAATAATTTAGCTGTAGCTGCCCTAGTTGCGGCTGAAAGCTGTGACAATTCACTTACCCATGGTTTGTATGCTGAAATTGCCTTCGATGCCGTACAAGCTGGGGCTGAATTAAACCAACATCCCTTGTGTAGCGTTCATTTGGCATTGATTAATTCTATGCTGGGCAACTATAGTGAAGCTGCTCAGATTGCCTTCAGTACGTTTATTAATAATCTCCAGCCAACTTACACAGAAGCGGAAATTGATCCAGGAATTGTCTACATCCCACCACTGACACGTACCCACATTACCAATGGGCGAAGCGAACAGCTACAACGCATCTTAAATACAGATAATGGCTACATGCAAGCTTTATTGATGCTGACAGAGGTGTTATGTCGTACCCAAATTGCCCTAGACAATGCGACGGGATTGAGACTATTACATTTGATGAATCAACTCATGCCAGACTTGATTTTTCCCAATATTCGTCTAGGAATTTATAGCATTGGTAATCAAGAATTAGAGGGGTTAATTTATTTGCATAGGGCTGGTGAATTAGCCTTAGATCATCCAACAATTTTACAATCTTTGTTTCTCGCCTATCGAGATCTCGGTCAGCCAGAAGCCGCAAATCATTGGCGACAAGTAGGCTTAGATTATGGCAGTCAAAGACTGAACAAATTGCCCTGGCGATGGACAGAATTAGCATGTGATAGTCCATTTACTTATATTCCCTTTGCTGGCGCAGCCTCTTCTGTGGAGAATCGAGATGTATCTATGGCAGTGATGGCTTCACTCCAAAGTCCGACAACGCGCTGTTTACTCGCTGAAGGTGATTGGTTCGAGCGAGAATTGGAATTTTGGCGACAGTATCTCCAGCCAGGAATGACAGTAATTGACGTGGGAGCCAGTGTTGGTATATATACCTTTAGTGCAGCCCAGAAGGTTGGTAAAAATGGGGCAGTATATGCGATCGAACCCTTTACTGACTTGGTAGATTGTCTCCGCCAAACTTGTCTGGTAAATCAAATTGAAAATGTCAAAGTTTTTAGAAATGCAGTAGGCGATCGATCGGGTAAGTTTAAATTGATCCTCCAGGCTAGTAGTGAATTAAACTACTTAGCCTCGGCGAATGAGCCAATTGCTCCAGAAACAGAAATAGAAGAAGTCGTCTGTGTAACGCTCGATAGTTTTGTCGAACAAGTCGGGATCGATCGAGTTGAAGTAATTAAAATCTCCACAGAAGGAAATGAACTAGCAATTCTAATTGGCAGCGAACAAACTCTGCTTAAATTTGCACCAACAATTATTTATAATAGTTATACTAGCAATGGAATTAATCTCGAAGCAGCCCAATATTTAATCGATCGAGGTTATGAGTTATTTCGCTATCAGCCATATTTGCAGCAATTAATTCCGCTCGTCCATGAGTCTGATTTTGCTGAAGTCATGAAAGCAATTGCCATTCCTAAGTAACAGAGACTAGGATCGATCGGATTCAGGATTAACTAAGATTCAGTGATTGCTCCCAATTTAACCATTTGCCCTTGCCCCTTGCCCCTTTGCCCTTGTTCTATCTAGTGACGCTCCCACAAATTTAGACATCTGACGATCGAATTGGTAGGTTATTCAGCTAAGATTAAGGGTGCGATTCACGTACCCATGATTGCTGCCGCAACTGTGTGTGCTGCGGAAGTTTTCTTCGCCATCAAAGCGGAAGCGCGCCAAGCAGTACGACAAGACAGACGGTAAGCCGTTCGGGTTCGAGAGACAGATTATCCCCAGCAAGTAAAAAGGAACATATATGAGCGCAGATGTATTAGCTAAGGTGCAAGCCGT
The DNA here is from genome assembly GCA_041738715.1 of Chamaesiphon sp. Lineage (GTDB taxonomy): Bacteria > Cyanobacteriota > Cyanobacteriia > Cyanobacteriales > Chamaesiphonaceae > Chamaesiphon. The sequence continues at coordinate 3,952 of JBGSPI010000005.1, forward strand.
AGTATCTGATAAATTGGAAGTAGACGCTGAAAAAATCACCCCCGCAGCTAACTTTACCGATGATTTAGGGGCTGACTCTCTAGATGTGGTCGAACTCGTCATGGCACTAGAAGAAGAATTCAATGTCGAAATCCCTGATGAAGAAGCCGAAAAACTGCAAACCGTTCAATCGGTAGTTGACTACATCAAGTCCAAACAAGCCTAAGTTTGTTAGTAACTAGTGACTAGTGGCTAAGTTCGTTAGTGGCTAGTGGCTAGTGGCTAGCCATGCGCGGTTCTCCCCACGACCTTCAGATCAAAGCAAATGTAGGTTGTTCTGACATCAGTGGCTTCAGCAAATTATCCCCACCATCCAAACATTCTCCGAATCCTTCTATACTCATCATGGCAAATTCCGATTCCCAAGGACAACAAACCTATCGCAAACGTGTTGTGATTACTGGTTTAGGCGCAATTACGCCCATTGGAAACACCTTAGCTGAGTATTGGGAAGGCTTGGTGAGTGGACGAAATGGCATCGGACCAATTACCCACTTTGACGCATCCAAACATGACTGTCGCATTGCCGGAGAAATCAAAAATTTCGACCCATTCCTCTATTTAGAAAAGAAAGAAGCCAAGCGGATGGACAGGTTTTCCCAACTGGCAGTATGCGCAAGTAAGCAAGCAATCGCTGATGCCGGACTAATCATCGATGAGACAAATGCCGAGCATGTTGGTGTAATGATTGGGACAGGCATTGGTGGACTAAAAATTCTCGAAGAACAACAAGAAATTTACCTCACCAAAGGGCCGAGTCGTTGTAGTCCATTTATGATCCCGATGATGATCGCCAATATGGCCGCCGGACTAGTGGCCATCCAACTGGGAGCCAAAGGTCCCAACTGTTGCACCGTAACGGCTTGTGCAGCAGGGGCAAACGCGATTGGGGAGGCATTGCGTCTGATTCAAGGTGGTTATGCTCAGGCGATGATTTGCGGCGGTACAGAAGCCGCAATTACACCCTTGGGGATTGCTGGCTTTGCCGCTTGTAAGGCAGTCTCAACCCGCAACGATGACCCACTCCATGCTTGTCGTCCTTTCGATACTGGCCGTGATGGATTTGTTATGGGTGAAGGTTCAGGTATTCTGGTGCTAGAAGAGCTAGAACATGCCCAAAATCGCGGCGCGAAAATCTACGCCGAAGTTGTTGGCTACGCTATGACCTGTGATGCTTACCATATGACTGGACAGACTCCTGGCGGTATTGATGCTGCACGAGCGATGTCTTTATGTCTCAAAGATGCCGGTTTGTCACCAGAAGCCGTTAGCTATATCAATGCCCACGGGACAAGTACCCCAATTAACGATCCCACTGAAACCGCAGCGATTAAAAAAGCTTTAGGTGATCATGCCTACAAAATTGCGGTCAGTTCCACTAAATCCATGACTGGGCATCTCCTAGGTGGTGCAGGGGGAATTGAAGGTGTCGCCTCGGCTCTAGCGATTCATCATGGAATCATCCCGCCGACAATCAATTTAGAAAATCCCGAAGTAGACTGCGATCTTGATTATGTCCCAAATGTCAGTCGGGCGGCAGATCTGAATGTAGTGCTATCCAACTCGTTTGGGTTTGGCGGTCACAATGTGACCCTAGCATTCAAAAAATACCTGTAAAATCAAACCTAATTACTGCTCAGATTATCGAGTGGATTCGGTTTTTCAACTGCGAATGGCTCCTAGAGTTTGTAAGGTTGCTTGTTGCGCGGTAGTAATTCCAGTTGCTCCGGTGATATTCATTCCTTCATAAATACCCTGGGGTCGAAGCACCTTGAGACATTCACCAGTATCTGTATCCCAAATGCGGATTGTATCATCATTGCTACAGCTAGCCAAAAATCGTTTTTGGAGATTGGGATGATAGGCAATACAAGTAACGGAGCTAGTATGACCTGTCAAAACCCTGATACATTCCCAGGTATTTACATCCCAAATACGGACGGTGAAATCATTACTAGAGCTAGCTAGGTAAGCTCCATCTGGGCTAAATTTCACCGCAGAAATCGTACTGTTATGCTCGCTCAAAACTTGGAGGCAATCACCAGTATCAGTCTTCCAAACACGGATGGTACCATCTTCACTACCACTGGCTAGAATCTCTCCTTGAGGATGAAAAGCAACTGACCAGATATGACTAGTATGTCCTTGGAGCGTCAGATAACAAGCTCCAGTTTTGATATCCCAAATTCTAACTAAAGGATCGTGACTAGCACTAGCTAATAAATTCCCTTGAGGGTGAAAGTCCAAATCAACTACAATGTCTACTGTTTGAAAACTTCTCACTAGTTTTTTTGTTCGATAGTTCCAGAGGCGGATTTGTGAATCTCCACTCCCAGTGGCAAGGATATCAGCTTCAGGGTGAAGTGCTATTGCCACTGCAAAAGAGCAGTCTTTTTGCAATGGCAATCTATCTGTTTGTAAACTGCCATTGCCCTGGATGTTCCATAGTCTAACGGTACTATCAATACTGCAACTAGCTAGGAGATTACTTGGGCGCAGAGATGCTATATGCCAAATAGGCATCGCATGAGCTTTAATTGTACTGAGGCATCGATACTCTTTCAGATCCCATAGCCGAATTTTACGATCTTCACCACTACTAGCTAATAGATTACCTGTTGAATCAAAAGCTAGTGTTCTAAACGCTTTTGGAATACTGATTAGTGTTTTTAGACATTGCCATGACCCAATATCCCAAAATTTCAAAAACCCCTCATTATCACCACTAATAAGTTTGTTTCCAGTGGAATCTAATGCGATTGCGCCAATATTTGTATGGCCTAGTAGCACTTTCTTACATTGCCACATATCTGCTTGAACTATTTCCCAAATTCGTATGCTTGAGTCAAAAGATCCGCTAATAATGAATCGATCATCAGGACTAAATTTGGAATCAGAAACGGCTCCAGAATGTGATTGCATCGTATGCAAACAGCACCCAGTTTGCATATCCCAAACTTTTGTGGATGTATCGAAACTACTGCTAACTAACCTTGTTCCCAATGCATTGAAAGATATCGACCACACAACTTGAGTATGTCCGGTCAGAGTCATAATACATTTGTCAGTCGTTAAATCCCATAGCTTGATGGCAGAGTCAAAACTGCTGCTTGCCAATAATTGGCCATTGGGTTGGAATGCAACGTCTCTTACCTGTGCGCTATGACCAACCAACTTTTTCAGAAGCTGCTTGGTCGCCAGATCCCAAAGTAAAATCGATCCGTCTTCACCATTACAGGCGAGTATTTTGCCATTACTGCTGATGGCGATTCCATAAATATCTACTGAAGATTTCCAAGACTCCAAACATTTGCTACTATCAATATCCCAGATTTTAATGTATTTATCAAAACTGGCACTAATCAGTCGGCGGCTATCAGGTGTAAAAACGATTCCAACAACATAACTACTATGTGCTTTAATGTTAATCACATTTTGTCCACTCTCCATTTGCCAGATCGAAATCCTCCCATCACTACAAGAATTTGCCACCAATTGATCGTCTGGACTAACAACTACTTTGTGAATATCCCCGATCGATTCAGCAAATAGAGATGTAGTAAGATCAGCTTGAGTAAAATTAACCTGATGCAGGGGCATGTCTCGTAAATCCGCTTGGCGAATACACAGCCCTGATAAATCTAATCCAGTCACATCTGCTTGCAAATTAGAGAGTAAATTTAGACAGTTTCCAGCACCATAACTGGCTGATGAGAATGAGTCATTTGCAAGTTGTTGCAAAATTTGCTTGAGAGTGCAATCGATCGCCTCTTCACTGCCTAAATCTGCTATTAGCATAGTTAGTAATGGTTGAATCACGATCCGGATTTGACTCTCCCTTACATAATCCTTCGCAGTCGCTTTCATCAGTGCATAACGCAGTAATAGACCTCCTGCGAAAGTATCAAGCGATCGCCTGTTGTGATGATAAATATATCTCGTAATTATAGATTCCTGCAATTAAATTAATTCTTAACCCAAATCTCCGTCTTCGATTTCTATATCTCGATGAGAGAATTCTGAA
>JBGSPI010000019.1:0-7146 GCA_041738715.1 Chamaesiphon sp.
ACATCTGTCTTGCGTTCACCTCTATCTATTGCTGCTATTACTTTTTGACGAAGATCTTCACTGTAAGGTGCTGGCATCCTGATTTCGATCGCTAACTTCACCTACTATTATATGTCCTAACTGAAGCTCGTATTGCTATAAACATGGACTGGGAAAGCAGTCAGTAGATACTCGATTATCCCTTCCTTGGGGGTGAAATCAATTGCCCGCATATCACCCCACTCACTAGCGGGAATCTCTGCTAATCGCCGTTCCATCGAGGCGGCTCCAGTAGATACCAGTTGCACCACACAAGCATATCCAGCCGCCAAATCTCGTTCGAGACAATCGATGAGCGTGGGAACTTTGGCAGCACAAATCAGCGCATTGAAAAATCGGAGCTTTACGCTTTCAAACACGCCCATCGCCACCGCTTTAGCTCGACCATTAGTGCATTTTCCACTCTCTGTTTCGAGGTTGATTGCCCGAAGGACGGTACTAATTTGGTGGTGAATATGTTTGAATGCTTCGGCATAGGTATTCCAGGTTTCGCGTTGGGCTGGGGTCAATTCGTGGGTGACAGTTTCAAACTTCACACCATCGAAACTCAGACTAGGAGCGAGATATAACCCCACAGCTTTGAGGTCTTTTGCGACCATTTCCAGCCCAGCGACACCAGCATTTTCAATCGAACTAATAAAATCTGCTCTCGAAGCAAATGGGAAACTGCGCGTCTGCCACAGCCCCAGCCGCTGGCAATAAGACAAGCTACTTACCTTCGCTGCACCTGTCGCACTCAGGTAGGTGACACGGGCATTTGGTAGACGATTGACGAGATTCGTCCCCGCCAATGCCTGAGCCGAAGCCTTGGTAACTCCACGCTCGTTTTCTTCGCCGATTGCATTACCCATCAGGTGCGACTCATCGAAACATAAAGCACCATCCCAATCATCACCCAGCCATTCAATAATTTGGGCGACTCTGGACTTCTTGTTACCTTTGGCGGCACTCCGCAAGCTGCCATAAGTGACGAATAAGATGCCTTGAGACATCAAAATGGGTTTGTCCTGGGCAAACTTGGATAAGGGCACTACTTGAGCCGCATTGCCGCCAATCGCCATCCAATCGCGTTGACAGTCGGGCAGCAACGACTCGTTCTTACTAACCCACACCGCTTTTTTCCGCCCATCACACCAGTTGGTGAGGATGAGTAGCGCGATAATTCTCGACTTTCCGACTCCAGTATTTGCGCCGACAAGATAGCCTTGGCGATGATATTTACCATCGGGATTATCTGGATTCGCTACCGCAATCTGTCCGTTGTCGGCAATATACCAAGGGGTATCGAGTAACTTGGAATGAGCTTGGCAAGCATAGATTAACGTTTCCAGTTGGCAATCAGAAGCTAGATTTTCAGCGATTACTCGTGCTGGTAGGATTGGGCGAACGGTAGGATGAGGAGGATCGATCGCAGACATGGCTATACTTTCACAAATAGGGGATGGGTGAGGGGTGGCTCCAGCGATCTCAATTGCACCTTGATAGACGGCATAAACGCCATCAGTCATGGGCGATTTAGCTTTGGTAGCTGGTTGGTAATCGAGTTGCACTAAATCTTCAAATTGCTTCCGTGGCTCCATCACCACGATTGGCGGTGCGAGGTTGGGAGCCGTAATAACTGGTTTGAAAGTTATTTGTAGCTGTGAGGTTGGTTGAAGCTGAAATAATGGCAATCCAGCGAACAGCAGTTGAATTGGGCTAGCAGCGACGACTGGTTCCTCTTTGGCTTCAATTTGCGCGTAGGGATTAAAAATGATTCTTGGCGGACAACTTTCAGACGCGATGGCTGCTAGTTCGCGAGCCGAGACAGAAAATTTCAGATCGATAGATTTAGGAATTTCGATCTGTGGAATCTTGTCGAATACCAGGATGCGGGTATCCATCGTGGTGCCGTGATGTCGATAATGATTACCACTGACGAACAGACTCAACTGTAATTGAGATGGTAGACTAGCAAAGTATTTCAATTGCTTCTCTGGACTCAACCAATGGGGGACAATTGCTACCAATCTGCCATTTTGTTCTAGTCGCAGTAGTGCCGAACGCAGATGCTTCATACAACATTCTTTGTCCCGTTTATCGTTGCCGATTGAGGACGAGAACGGTGGATTCATCAGGATTAAAGTCGGCTGTTCGCCCTGGTTTAATGTATCGTTGAGATATTCGGCATTAACTGAATAAACTGGATATCGTGCATCAAATAATTCCCGCAGTAGAGCTTTTCTGGACGGGGAAATCTCATTGAGAATGATGCGGCGGGGTTTGTCATAGAACAATCTATTTGCGGTAGCTGCGACAAGAATCCCCGTTCCGGCACTCGGTTCGGCGATGATATCGCTACCTTTAACTGAAGCAAGTTGACCGACAATCCAGGCTAGGGCGAGTGGGGTTGAGAACTGTTGAAATTGGATCTGTTGTTGCGATCTCACCTGATGGTGGGGAATTAAACTTTGAAGATTTTCGACATCTTCGAGTGATTTAAAATCATCATCCAGCAGCATTCTGACAACAGCCGCCTCGATTAGATCTGTCGCTTGTTTCCAATGCCACTTACCATTGGCAAGATCGCCAAAGATATAGCTCATCAATTCGATGACAACGTTTTGGGCTAAACGTTCGCTCGCTCTTAATTTGGTAACAAATTCGGCAACAGCTACTTGAGTGTGAGTTTTAACTTGGGTAATCATAGTATTTGGCGATAAATGAGCACAAAAAAGCCAGCAACTATTACTAATTGCTGGCAAAAATCGATTCAATTTTAGGTTTAGAGAATTCCTGCGGCTGCCATTTCTAAAACTCGATCTATATATTCTGTGAGCACTTCCCAGTTAATCCCAATGCTGGCATCATGGTTATCCATTGCCATTGTCAGCACTAATCGTGCCCGCTCCCGACTCAGATCTGAGTTAATGGAAAGCACATCATCAACGTGCCAGATCTTAGCGAACGTATCATTACCACCTTCAAGCATTTGGATATGTTCGATTACTGTTTCGATGCTAATATCTCCCCAGCGTTCTCCGGCTTTGCCTTGCGTCACTTCTTGAATGACGTAACTATTATCTTCGCTCGATTCAATCTGGATTAGTTTGAGATTTTTTAACTGAACTAATTTGTGTTTTCCATCATCTCTAATGACGGCATAGCCATAATGTTCGAGATAGGTATCGATGGTCATGGGATTAGAGTTAAGTTGCATATTTTTAGATCGATAAGTGGGTAATAAAAAGCCAGCAATTGAACTACTGGCTTACAAATCAAATGAAGGCTTGAAGTTAAAATAAATCGACTGCATAATCTAGTTCTAGTTCGTATTGTGAGAGAACGTCTTGAATATTTTCACCGTCCTTAACCTCTTGCTTCATGCAATTAATGATGTCGAGTGCATCTACTCTACCACTTGCCATTTTGTCACTTTACCCATAAAATGGCGTAAAAAGCCAGGTTATGCTTCACAAGTTTAAGTAGTGCGATTCGTTGAAGTATGAATCACGGTATCCAGTCCGTACATAGTACTTCCAAGCTGGCTACCAGACATGTAGCACTAGAAGGCTAGAACTGTCCGATTGATGTAGGTGCAAACCCTACTCCTCAAACTCAGAGGTAACTCCTTACCTGCCCACACCGAACAGACTCGGAATTCTGTAGAGTGAAGCTGGGAACAGGGCTGAACCAGACCATAATTGCACTGGACACTGCGGCTAATAGGGAGTCTTTATGATAAAACCGAGCCTAAAAAAGCAACCTAGGTTGAGGCAGACGCAATACCTATGTCTGACCTTGCCAGAGATAAGTTTCCCGCCGCACATTACTTAAGTAGCGGTATGAGTATGGGGATCTGGCGGTTGAAGTGGCTATATCTAAGAAGACAATCAATCAATCAGACGGAACGAATAAAAACGTGTTTGAGGTCTATAGATGTTCGCATCTACGGTAGACCAGACGAGTGGATTAATCCCTCAGACGCGGGTAGGATTCGGCGTAATTGCCGAAAGGTATTCAGAATACACAAACCATTTGCAGAGCATGATTGGACACAGTATAACTACTAGTGAATCTTGGAAAAGCCTACCCTGGAAGCAATTTCAGAAGATGCTTTTTCGCCTACAGAAGCGCGTGTACAAAGCAGTTCAAGCTGGAGACAAGCGGAAAGCGCGGTCTTTACAGAAGCTGATTCTAAAATCTCAAGCAGCAAGATTACTAGCTATTCGACAAGTAACGCAGTTAAATGCTGGCAAGAAGACGGCTGGTATCGACGGCAAAAAATCCCTCTCATTTGAGGAAAGATTTGCGCTAAGTGAAACACTTAAATCGAACATCAACAAATGGATACACCAAGGTCTAAGGAAAATTCCTATCCCTAAAAAGGATGGAACTATCCGATGGCTCAAAGTGCCAACCATCGCCGATAGAGCATGGCAATGTTTCGCCAAGCTTGCACTCGAACCAGCACACGAAGCAACATTCCACGAACGGAGCTACGGTTTTCGACCAGGACGTTCAGCGCACGATGCACAGAAAATACTGTTCACTAACCTAAGAAGCTATTCAAATGGAATAGATAAACGGGTCATAGAACTGGATATCGAAAAATGTTTCGACCGGATTAGCCACCCAGCAATCATGGACAACCTCATAGCACCAGCCGGACTAAAACGCGGTATCTTCCGATGTCTAAAAGCTGGCACAAATATAGGCTTTCCAGACCAAGGAACGCCACAAGGCGGGGTGGTTAGTCCACTGCTAGCCAATATTGCACTCAACGGAATCGAAAGCCTACACAAGTCAAAAGACAAGTGGGGGGCAATCAAAGAACCATCAATCCGATATGCGGATGATATGGTAATAATCCTCAAACCCGAAGATGATGCAGAGGCAATACTCAACCAAATCAGCGAATTTTTAGCGGCACGGGGGATGAAGGTCAGCGAACGTAAGACCAAAATTACCGCCACGACAGATAGCTTTGACTTCCTCGGCTGGAATTTTAAAGTTCAGAAAAACGGTAAATTTCGCAGTATTCCCTCAGAGGATAACTACAAGGCATTCCGTAAGAAGGTAAAAGCAATCGTCAACAACTCGAATTATGGTGCCACAATCAAGGCGATTAAATTAGCCCCAGTGGTTAGAGGCTGGAGACAATACCATAAGCACTGCAAGATGGATGGGTCTAGAAATAGTCTATGGCACACCAGACTAAGAGCTTACAAGGTATTTAATAAGGAAACCAAACAGAATAGATACTCTACAGCAAAACTGATAGATAAAGCATTCCCCGCAGTCCCTTATTCCGAAAATAAACACATCAACGTCAAAGGAGGTAAATCCCCCTACGATGGCGATATGTCCTACTGGAGTGAACGTAAATGTAAGCTCTACGAAGGGTCAACCTCTAAAGCTATCAAAAAGCAAGACCGTAAGTGCGTCGCTTGTGGATTAACTTTCATAGGCGAAGAAAAATTACATCTTCACCACATAGATGGAAATCATGACAACTGGGACAAAAAGAACCTGGTAGCGATTCATGAATCGTGTCACGACTATATCCACATCAACAGAAGAGGGAAAGTTGTAGAAATACACGAACCGCACTAGCAAAAGCGCAAGCTAAAGAATATCGGGAGCTGGATGCACGGAAACGGGCACGTCCAGATCTAACTGAGAGGGGCGCAGATTAATACCTGCCCTCGACTCAACCCCTTCTAATAAAAATAGTTCACCCCAAAAAAAATCTCAGCCAACTGGATCTCGTTGTGGATTGCGCTGTCCGACCCGCCTTGAGGTCTTTTTTTGAGCTGGCTCGGTTACAGGTAGCGGAATTTCAGCCCGAACCGGATCTACAGCCAGATCGTTAGTGATATTCAAAGTCTCTGGGACTGGCTCTGGCGTGGCGACAGCCTTTTTACTCCTTCTTTTTTTGGGAGGAACAGGTTCAACAATAGTCTCGACAGATACCGTTACTGACTCCGTAGTTGACGGAGCAGAACGCTTCTTCCTCGGTTTCTTCGCAGGTGGCGAGACATCCTCGACAGCTACTGTTATCTCCACAACAGGCGTAGGCACAGTCGTTGATGACATCCCAGATTGTAACAACCGCCATAAATGGTCGCGCCGACTTTCAGAGTAGCCTAGTTTTTGTTCGCCCTCAATCGCATCTAGAGCCATCCGTTCGCATTGAGACAAAGACAACGCATGTTCCTCTAATCGCCCTTGAGTCAAGGTGTCACTCCCATCGCGGATAGCTGCCGCCACCGCCTGAATCAACCAATCCTTGAGTACACCAATGCAACCAATCGAACGTTCGTAAAAATAGAACCAATGCTGCATTAAAGCAGGGATATCGGTCGTGAGTGGAACTTGCTTGAGCAGTGCCAATAACACCCCTTGAAAATCCTGACGGTCTTGTTCGTGTTGAAATAGATAGCGCGGAAAATGGAGATCCAGCCCCCGCCGCGATGCTTGACCGCTTAAATTGCGAAAGTTTAACAATTCGTAAGTCCCAATCAAAATGTGCAGCACCCCAGTCACATTCGTCATTGACTTAATCCAATCCAATTGGTCGAGCAACTTACCACCACTCGCGCCACTGCCAACCTTCATCAAATGTTGAGCTTCGTCGAGAATAACGGCTCTTACGCCCCGTTTAGCCATCGCAGCTTCGAGCGCATGGCGCAGTTCTGGAGAATCATTGAACTGAGTGGCTTTGCTCCGTCCACGGCCTTTCTTCTCAATCGTTTGTTCGGTATCGATATCGACCAACAGACGGCGTTCGTAGAAGGGTTCCCCTAACAGTTTGAGCGCAGTGCGATAGTAATCTGCTCGGTTGAAGGCTCCACCATCCGGTGGACGTGTTTCCAGCAGCAATAAAGGCACTGGCGCAAACCCACCATTACTATAGCTGGAGCGGTCTGTAACAACTGCTGGTGGGATCTCATTTGAGATCTCATTTAACCGTCGGGAAATTTGACGAATCATCGTCGTTTTACCCACACCAGACGGCCCATAAATTAGCACATGAGCAAATCCAGCAGGTTCCTGAATGGCTTGCATCAACACCTTATCTACCTGGAGTAGTTGAGGATGTGAAACGGCATACTCTTTAAAATG
>JBGSPI010000028.1:0-23194 GCA_041738715.1 Chamaesiphon sp.
TGATTTTGTCTCTTTTGTTACTAATACTGACCCTGACCCTGCCAAAGCTTCTCTTCAACAATATGAGCGTAAAACTTATCGCATCGAGTTTAAAGCTACCACTCAAATCTGGGCTTCTTAGACTTTTGTCAGTCAATCAGCTGCTACTGGGGCAGCCGAGAGAGAGTTAGGTAATTGAGTCATTGAATTTCGGGTTTAACGAGTTAAGCGTTAGGAAAGTTATAGCAGACCCTTTTCACCCGATACCGCAAAAGGCGGAGAATAGAATTGATTAAATTATTAGGAATGTACTCTGATACTTAAACCCTGATGGTTGTCAGATCGAAAATTCTTTTTGGGTTATGGGTACGAGTATTTTATCTAAGGGGTTTGAGTATTTTTAGGATCGGGTATGAGTGTTTCTGTACTCAGTGATATCTCGCTCTGTTCCTAGCTTTCAGACGTATATTAGCGATAGTTATTCGATCTTTTACTTGTACTCAAATAAGTGAGAAACTGGAGTAACTACTTAACTTATTTACCCCAGTGATTTCCGAAATTCAATTCTGTATCCAGGATGACAAAATATCGAAAAAATGTCAACCACTTTAAAAACATTTGTTCACAATTGAGTCAGATTGAGGGTGGGGTATGGAGTAGCCCATCAGTCTCGATGAGTTTAGATTTGACTTAAATGCTCAAACACTTTTTTCCCTGCCATATAAATAGTATATATAGATACGGAACAGGTATCAATCTATTTGTTTTGAGTACATAAATTGCGATCGCCAATCTTGCCGCAAAACACCTTCAAAGCTTAGGTAAACCTCGATTAGTCGTGAGTACAACAATGCGCGTACCTCACCCCAAAAATACTCGAACCCCTCAAATAAAATACTCGTCCCTTAACCCAAAAAAATTTTGCTAATGAGTACCTGACTGAGTTTGAGCTACTTGAGTACATCTTTAGTTAATTGAATGAATTTCGATCGAGTGACTCGATTTCGATCGCTGAAATTGTGTCTGTTATAAGCAATAGACATGACGGATTCGACTCGCGGTGGAAATGTTATGTACCGATCGCTTACAGCCTTAGCTTCTCCTTCTGGGTTGCTTTCAACCCAACCGCCGATCTTAGGATGGCAAACCATCCAGGCTGATGTGCAGATCGTCTTCGAGCGAGATGTCAACGTCAGTCATTGGTTTGAAATCCTGTGTTTTTACCCTGGCGTTCAAGCTCTACTGTCCCATCGTCTCGCCCATTGGCTGTACATTCACCAAGTGGCATTGCTGCCCCGCCTGATCTCTCACCTCTCCAGATTTTTCACCGGGATTCAAATTCACCCTGGTGCCAGGATCGGGCAAGGCGTATTTATCTCCGGCGGGATGGGCGTAGTGATTGGCGAAACGGCGATCGTCGGCGATTATGCCCTAATTTACCAGGATGTCACCCTCGGCGGCACTGGCAAAGACACAGGCAAACGTCATCCCACCCTCGGTAAACACACGATTGTTGGAGTGGGCGCAAAAGTCCTCGGCAATATTTACATTGGCGACTATGCCGAAATTACGGCAGGGGCGATCGTCTTGCGAGATGTTCCCCCAGGTTGCACAGTTGTGGGCATTCCAGGGCGAAATATCTGCCATCAGCGGGCCAATTGTCAACGCGATCGTGTATCGCTCTTCGATCCCGACTCTCCAGTAGTTCGCAGTTTATTCGATCGACTCAATTCCCTAGAAACCCAAATCAAAAATTCAACTAAATCTCAAAAAAAAGAATTCAATTCAATTAACAATTATGTTAATCCAACTATAAGAATTAGCTAAATTTTGCTCTAATATTTCATTTCCTACTATCCTATTTAACTTCAGTGCAGGTGAATTATGGTTATCTCTACCCAATACCAATTAAATCAACCAAATCAATCTTGGCTAACTCCGCTCCGCAATCACATCAACTCGATCGACGTTAATAACTTTAAACTTGCCACCACAATTTGTAAATTAATTCCCTCTAGCTGCCCCTTTGAAAGAGACATCATCCTATTCGGTCATACCCTGTTCCATATTCCAGCGTTATGCCATTTCAATCCCGTATATGAAGAGCTAATTATGCTCAGATTTCGAGCCTTAACCTATCTCAGCGAACAACAGTAATTAGGGAATAGGGAATAGGGAATAGTTGAAAGTTGAGAGTTGAAAGTTGAAAGTTGACCCTTCTGCTTAGGCAGAGGCTGCGCCAACGACAAGCTCAGGGCAAGCAGTTGAAAGTCCCCTTGTCCCCCCCCGTCACCCAGTCACCCAGTCCCCTCGTCCCCTCGTCCCCCCCTCTCCTCGTCCCCCCGTCCCCCCGTCCCCCCAGTCCCCACAAGCGGTGTTTAACCATGAAAATTACTTCAGGCAAAATCAACGAGCTTTTGAGCGAAACCGCTTGCGAACATAACCATCACAAGCATGGCGAGAAAAAGAATAAATCTTGTACCCAAGTTGCCCAACCAGGGGCTGCTCAAGGTGGATGTGCTTTTGACGGTGCGATGATTGCGTTAGTCCCGATTACAGATGTCGCTCATTTAGTACATGGACCGATCGCTTGTGCGGGGAATTCTTGGGGTGGACGGGGTAGTTTGTCCTCTGATTCCCAGATGTATCGAGTCGGATTGACGACAGATATCGGCGAAAATGACATCATTTTCGGGGGTGAAAAGCGGTTGTATAAATCCATTATGGAGGTACAACAACGCTATCAACCCGCCGCGATTTTTGTCTACGCTACTTGTGTCACGGCACTGATTGGCGATGATTTTGAGGCTGTCTGTAAACTAGCATCAGACAAAACTGGCACCCCAGTTATTCCGATCAATTCACCTGGATTTACAGGCTCGAAAAACTTGGGGAATAGAATTGGTGGTGAAGCCCTCTTAGAATATGTCATCGGTACCGCTGAACCCGAATTTACCACACTTTACGATATCAATTTAATTGGTGAATATAACATTGCAGGGGAATTGTGGAACGTTCTACCTTTGTTTGAAAAATTAGGAATTCGCGTCCTTTCCAAAATGACTGGAGATTCTAAATATCAAGAAATTTGTTATGCCCATCGAGCTAAATTAAATGTGATGATTTGCTCGAAAGCCCTAATAAACGTTGCCCGTAAAATGGAGGAGCGTTACGGCATTCCCTATATCGAAGAATCTTTCTATGGCGTTGACGATCTCAATCGCTGTTTGCGAAATATTGCTGCCAAATTCAATGATGTTGAATTAATGGCTAAAGTCGAACTATTAATTGCTGACGAAACCGCAAAACTCGATCAAAAATTAGCTCCCTTTCGCGCCCGACTCAAAGGTAAACGAGTGGTGTTATATACAGGTGGTGTCAAAAGTTGGTCGATTATTTCCGCGGCCAAAGATTTAGGGATGGAAGTCGTCGCCACCAGCACCAAAAAGAGTACCGAAGAAGATAAATCAAAGATTCGGACACTACTAGGTAAAGACGGCATCATGATGGAAAAAGGCAACGCCCAGGAATTATTAAAAGTCATCGCCCAAACTAACGCCGATATGCTCATCGCTGGCGGGCGCAATCAATACACTGCCCTCAAAGCCAAAATTCCCTTCCTCGACATCAACCAAGAACGCCATCACCCCTATGCAGGCTATCAAGGCTTAGTCGAAATGGCCCGAGAACTCGACGAAACCCTCCACAGCCCCATCTGGGCACAGATTCGTAAAGCAGCACCGTGGGAGGAAGTAAGTAATAAGTAATAAGTAATAAGTAATTCCCTTTCCCTCTTTCCACACACACCTGAATTATGGCAAACATCACTCTCCCCACCAAATCTGTTGCTATTAATCCTCTCAAACAAAGTCAGCCCCTTGGCGCATCTTTGGCTTTTTTGGGATTAAAAGGTACGATTCCCCTCTTACATGGCTCTCAAGGCTGTACAGCCTTCGCTAAGGTGCTATTAGTCCGTCATTTTCGGGAAGCTATTCCCCTCTCTACTACTGCAATGACAGAAGTAAGCACAATTCTTGGTGGTGAAGATAATATCGAACAGGCGATTGCAACTCTCTTAGATAAATCAAAACCGGAAATCATCGCCCTCTGTACCACTGCGCTGACAGAAACTAGAGGGGATGATATGGATGGCATTCTCAAAGACATCCGCAAACGTCACCCCGAATGGGCTAAATTACCGATTATTTCTGTATCTACCCCCGATTTTCGCGGCTCATTACAAGATGGTTTTGCCGCAGCAGTAGAGGGTATTGTTAGCAAAATTCCTCAACCAAATAAGCCAAATTGCGATCGCGTAAATATTCTAATCGGTTCTGCTTTTACACCAGGAGATGTCCAGGAAATTGAGGAGATAGTTACTTCCTTTGGTTTAACACCAATTATTCTGCCAAATATCGGTGCATCTCTTGATGGTCACTTGGAAGATTCCTTCAAAGCCACAACTACAAATGGCACAACCTTAGAAGAATTAAAACAGATGGGCAGTTCTGTATTTACCATTGCGATCGGTGAAAGTATGCGCTCTGCTGCGGAGATTTTAAATCAAAGATGTGGCATTCCCTACGAGATATTTTCTCATTTAACAGGGTTGGATACAGTCGATAACTTCTTGCAGTTGTTAATGGATCTAAGTGGTGTCAAAGTACTTGATAAATATTGTCGTCAACGCCGACAATTATTAGATACGATGTTAGACACTCATTTCTTCTTTGCTCGAAAGCGAATCGCAATCGCTTCAGACCCAGATTTATTGTGGTCTAACGTGCAATTTTTGTTATCAATGGGAACAGAAATTCATGCTGCCGTAACCACTACTAAATCACCCTTACTAGCACAACTGCCGATCGATAATGTCACGATTGGCGATCTAGATGACTTCGAGCAATTATCCAAAGGTGCCGATTTATTA
Source organism: Chamaesiphon sp. (assembly GCA_041738715.1). Taxonomy (GTDB): domain Bacteria; phylum Cyanobacteriota; class Cyanobacteriia; order Cyanobacteriales; family Chamaesiphonaceae; genus Chamaesiphon. The sequence goes on from JBGSPI010000028.1 coordinate 4,910, forward strand.
ATTACTAATTCTCACGGTAAAGCAATCGGTCGAAGATTGGGTATTCCTCTATATCGTCAAGGTTTCCCTATTTTCGATCGCGTAGGTAACGGTCAATTTTCTAAAGTTGGCTACCGAGGAACTATCCAAACTTTACTCGATATTGGCAACATCTTTATCGAACAGGAAGAAAGCCACTAAATTAATTGAGAATTGACACTTCGGCTTCGCTCAGTGCAAGGAATTGAGAATCGGTAGTAGTTATCACTTCTTCCCCTAGTCCCCCAGTCCCCCCGTCCCCAATTGAGGATATTAATCATGAAAATAGCTTTTACTACCACCGACAGAGTACATATTAATGCTCATTTTGGTTGGGCAGAAAAAATCGATGTATATGAAGTCTCCACCGAGGGTTATAAGTTTTTAGAAACCCTCACCTTTACCGGAGATCTCAAGGAGGATGGCAACGAAGATAAATTAGCCCCCAAACTAGATGCTCTCAAAGACTGCACGATTGTATATGTATCCGCGATCGGTGGTTCCGCAGCAGCGCGGTTAATCAACCAAAAAGTCACCCCGATCAAAGCCAGTTCTGATGCTGATGAAATTGCTGAAGTTCTCACTCAATTAGTGAAAACATTAAATACCAATCCACCACCGTGGTTGCGTAAAGCACTACAGCAAAAAAGTTCCTCCCTTGAAGAATTAGCAACAGAAGCACTGACCAAATAGTAAACCTAATCTATTGACAGTTATCAATCTAATTATGACTACCTCAATCGTTACTACCTCAAGCGAAATTAGCATTAGTGAATCCCCATTTCTCAAAATCCTAGTCCAACAAATTCGCGTCAATGATGCCTATGGCACCTATCGCAATTGGAGTGATGAATTACTACTGAAACCATTTATTGTCACCCGCGAAAAAAAGCGATCGATTTCCGTTGAAGGAGAAATAGATCCCATTACCAAAGGACGCATTCTTGCCTTTTATCGCGCTATCGCCCATCGAATCGAACAAGAAACCGGACAACTAGCCCAAGTAGTCATCGATTTAAGTCACGAAGGATTTGGTTGGGCATTAGTTTTTTGTGGTCGGCTGTTAGTCGTCACCAGAACTCTCAGAGATGCTCAAAGATTTGGCTTTGAATCTTTAGAAAAACTCGCCGCCGAAGGAGAAAAATTAACAGAAAGTGGCATCGAGTCTATCAAACGGTTTCCTGATGTCGCCGAAAATTAATTGTTACACATTAACTCGTAGAGGCGGGTTTATGAAATCAATTCTGATTTAACGGATAAGTTCAGAACAAAACCCGCACAACCACACCAAACAGTTAAATACTATTTCCTCAGATACATGGTTCAAACAACATCGACTTTTACAGAAATTACTATAAAAATCAAGCGACTGAATAGTAAAGCAGGTCAAATGAAAATGGATCTGCACGACCTTGCTGAAGGCTTACCCACAGACTACGAGCAACTAATCGAAGTTGCCACCGCTACCTATCAAATCTTCCAAGAATTAGACCAACTTAAACAGCAACTAAAAGAATTAGAGCAAACATCATGACCCTAAACTTAAATAACTTCGATCGATTGACAACAGCCGAAGAATACTTAGACTTCTTTCAAATCCCCTACGATCCCAAAATTGTCAACGTCAATCGACTGCACATATTGCAAAAATTCTCTCAAAATATTGCAGAAATTAATAATCATGCCCCCGACCTCACTGAGACAGAAAAACTCGATCGATATCAAACAGCCTTGACAGAAGCCTATGAACTATTTTTGACCAAAAGTTCGATCGAAACCAAACTATTTAAAGTCTTCAACCAAAAGCCTCAAAACATCGTCATGCTCAACGATATTCACTAATAATCCCCCAATCTCCCAATCTCCCATTCCCCCAGTCTCCCAGTCCCCCAGTCCCCCTCATGCTCCCACCCCTCACCCCCACCGAATTAGAACGCTATCGCCGCCAAATCATGCTGCCCGGTTTTGGCGAATCAGCCCAACGCCAACTCAAATCCGCCACCGCCCTAGTTACCGGAGTTGGTGGTTTAGGCGGTACGGCTGCCCTTTACCTCGCCGTTGCCGGAATTGGCAAACTAATCCTCGTCAGAGGTGGCGATTTGCGCCTAGATGACATGAATCGCCAGATCCTGATGACGGATGACTGGGTAGGGCAACCGCGAGTCTTCAAAGCCAAGGAAACCCTCGCACAAATTAACCCTGATGTGCAAATCGAAGCAATTGATGAGTATGTCACCCCTGAAAATGTCGATTCTCTTGTCAGTACATCAGATATTGCCCTCGATTGTACCCACAATTTCATCGAACGCGACTTACTCAATGCCGCCTGTGTACATTGGCGCAAGCCGATGGTAGAAGCCGCAATGGATGGGATGGAAGCCTATTTAACCACCTTCATCCCTGGCGAAACAGGCTGTCTGTCGTGTCTCTTTCCCGAAAAACCCGACTGGGATCGGCGGGGCTTTGGAGTACTCGGTGCGGTTTCTGGCACTTTAGCCTGTCTCGCCGCCTTAGAAACAATTAAAGTGCTGACGGGTGACAATTCCACTCTCAAAGCTCAATTATTAACGATGGATTTCAGCCAGATGAACTTTAACAAATATCGCACCTATCACGATCCCCTCTGCCCTGTTTGTAGCCCCAATACTAGGCGGGACACATCCCCACCAACTATTTCCCTTGGGAAAGCCTCCCACAACAAACAGACAGTCAGTGTGGGCGGATAACAGAAACTCAGATTTCACCTATCCCCTAAACACTTACTCCCAACTGTCAACTGTCCACTTCCCCCTAACCTCTAATATGACTATCTCACTCACCGAAAAAGCTGAATTTCGCCTCCGCGCTTTCCTCCAAGGTTCCGCCGATCCTTCGCCAGAAAAAGGGATTCGGATTGGTGTCACCGATGGCGGATGTAGTGGCTATCAATACACTCTCGATCTCGCTTCTGCTCCTAAACCCAACGATTTGATCGAACAACAGGGCAAAATGCGGATTTACATCAATCCCGAAATCGCCCCACTCCTCAATGGTGTCGTCGTCGATTTTGTCGAAGGCTTAATTGAAAGTGGATTCAAATTTAGCAATCCCAACGCCACCAGTACCTGTGGTTGCGGTCAATCCTTTCAAGCCGGAGAATGTACTCCTGCTGGCGTTTCTTGTAGCTAGCTGGCGGAGTTAGGGGAAAGGGAAAAGGGGAAAGTTGAAAGTTGAAAGTTGAAAGTTGACAGTTGACATTCCCCCAGTCCCCTCGTCCCCCAGTCTCCCCGTCCCCTCATCACCCCAATCCCCTAAAAAACAATGGCAACTTTTCAAGTCAGATTAATTAACAAAAAACGTGAAATTGACGTTACTATTCCGATCGATGAAAATACCACAATTTTAGATGCAGCAGAAGAGGCAGATATCGATATGCCATCCTCCTGTTGTGCCGGATCTTGTTCTAGCTGCGTCGGCAAGTTAGTAGAAGGCAAAATTGACCAATCGGAACAGGTATTTTTAGATGATGAGCAGATGGAAAAAGGCTTCGTTTTACTCTGTGTTACCTATCCCCGTTCTAACTGCACAATTCGCACCCATCAAGAGGCTTATCTGGTCTAATAATCCAATTTGCTAGATATAGGAATTAGGAAACAGTTGACAGTCCCCTAGTCCCCCCGTCCCCCCGTCCCCTACTCCCTCGCTAATTATGGCAACACTAACTGGTCTAAACTTTGGCGGAAAAACTTGGACTCCCCAATTTGTCAAATCGATTAATCAAGATAAATGTATTGGTTGCGGCAGATGTTTTAAAGCCTGCGGTCGCGATGTTTTATTATTAAAACCGATCGATGAAGATGGAGAATTTGTTGAAGATGAAGATGAAGAATTTGAACGCAAAGTAATGACGATCGCGCACGTCGAATATTGTATTGGTTGTGAAGCTTGTTCTCGTGTTTGTCCCAAAAATTGCTACTCCCATGAAGCTCTAAATAACTAGTAATGTCCGGCATAAATCTAGCCACTATTTTGGCAGGAGACTGGGGGACGGGGAGAAAGAAATGGTAGGCTTATTTCCGCCGCTTGGTACTAGTGCCAATTCACCGACTCGCTCAGATTATGGGTCTTGACATACTCCCCGCAGTTCACGGCGGGGACTCCCTAGCTTATGATTCGCTCGACACTCAATCGGGTGGCCAACTCCTCCTAGCTTTTGGAATTTGGAATTGCTGAATCAAATATTAATATTTCTACAACTCAATCGCTATTTAGTTATGATATGATGATTCAGTTATCTACTCACTGACAGATTAGTTAGGAGGAATATAAGCCATGCGAATCCTAATGATTCAACCCAACTACCATTCTGGGGGCGCGGAAATTGCTGGAAATTGGCCGCCTAGTTGGGTGCCTTACGTCGGTGGGGCATTAAAAACGGCGGGCTTTACGGAAGTTCGCTTTGTCGATGCGATGACAAATTATATTGAGGATGCGGAATTAGGCGAAATCATCCGCAATTATCAGCCCGATGTCGTCTTAGCAACGGCAATTACGCCGATGATCTACAAGTCCCAGAGTACACTGAAACTTGTCAGAGAAATCTGTCCCCAGGCGAAGACGATTATGGGCGGCGTTCACCCAACTTTCATGTATAGAGAGGTGTTAGGTGAGGCACCTTGGATTGACTACATCATTCGGGGCGAGGGCGAGGAGATTACTGTCAATTTAATGCGATCGATCGCTAATGGTACGGATGAACGCGATCGTCAGGAGATCTTGGGCATCGTCTTCCTCGAAGATGGCAAGGTTGTCGCGACACCTGCCCATCCACCGATTAAGGATCTAAATACCCTGACTCCCGATTGGAGCTTGTTGGAGTGGGGGACATATATGTATACGCCGCTGAATGTGCGGGTGGCTGTGCCCAACTATTCACGGGGTTGTCCTTTCCGCTGTCGGTTCTGTTCCCAGTGGAAATTTTGGCGCAAATATCGATCGCGATCGCCTAAACATTTTGTCGATGAAATCGAACGGTTGGTTAAAGACCACAATGTCGGCTTTTTTATCTTGGCAGATGAGGAACCAACGATTAATAAATCGCGGTTTTTGGCACTGTGCAACGAATTGGTCGATCGCAATTTAGGCGTTCATTGGGGCATTAATACCCGCGTTACCGATATTCTGCGCGATGAACAGGAATTACCACTCTATCGCCAAGCCGGACTCGTTCACGTCTCACTGGGCACAGAAGCAGCCGCACAACTCAATCTTAATTTGTTTCGCAAAGAAACCACGATCGCCGATAACAAACGCGCCGTGCAACTCCTGCGCGATAATGGCATCCTGGCAGAGGTGCAGTTCATTATGGGGCTGCCGAGCGAAACGCCAGAAACGATCGAGGAAACCTATCGGATGGCGCGGGATTGGCAGGCGGACATGACTAATTGGAATATGTACACGCCTTGGCCATTCTCTGAGTTATTCCAGGATCTACAAGACAAGGTGGAAATTCGCGATTATTCTCACTACAATTTCGTCACGCCAATTATTAAACCTGATAACATGACACGGGAAGAGGTGCTCAAAGGTGTCCTCCATAATTATGCGCGGTTTTATTCCTGGAAATTTTTGGAATATTGGTTTGTCAAAGATCCCTTTAAACGTCGCTATTTACTCGGCTGTCTCTGGGCATTTGTCAAGACGACGCTCAATAAACGCTTCTACAATCTCAAGCGGGTGAAACAGCACGGATTGCATACAGAAATTGACTTTGGCTTTGATGAATCCAAGATTCTCAGTGCGGAGCGCATGGCGGTACTCAAACAAAATCAGTCTGCTGATGTCGATTCGCTGGGCACGATTTCTGCTTGTGGTGCGCCGGATGAAGTGTTAGAAGGGGTTGGCTATACCAAAGTGTCCCAGCCTCACGACACCATCCAGGTTGCCATTATTGAGGCAGATCAGCAAACTCGCCTTGACTTACGGGGGAATCTACGAGCACAACCAGGGATTGAAGTCGCCAGTGAAGCAACAAATGGGGAAACCGGACTGGTATTACTGGAATCGATCGATGTAGATGTTGCCGTTGTCGATGGCACACTCCCAGATATGGATCTAGCGAAATTCATCCGTTCGGCGCGTAAAGTGCAGGCAAATTCCTATGTGATTCCCTCCAAAATTTTGGTGTTGATCGCGCCAGAACAAGCCGACGTTTCATCCGTAGTATCCGCCGCGATCGCGGCTGGAGTCGATGGCATCTGCGCCAAGAATGCCCCGATCGAACAACTAGCCAATGCCGTCAAAATCACCCATCGGCAGGGCAAATATCAAGATCCAGCTTTCTCATCGACAGTGGAAATTGTTGTCTTTAACTGATAACTAAGGGGAGGAGAGTTGAAAGTTGAAAGTTGAAAGTTGAAAGTTGAAAGTTGACCCTTCTCTTCTCTTCTCTTCGAGACGCTTCGCGAACGAGACGCTGTGCCTCCGGCAGGCTACCGCCAACGCGAACGAGACGCTATGCGTTGGCGCAGCCTGCGCATAGCGCTTACGACAAGCTCAGGGCAAGCAGTTGACAGTCCCCCCGTCCCCCCGTCCCCCCGTCCCCCCGTCCCCTCGTCCCCTCGTCCCCCAGTCCCCAGTTCCCCCATGCCTAGCAAAATTGATTTTTCCAGCGATACTTATCGCGACGCTTATAGTCGAATTAATGGCATTGTGATTGTCGGGGAACAGGAAGCCCATGATAACTTTATGCGGCTGGCAGAACTGTTACCCAATCACTACCAAGATTTAGTTCGGTTAGGCAAGATCGAAGCCAGTCATAAAAAGAGCTTCCAAGCCTGTGGAAACAATCTTAATGTCACACCAGATTTAGACTTCGCTCACCGTTTTTTTGCCGACTTGCACCAGATTTTTCAGACAGCCGCTGATGCAAAGAAAATTGCCACTTGCTTGGTAGTTCAATCATTAATCATTGAATGTTTTGCGATCGCCGCTTACAACAGTTACATTCCCGTTGCCGACGATTTTGCTCGCAAAATTACAGAGTCAGTTGTCAATGATGAATACAGTCACCTCAATTTCGGGGAAGTTTGGCTGCGAGAATCATTTGAGCAGTATCGAGAGGAGATTGTTACGGCTAATCGTCAAGTTATGCCGACAATCTGGCAGATGCTCGATCGAGTCGAAGTGGATTTGGCAACTGTGGGAATGACGAAGGTAACTGTGGTGGAAGATTTTAGCACTCGTTATGGTGACGCTCTCAGCCATATTGGTTTTAGTCTTACTGACATCATGCGAATTATCGCTGGTGGCATGAAGTCTGAAACGATCGAGATCGCCTAAACCTAGATCGAGCGCATTTCCTGACTATTTTCTCACACTCCCCTACTCCCTAAAAATTCGACATCTACATGAGTTTATCAACCACTTCAGCTACAGCCAAACAGCCCGCGATCGATCTTCCGGCTAACTTTAAACTCAAAGACATCGTTAAAACTTTACCCAAAGCAGTTTTTCTCAAAGATCGGCGCAAAGCTTGGCAACAAGTTGTTTTCAGCGTCGTGATGGTCGGTTTAGGTTATTTCGGTTTAGCGATTTCTCCCTGGTATTTACTGCCGATTGTCTGGATTTTTACCGGAACTGCACTCACTGGCTTTTTTGTGATCGGGCATGATGCGGCTCATCGTTCATTCTCTAATAATCGCCGAGTCAACGATATTGTGGGGCACATTTTGATGTTGCCATTGCTCTACCCCTTCCACGGCTGGCGCATCCTCCACAACTATCACCATAAACATACCAATAAATTGGGCGTAGACAACGCTTGGCAGCCCTGGACACCCGACGATTACAACACGGCAGGATCTTCGATGCAACTGGTTTATCGTGCTATGCGGGGGCGGCTATGGTGGCTGGCATCGATCGTTCACTGGGCTGCGCTACACTTTCAATGGGATCGATTTGAGGGCAAAGAACGCGATCGAGTGAAATTCTCGGCTTTATTTGTCATAATTGGTGGTGGGATTGGTCTAACTTTACTCACGTTAACTACTGGTTGGTGGGGATTCGTTAAATTCTGGTTTGTCCCGTGGTTGGTATATCATTTCTGGATGAGTACGTTTACCCTAGTTCACCATACCGCCGTTGATGTTCAGTTTCAACCAGTTAGTAAATGGAATGAAGCAATGGCGCAATTAGCGGGAACGATTCATTGTGATTATCCTCGGTGGGTCGAAATCCTCTGTCATGATATTAATGTTCATATTCCGCACCATATCTCAACGGCGATTCCGGCTTACAATCTTCGCACAGCCCACGCAATTATCAAGGAAAATTGGGGCGAATATATTAAGGAACGCCAGTTTAATTGGGATTTAATGTTAGAAATTACCGATAATTGTCATCTTTACGATCCCGAACATTGTTATCAAACATTTGATGACTTTCATTCATAAATCCCCCAATTACATCAGGCAGCCTCATTGTGACATCGGCGTTGCTGAATTGATAGATGATTTGCTGTTTTTGAAACCTATAGATCCTCCAGTCTCCCCGTCCCCTAAGCTTTCATACCTGGATTCAGCAACGCCATGACATCATTTGTCTTCGATCGCTACAACCTCTGATGGTGCATCATGTTGTTGAAGTTGTCACCGACCCGGCAAGCGAAAATTTTTTCAGTATCGAACTTTATTCTCTCTGTTCAATTGCCCATTTGCAGCCAAGCAGCCAAAGCCACCGCTAGCGCATCCGCCGCATCATCAGGACGGGGGATTTTTTCCAATCCCAATTCTCGCGCCACAGCTTCTTGAACATCCGGCTTTTTAGCGTTGCCATAACCGGCTACCGCCTGCTTGATTTGAGCCGGGGTAAATTCGACATAGGGCAATTTATGCTGGGCAATAACCAGTAAAACTACCCCCCGGGCTTGAGCTACCGGAATAGTATTTCCCATTTTATAAAAAAATAACTGCTCGATCGCAACTAAATCGGGTTGAATGTTGTCTAACAAGGCGTGCATATCCTCATAAATTGTCTGAAGCCGAGTACCGATATCTGTCCGCGCCGGAGTTTGAACGATGCCAAAATCGACCAATTTAACAGAAGGCGGACGGGTCAGATTAGAGACATCGATTGCTCCAAAACCCAGACTTGCTAGCCCTGGATCTAAGCCCAAAATTCGAGTAAATGTAATTAATTTAACCAAAAGTTAATCTCAAACCTGTAACCTAGAGTGAGTATTATGGCTGAAATTTGACAATTTGTATCAAAATATCTCCATCATCGCCAAGTTAAATGGGTATAAAAGATACATAGCATTTTTAACAACCACCAGAAAATTATATTTAGATAGATTATATGTCCCCCGATCAGGAGCGCAGAGATTTTTCTCAGCACAAGCCCGTACAGCCGCAGTTATAACTAATTTGGGCTGCAAACGATCTCTGCTTAGATATTCTCTCCCCCTGTTGAAAAAAATCACCCAGACAATTTCGATCCTACTATCTGCGAGATCTACTGTTTGCAATCTGTCAGACTGCTTGTAAGATAGACTCATTCCGATCCGCCCATCAATTGAAATTGTTAAAATCCTTTTTAATCAAGAAAAATAATGTCGATCGGTCTATTTAGGCAAGCAGTTAGGAATATCCGGCATGGTGGGGGTACCTCGTCCTCACCAGGTGGAAATCATCCCCGGCTCCGGCGGCTGTTCCAATGGTTATCTCCAGGAATTTTCGTTAAGCGGTGGTTGCTGACAATCAGTGTTGGTGTCCTGATGACGGTTCTGGGGTTAGCAATTTGGCTGAAACTTACACCAATTTTCTGGATTTTTCAGCTTGCCGACAAGCTAGTTGAGTTTTTGGCGAGAATTATTCCGCATTATCTGTCAGGACCACTACTACTAGTTAGTGGTTTATTCTTAATTTTCTGGGGACATGGCCGTTCTTTGGGTGAAATTAGTAAGGTTTTGCGCCCAGATGCCGATCAAACCTTACTTGATGCACTATGGCAGAATCGACGACTCAATCGAGGACCGAAAATTGTCGCCATTGGTGGTGGTACTGGCTTATCGACGCTGCTACGCGGCTTGAAACTCTATAGTGCTAATCTGACCGCAATTGTCACCGTTGCTGATGACGGCGGCTCTTCGGGACGACTAAGGCGCGATTTTGGGGTTTTACCACCGGGCGATATCCGTAACTGTATTGCGGCTCTGGCTGATGAGGAAAAGTTATTAACTGAGTTGTTTCAATATCGGTTTGAAGCTGGCGATGGTTTGATGGGACACAGTTTTGGTAATCTGTTTTTAACGGCGATGTCGGAGATTACTGGCGATTTAGAGCGAGCAGTAGTTGCTAGTTCTAAAGTTCTAGCAATTCGTGGGCGTGTGTTGCCAGCAACTCTGACTGACGTAGCTTTGTGGGCAAAACTGGCAGATGGCAGGATCATCCAAGGTGAATCAAAAATTGGGGAAGCTGACGGACAAATCACGGAAATCGGCTGTATTCCAGCCAATCCGCCAGCTTTACCTGCGGCGATCGCGGCAATTCAAGAAGCAGACTATATTATCATTGGGCCTGGTAGTCTATATACCAGCGTAATTTCCAATTTACTAGTACCGGAAATTGCTGAAGCCATCGCTGCTCGGCAGGTTCCCCGTATTTATGTCTGTAATATTATGACCCAGCCAGGGGAAACTACGGGTTATACTGTTGCCGATCATATCGAAAGCATCGATCTTGCGTGTGGTCTGAAGCTGTTCGACGCAGTATTAGTCCAAAAAAATCCACCTTCGGCGAATTGTTTAGAGAATTATGCTCGCAAAAACTCTTATCCCGTGTTGCTCGATCGCGAGGATGTGAAACAATTAGGTCGAAATATCTTTGCGGTCAATGTGATGGAAGAAGATGCAGATACCAGCTATCTACGGCATAATTCCCGTCGTCTAGCCAAGGCACTAATTCACTTTTACCGTCGTCGGGTCCAAGATCATCCATCGCAACGAGTTCTCAAGGTGGCATCCGCAGATCGAGATATTCGGTCAGCTTGATTAGGGGCTAGTGGATAGTGGATAGTGGTGAGAGAAATTGATAATGCAAAATTTCGATGCGGATTGTTAAGTTATTAAGTAGTAGTGATACGCAGGCTTTGGGTGTAGAGCTTGGAGATTCCTTGAGGGCTGGCACCACTATTTTATTGAAGGGCGAGTTGGGCAGCGGGAAAACAACGCTGGTGCAGGGTTTAGCCCAGGGAATGGGTATTGCCGATCCGATTGTTAGTCCAACATTTACGATTATTAATGAATACTTGACTGGTCGTTTGCCGTTATATCACCTAGACTTATACCGCTTAGATCCTACGGAAGTTGATGAGTTGAATTTAGAGACTTATTGGCAAGGTATCGAGACAGAACCGGGCATCATCGCAATCGAGTGGGCGGAGCGACTATCGTATTTACCACCCGAATATCTGCTCATCGAACTGAGTTACGACTCCACCGAGGGTAGAATTGCCAGAATTTCAAGTGGGGATTAATTCACCTGGTCGGAGTTTAGCCCATTTTCCCTGTTCTTGTCGAAAACTTAAACAGCCAACCACATCCCATTCCATCTCAACACCATCATCGTGGGTGCGGATATTGACATTAATGCTCGGCTCTTGCGGATCGAAATCTGGCGATAGGGTGAGATGAGGTTGCTGATGTTGCTCTTCGACTGCATGATAGGTCGTGCAGCGATCGACATATTCACAATTGATACAAATACACATGGTGACTGTGGGGAGTGTTTGTACTGAGTGAAGTAGAAGGGGGGACGGGGGGACAGGGGGACGGGGGGACTGGGAGACTGGGAGTTGGGGTTTCTTTTAACTTGTGTTAATTATTAATTGTCAATTATCAATTATCAATTGATAACTAATCTCTATTTTATGCAATTTTTATCACGACTGCCATTTGATTTAGATTTGTTACCAAAACCCTTATATCTAGTGGGTGGGGCTGTGCGGGATGGTTTGATTGGACGGGTGCGGGCGGAGTTGGATTTAGATTTGGTTGTACCGGTGGGGGCGGTGAGTGTAGCGCGACAGTTGGCGACGGAATATCGAGCGGGATTTGTTCTGCTCGATGCGGAACGTCAGATTGCGCGGGTGGTATTTTCCGATCTGACCGTGGATATTGCCCAGCAGGAGGGCGATACAATTGAGTGTGATTTGGCGCGGCGAGACTATACACTCAATGCGATCGGTTACGATCTTCAGCGGGAGACAATTATAGATCCGTTCAATGGCAGCCAGGATATCCGCCAGCGCACGATTCGGATGGTTAGTAGGGAGAACCTCATCGATGACCCTTTGCGGCTATTTAGAGCCTATCGTCAAGGGGCGCAGCTTAATTTTACGATTGAGTCGGCAACTCAGGCAGTGATTCGGGAGCTAGCTAAATTATCGACAACGGTAGCCGCAGAAAGGGTGCTAGCAGAATTGCGCTATTTATTACAAACTCCCGCTAGCAGTCACTGGTTAGGGGCGATGGTGGCGGATGGAGTATTGGCGGGTTGGTTGGTTGTGCCTGTGCGGGCGGATTTTGCTCAGAGATTGAGCGAAATCGATCGATCGATCGAGTTAATTAAACAACATTACCCAGCACTCGATCGAGAGATCGATCGACCGTTACGCGATACTATCGAAATCTCTCGTCGTGGAATTGCTAAGTTAACGGCAATCTTATCACCAGAATTGTCACTAGCGATCGAGCAAATGGGACGATTGACATTTAGTTCGGCAGAAATTCAAGTCGTTACTACCGTTATCAATAATTTACCTAAAATTATCGGGGGAGAGATGTCTTTAACCGAGCAATATTTTTGGTTTCAGGCAGTAGGTAAAAATTTTCCGTTGTTGATAATTTTAGCGATCGCCAATGGAATCAAAATTGACGATCTGACAGATTTAATCGATCGTTATCTCGATCCTGCTAATCAAGTCGCACACCCCACACCATTAGTCACTGGCAACGATCTAATGGAAGCTTTGCAAATTCCACCATCGCCGCAAATTGGCAAGTTGCTGACGGAAATTCAGTTAGCCAGGATTAGGGGAGAAGTCACCACATCGATGGAGGCAATTCAATTTGCCCGACAGTTTAAGACTTCCACCTTTTAATCTAGTTTTACCGTTTCTTGCTACTTGCTCACTCTGGCATTTTGGACACTTCATCTACGACTATTGACGATCGATCTGCCCCATTCTATCACTCATTCTTTAAGCGACCAGTGCCCTGCTTACCGCTCGACAGGTTTCGTCAGTGTGGGCGAAATGATGATTTTTAATCACTCCTTTTTAGCAGTTAAGGTGTCACTTTACCCTATACTTGGTTTCTAATTGTACTTTAAGCGATGAATTGCTTTTTTTGTCGCCCTCGACCATTTTTCTTCTCAAAATCTCAAAAGGTATCGAAACTATTGCTCACAAGATCCTCACATTTATAGTTTAGTATCGAAGATAATAACTCTGCATCATCAAACCATTAAAGAGTTATTTCAGTCTCAATAACTTTAATTTTAATCAGGAGCGCATTATGAGCTTAAAAGATAAAGCCAAGGCAACCACCAAAAATATTGAAGGTAAAATTCAAGAAGCAGTGGGAGATATTACTGGAGATCCCCAAGACCACTTAGAAGGGCAGGAAAAACAGGTCGAGGCAAAAGTTCGTCACACGATCGAAAACGTGAAAGATGAAGCCAGAAAAGCTATTGACTAGAACCGAATTGCCAGTGTGAAGCCATCTTTGTTGGTTTGTTTCCAGTATTTCCTGGATGGCAGGGCTGCTGGAAATACCACTTTTCGGGACGATGGTCTGATGCAGTTGTTTGCTGTCAAGACCCAAAATAAAAGTTTCATTACTCTTATCTAAATTCAAGAGGTAACAATGTTAAATCTAATTTGGACCGGCGTTGTCGTGCTTTTTTTCCTATGGTTGTTAGGATTCTCATTTCATGTTGGTGGTAGCTTAATTCACTTTCTTTTGGTTTTGGCTTTGATTGGTATTATCTATAACTTAATTACGGGGCGAACTGTTGTCTAGTAACTCTTGGCTCTTGCAAGCAAACTGCTAGAAAGCAACGAGGATATAACTATCCAAGATTGGATTGATATAGGATAAATGACAATGAATTGTTCAATAGATAATTTATAGATAATTTCCGAACCGATCTTGCCGATTTTGCCAAGTTACTCATTTAGGAGAAGCAAATATCATGACCATTAAAAAAAATCAATCACACCCATCCCAGCATGATGTCCTGGAAATATTAGTTCCAGAAGACCAAAAGGGTACTGAATTATATGATTCCCCCACACCTGACAGCTATGACCCGCATCTAATCCCAGCGGAAACAGCAGCTAGAAAAGAGCGTGAGGGTGACAATTTTAAGCGGTTGCCTAAACACCCCGCAGGATCTGACAGTCTCGATACAACTGGCGGTTTTGCGGTTGATAAAGAAGGGTTAGTGGATAACTTTGGTATTGAACCGGAAATGTACTATAAAACACCTGGTGATTTGCGAGCTGACGTAGAGCAACAAGCCAGAGCATCTGGATATGTAAGTGAACTTCGTCAAGAAGAACTCCGTCAAGAAGCACTTCGTCAAGAAGCACTTCGTCAAGAAGCACTCCGTCAAGAAGCACTTCGTCAAGAAGCACTCCGTCAAGAAGCACTTCGTCAAGAAGCACTTCATCAAGAAGCACTTCATCAAGATGAACTCCGTCAAGAAGCACTTCGTCAAGAAGAACTCCGTCAAGAAGCACTTCGTCAAGAAGCACTTCATCAAGATGAACTCCGTCAAGAAGCACTTCACCAAGAAGCACTTCACCAAGAAGCACTTCACCAAGAAGCAGTTCACCAAGAAGCAGTTCACCAAGAAGCACTTCATCAAGAGGCACTTCGTCAAGAGGCACTTCGCCAAGAGTTCAAACAACGTGGTGTCGGTATATTCTCAAGTTATGAAACAACCGAAATTGCCCTGGTTGAATTAAAAAACACTGGTTTTTGGATGGATCGAGTTTCAGTAGTGGGGCGTGATATTAATAGCCATACTGAAGTAACAGGCTCCCATGTCAGTAATCGGCTGGTAGATGTCGGTAACTTGGACACCAATGAAAATAAAGCTGAGGAAGCAGCTAAAGACGGAGCTATAGCTGGAGGCAGTGTAGGGGTTTTTGCGGGTTTATTAGTCGGTCTGGGTCTCGTCGCCATTCCTGGTATTGGACCAGTAATGCTGGCTGGTGCTGCGGCAACTGCTATAGCCTCGACCATTTCAGGCGGTGTTATTGGTGCTGCGGCTGGTAGCTTGGCAGGTGGACTAGTTGGCTTAGGGATTTCTGAAGATCGCGCTAAGGTCTATAGCGATCGGGTTGCTCAGGGTGATTATCTAGTCATGGTTGAAGGGTCAGAAGCAGATGTCACGCTGGCTGAATCAATTTTCAGAAATTATCACATTCATGATTGGCACATCTACGATTTTCCTAACGACTCGGTGCGAACTGTGACACCAAGTTCTACTCATTATCTATAGAGCTAGAAAATTGAGTGATGATTCGATCCCAATTTACTATCCCCAGAGCGAAAAATCAGGGATAATTACAGTCGAGAAGTGTAACATGAACGAGATTACTAAAATTAGTTCTACTCTACCCTTACTGCTCAGCGTTGTGCTGATGACAACCATATCTGCCTGCAACGGGGCTAAAACGGCATCTGAGGCCCCCAGTTCGACAGACAAGAATGGGCAGGTTTCTACAGCGGAAAATAGTAAGGCAACCCAAGATGATGCTCAAAGTGAAACGCGCAGAAAGCAACTAAATGCAGATATCCGCGCACGGGAACAGCGAAATAATATGGGGGGCGATCCCAAAAGCGGATAGATCCCTATGCCCGTGAAGTGACAAACTAGATCCGACCCTACAGCGTGCTGATCTTTTCGCAATAAGTTACGTCTAGAATTACAGAGGAAAGTTTGAACTGTTATGGATGTCATCTCTATCACACTGGTGGTGCGCTGGCTAATCGGCTGGGGCTTGATGTGGCGGTTGCCCAGACTTCCAAACCTTTCAGTTCTTGGTTCGCCCCAGGTCTCGGTCTTGATCCCAGCTAGGAATGAAGAGAGAACCCTTCCCCATCTACTCACCGCATTAAAACAGCAGACGTTCCAGCCCTACGAAATCATCGTCATCGATGACCAGTCCGTCGATGCTACCGCAGAGATCGCCGCCCAGGCAGGGGTAAAAGTAGTGCCAAGTACCCCTTTACCTTCAGGGTGGACGGGGAAAAATTGGGCACTCAAAACCGGGTATACAGCATCATCTGGTAATATTCTTGTATTTCTAGATGCCGATACTGAACCTCAACCGGATCTGCTGCGGACTTTGGTAGCAACGGTTCAGGACTTAGGTGGTCTCGTCTCGGTTCAACCCTACCACCGCACGGAACGCCCCTACGAACTGTTGTCAGTTCTGTTCAATCTCGTCGGCTTGATGGCTGTCAAACTTGGAGCCAGAGGGGGTGTGGCTTTTGGTCCAGCGATGGCTACTAGCAAAGAGGACTACGATCGGGTCGGCGGTCACGATGCTGTAGCTGGATATGTTGTTGAAGACTGGTTCATGGCTCATGTCTATGAGCGTGCGGGACTGCCAGTGAGTGCGTACATGGGTCACGGTCAACTAGATTATCGGATGTATCCCGGTGGGCTAAGGGATCTGGTTGATGGTTTCGGTAAAAACTTTGCGACGGCAGCCGGACAAGTCTCGTGGGTGCGGATGCTGGCGACGATCCTCTGGCTGTCTGGGTTGTTTTGGGCTGCCTGGTGTCTGCCTGCATCCCTATGCGGTTGGCCGATCGTGGGGCATTCATCCTTACTCTATAATATTGTGCTTTATCTAGCCTTTGCGATCCAGTTAGCAATCATTGTCAGACCCGTGGGTTCCTTTGGATCGATCGTCTGGTTCTTCCCCATTCCGGTTATCTTCTTTCTAGCGGTGTTCGTGTTGGCGATTCTAAATCTCGAACGCGGTCAGATCGAATGGAAAGGGCGAACGATCGATACCCGCTGGCAAAGTTAAGGACTTACTTATGTTAGAACTACCGGATGGGATCGTCGTTGGGCTGTGCGCGATCGGTTGGGCCGCCTGGTCAGTTTTGATGGGTTTTATAGTTCATCGACTGCCCCTGAAATTCCTAGAAACTGATACTTGGTTGACCCAACCGCGACCCTGGGGAGAAGATCGTCATTGGTACAAGCAGGTACTACGGATCGATCGATGGAAGGATCGATTGCCGGAGGCAGGAAATTTCTTTCCAGGGGGTTTTAGCAAGAGATCTATTGGCGGTGGGGACTGTGCCGTAATGTCCCGGTTTGTGGCTGAAACCCGTCGGGCGGAATACGTTCACATTCTCATCTGGCTATTTTGGGTAGTAACGATCCTCTGGACTCCTGGTTGGGGTGTGCTGCTAAACCTCGCTGTGGGCACAGCCTTCAATCTGCCCTGTTTGTGGGTGCAGCGTTACACTCGGCTTCGCCTCCAGCATTTACTCGAATTGAAAAGCAGGAAAAAAGCTGTGTGATTGATCTTTATTGCTGACGGTTCGCTCATTTTTAGGGAGTATCTTAGACAGCTTTACTCATCATTTTCTCTTGACATTAATTCGATTAATTAAATTATTTCAGATCTGCGATCCACTAATGCGTAATAATACTCGGATTTGGAATCTATTGAATCTAGAACTTCTATTGTATGACTACAAATTTCTAGCTCTACTTGTAAGTCTTCGAGATTTGGCAAAATTTGCTTATCAGATAATTTCAAGAGATCAGAAAATGTCTTTGTGGGGTGAAATGAGCATCCATATAGAAACTTACGCTAAGGCTGAGAACGTTACTGAGCAAAGATTTCAATAATTGGTATTTTTTGTTCTATAAGAATTAGAGAGAGTCAAGATTCTAGGCGTACCAATTAATCTTGATTGACGGACAAATCTTTCTACAGATGCTCTCAAACCCTTATTGCTCAAAGATTTAAAGAGATATGCCTGTTTTGGCTCTGGCACTGGATTCGAGATACTTTTGTCCGTCAATCAGGTTTAAGACTTAAGCCCCTGATTGACTGACAAAAGTCTAAGAAGCCCAGATTTGAGTGGTAGCTTTAAACTCGATGCGATAAGTTTTACGCTCATATTGTTGAAGAGAAGCTTTGGCAGGGTCAGGGTCAGTATTAGTAACAAAAGAGACAAAATCA
>JBGSPI010000029.1:0-5264 GCA_041738715.1 Chamaesiphon sp.
TTTACTGATTTCTAACAGTTCTTGGCGTTGCTCTTCGCTTAGTTTTATTCGATATTTTAAATTTGGGTTACTCATAGATATATTCTACAATTTTTACCCACAGTTTTAGTCCGGTCACGCCAGTAGGGTGGGCACTGCCCAGGAGTTAAACTCAATCAGAGCAACAGCATTAGCATATTTAAACCCGAACACGACCGCCGCAGACGGCGCGCAAGCTCCGATTGTCGATTTGGGATGATGCGATCGAGTTGACTGATCAGATGTCCTAGTTTCGCTTCACTCTACCCAAAGTATCAAGTTTCAAGCTGATTGGGATTAAGATGGCGATCGATCGAGAATAAATAATACGGCATACAATCATTTTACAAGATCGATCGAATATTATTAACAAATGGAGCCAGTTACCACCCTAATTCACCATCCCGAACGCCTCGAAAACCGACTTCAAGAAATTCCCCCCGAACCTGGAGTTTACTTCATGCGGGACGTGACCGATCGCATCCTTTATATCGGTAAATCTAAAAAACTCCGTTCCCGCGTTCGCTCCTACTTTCGCGAAGCCAACACCCACACCCCACGCATCGCGATGATGGTGCGTCAGGTAGCCGAAATCGAATTTATTGTCACTGATAGCGAAGCTGAAGCCCTCGCCCTGGAAGCGAACCTGATCAAACAGCATCAACCCTACTTTAATGTTCTACTCAAAGATGATAAGAAATACCCCTATATCCTAATTACTTGGTCGGAAGATTATCCCCGCATTTTACTCACCCGCAATCGCCGCCTCGGTAAAGGTAAAGATAAATATTATGGCCCTTACACCGATTCCCATTTACTACGAAATGTCCTTTATACAATTAAACGGGCATTTCCCCTCCGTCAAAGACCTCAACCCTTATTCAAAGATCGCCCTTGTCTTAACTATGATATCGGTCGTTGTCCTGGTGTTTGTCAAAGCTTAATTGCTCCGGCAGACTATCGCCAAACAGTCGAAAAAGTGGCGATGATTTTCCAGGGTCGCACGGGTGAATTGTTAGACAATTTAACTACCCAAATGCACCAAGCCGCCGAGGATTTAGAATTCGAGCAAGCTGGACTAATTCGCGATCGAATTAATAATCTCACTGCCCTTAATGCCGAACAAAAAGTATCTCTACCTAATGATACCGTCGCCCGTGACGCGATCGCCCTCGCCGCTGATGATAAAACTGCTTGTATCCAACTGTTCCAAATTCGGGCGGGCAAATTAGTCGGGCGATTGGGCTTTATCGCCGAAGTCCAATCACTATCTGGAGACACCGAAGAACGGGGCGCAATCCTCCAACGGGTGCTAGAAGAACATTATCAATTTGCCGATGCGATCGAAATTCCTCTAGAAATCTTAGTCCAATATGAATTGCCCGATGGTGAAATATTAGCCAGTTATTTAAGCGATCGCAAGGGTCGAAAAGTGACCATCATTAGCCCCCAGCGGCAGGGTAAAGCTGCCCTAATCGAGATGGTTGAGAAAAATGCCCTTCACGAACTAACCAGGCTCCAACGGGACAGCGAACGCAATCTGACGGCTTTACAAGATCTCGCCGAAATCCTCAATTTACCCGAACTCCCCCATCGGATCGAAGGTTATGATATCTCCCATATTCAAGGCTCCAATGCCGTCGCCTCCCAAGTAGTCTTTATCGACGGTTTGCCCGCGAAACAGCATTACCGCCACTACAAGATTCAAAATCCCGATATTCAGATTGGACACTCTGATGATTTTGCCAGTCATGCCGAAATTGCCCGCCGCAGATTTCGGCAATATGCTGGCGGGGTAAATACTGATGATGCCAACTTCCCCGATGTGGTGATGATTGACGGCGGCAAAGGACAGTTATCGGCAGTAATGAACGTATTGGAAGAACTAAATCTAGCTGATAAAATGTGTATTGTCAGCCTTGCCAAAGAACGCGAAGAAATCTTTCTACCGGGCGAAAGTTTACCCTTACCCACTGAAGCCGAACAACCAGGAGTCCAACTCTTGCGCCGCGTGCGGGATGAGTCCCATCGTTTTGCCGTCACTTTCCATCGTCAACAACGCAGTCAGAAACAAATCCGTTCCCGCCTAGATGATATTCCAGGCTTGGGCAATCACCGCCAAAAACAACTTCTGAGTTATTTTCACTCGATCGATTATATCCGTGCTGCGAGTATCGCCGAATTAGCCAAAGCACCAGGCATCGGGCAGCATACCGCTCAGGAGATTTACAGTTACTTTCACCCCGAATCAAACGACTAGCTTCAACTCCCAGCAAAATATTAATTTAATCGATCAGCGGAAACATGTTTCCCTCCAGGAATGTTATTTTAAATAGATGCACGATCCACAGTGTTGGTATAAAGTACTGGAACTAGAGCCTGGAGCATCACTAGAAGAGGTGAACCAGGCACATAAAGACTTGGCTTTGGTTTGGCACCCCGACCGCTTGCCCAAAGATAGTATTCGCCTACAGGAAAAGGCCGAAGCGAAACTGAAAGAAATCAACCATGCCCGCGACCAACTACGCGCATACAAAGCCCAGCAGTTGAATGGACGCACACAACCAACAGCCCAGCGACAATCTGCTCAACCGCGCCAGTCAGCCCCAGCCCAGCCGGAAAGCCAACCACACTATCGGCAACCAGATTCCCCAAAAACTAGGACAACCGCACACTCCAGCCAACCCCAGCCACAAGCAACGAGAACCGCCAGCCGACAGTCCACCCAGACAACCACCCGCGCCCCCAGTAAGCGACCTGACCTCAGCGGCATCGATTGGAGTGGACAAGACTTGAGCGAACGCGACTTCTCCGGCAGAAACATGAGTGAAGCCAATCTCTCTCAGGCGAACCTCAAGGATTGTTTTTTGCACGGTATTAATCTACATGGTGCAAACTTATCAAAAGCGAATCTGTTTCGGGCGAATTTGCTCCAAGCTAATTTGAGCAATGCCAACCTACGCGGAGCCAATTTGATTGGGGCAGACCTTAGCGGTGCCAATTTGAGCGGAGCCGACCTAACTGGAGCGCAAATTGAGGTGGGTAGCAAGATGATGGTTCGGTTGATTGGTGCAAATTTGACAGGGACAATTATGCCCAACGGAAAAGTTCACACTTAACTTAAGCTTGCCCATCCGATAAATCCGATCAATCCTAGTCTGGTTCGGTTATTGCGCTAACAGCAACAAGTTTGTATTTTTGTATACTAATATTAAGGGTAATTTATCTGTTCGAGCTAGAAAAGTTAAGATGGCAGGGGGTATCTTAACCAAAGTTAACTCCGCTAGTTTAAATCAGCCCGTATAAATCGATCGGATAGGAGACACCTGCAACACGTGAGCCAGCAACAACTTGCCCAACTGCGCCGTTATAATCCACAAGCAATCGCTAGTTATTACAATCAACGTCCGTGGCTAGTCATCTGGCGAGCATTATCGATTATTTGGTTGTTTGCCGGATTCGCCATCGGCTTGTTGCTAGACCAATCGATCGGGCATATCGAAATCAATAAATATCAACGGGCTAATCAACTACGGGAGATACTAACACAACTAGGTCCCACTTATATTAAAGTTGGACAGGCACTCTCAACTCGACCCGATTTAGTTAGAAAAGATTTTCTCGAAGAACTAATTAAGTTACAAGACCAACTCCCCGCATTTGATAATGAGTTGGCAATGCAAATCATCGAATCACAACTCGATCGATCTGTTGAAGAAATATATAAAGAAATATCCCCGCTGCCAGTTGCCGCAGCTAGTTTAGGACAAGTATATAAGGCTAAACTATATACAGGAGAAGAGGTCGCCGTCAAAGTGCAACGACCAAATCTGATGCCTGTGATCACTCGCGATCTATATTTGATGCGCTGGGCTTCTACTTGGATTAAACCATTTCTCCCTTTAAATCTCGGCGATAATCTCACGGTAATTGTGGATGAGTTTGGGACTAAATTATTTGAAGAAATCGATTATGAAAATGAAGGACGCAATGCCGAGAAATTTGCGACCAATTTTCAAGACGATCCGACAGTCAAAGTGCCAGCTATTTACTGGCGATATACGACCAAAACAGTTCTAACTCTAGAGTGGATTAATGGGATCAAATTAACCGATTTAGCAGCGGTAAAAGCGGCTGGACTCGATCGAGATGATCTAATTCGGATTGGGGTAACATCAGGATTAAGACAGCTATTGGAGTTCGGTTTCTTCCATGCCGATCCCCACCCTGGTAATTTATTTGTCCTGGCAGATGGACGGATGGCATTTATCGATTTTGGGATGATGGATCAACTCACCCAACATACGAAAGAAACGATCGCCGGATCGGTGGTTCATTTAATTAATAAAGATTATCTCGCCCTGACTGACGATTTTATCAAGCTGGGTTTTCTAACTGCTGATATCGATATTTCCCCGATTATTCCGGCACTAGAACGAGTATTAGGTAATGCAATGGGTGAAAGTGTTGGCAACTTCAATTTTAAAACTATCACCGATGAATTTTCGGAATTGATGTTTCAATATCCGTTCCGCATCCCTGCTCAATTTTCTCTAATTATTCGATCGCTAGTTACCCAAGAAGGTGTCGCTCTCAGTCTCAATCCAGACTTTAAGATTGTCGAAATTGGCTATCCCTACGTCGCCCAACGACTACTCAATGGCGAAACACCAGAAATGCGCCGCCGACTGTTGGAAGTAGTGATCAAAGATGGCAAACTACAATGGCAACGCTTGGAAAATATGATCGGTATTGCCCGCAGTGAGGGTAATTTCGATCTGTTACCTACCGCCCAATTGGGTTTGAAATTCTTGATGTCGCCGGAAGGACAATCCCTGCGCAATCAAATTGTGATGGCACTGACTGAAGATAATCGTCTGCATGTAGCTGAGGTTCAACAGTTATGGAATTTGGTTAAAGATGAGTTAAAACCAGCTAAATTGTTTAATGTCGCGATCGGTGCTTTAGCTGAAGGAGTACCTAAAGCGATCGAGGATTTTTCGATGGTGGGTGTCAGTTCTTTATTCGATTCTTTAAATAATAGTAAAGCGAAGTGAAAAATCTCAAGTTTTAGATCTGGCGATATGAAATCGATGTCTGGTAATGCTGATTGACTGACAAAAGTCTAAGAAGCCCAGATTTGAGTGGTAGCTTTAAACTCGATGCGATAAGTTTTACGCTCATATTGTTGAAGAGAAGCTTTGGCAGGGTCAGGGTCAGTATTAGTAACAAAAGAGACAAAATCA
>JBGSPI010000055.1:0-3697 GCA_041738715.1 Chamaesiphon sp.
TTTTGTGCCATTTTTACTGATTTCTAACAGTTCTTGGCGTTGCTCTTCGCTTAGTTTTATTCGATATTTTAAATTTGGGTTACTCATAGATATATTCTACAATTTTTACCCACAGTTTTAGTCCGGTCACGCCAGTAGGTAGGCATTAGATAAAGCTGTGTTTAATAATCCGATCGAACCTGCACGTTCGCGATCGTTAAGTCCGATATTAATTGATCTAGTCGCCATGATATTTGATTAACCTATTGGTAGATATTTGAACTGGGATAAACTTAGAACCGATGCTCACTCAGGTCTCCCAGTTAAGTCAGTGGGTATAAAGAATGACTAATTAGTAGATGGCGATGGGTGTCAGGATGGCATTTTACAAATCGCCACCAGTCAGTAACAGTAAATCCGCTTAAATTTGACTATTTAGTAACTTTGTCAAGTGCTTTATCTACTTTTTTTGACAGAGCGGGACCTGGTTTAGAGGTATCAGCTTTGTGCATTTTGTTTGCATCCAGGGAGCCTTGAATTTCGTTTAGACCACCTTTATTGCGAGCTTCGACTTCTTCGAGTCCCATTGGCGCAGATTTCTCAGCTACTTGTGCGGCAGCAGCGTCAGTTTTGAGTAATTGCTCTGTTCCTTTAGTGGGGTTACTAGAACCTGCCATACTAGGAGTGACACTCAAACCGAAGATTAAAGCAGCGGAAATAACGAGAACGGTAAACATTGAAACCAAAGAGCGAAAAGACATGATATTTTCTCCGAATATTGTAAATGGTTTATTTTTGACTTTTGTGTTGATACCTTTAAGTTATCGCGAATTCATAGTGCAGCGAATCAACCTATAGTCTGAAGATCGAACAACTCAAAATCAAAGATATGTTCTCCTATTGAAGGAAATCCTGTATTTAAGATATCTATCTAAAGGGTGATGACTGAAATGCAAAAGAGCGACCTCTAATATATCGATCGCTCTTTAAGTTTTACGCTAGGTCTCAACCTGCCCTAGTTAGTCTATCTAAATCTATGCTGGCTCTTCTTCTTGTTCTATCTCTGCGTCACCAGGAGACTCGTAGTACATTTCTGGTTCGACTGCGTAGTTATTTAATAAACCTTCATTATCGATCGCTGCTCCACCTTCAATATTTCCTTCAGGAATTTTTTTATAGTCTGCGCCTTCTCGCTCTTTTCTGGCAGCAGTCTCGGCGGGAATAATATGAGCATCGTAAGTATCTCTCTCAGTTCCAAGCTTTTCACTCATGTTGAACTCCTTAAAGTTTGTTAATTAATTTTGTCTACATTTACAGGATAAAGGCAGCTATCTAGTTACTCATCTATCTAAAGTATTGTTATCGATAAATATTTAGACATAAAGGAGGAGCGATATTTATAATTATCATCATATCGGTCGATCGATAAATCAGGCTTACTTGTCAAATAGCCACAAATGGCTGTGAACTTTTAGATGGTGAATTCCAACTAGAATTTGTAACCGACACCAAGCGTAATATCGGTCGAATATTCACCTTTGAATGGAATTGCCACACTACCTTTGAGTGCAAATTGGTTATTGAGTGAATAGTCCGCACCACCAATCAGGTAGCCAGTGAAGTTGGCTCCATTATTATTATTGTCCCCAGTATAGACATTGAAACCAGCACCAACATAGGGTTCTAGGGGTATATCGCTGCTGATATCAAAGTCGTAGGTAGCTGACGTACCAAGTACGATCCCACCACTGGGAAAGCGCATTGTCGGGCGAATCGAGATGTTGGGAGCAAGTGGAAATCTAGAGTCTACGCCAAAGACTGCCGTACTGCCACCAAAAGAAACAGAGGGGCCGATTTGGTTGGGTTTTGTTTGTGCTTGTACTGGTTGAACTGCGAAGGTAGTAAAAATACTCAACAATGCAAGGAGTGTTAGTTTCATGTTCATGGTATTGTCCTTTAGTTTTAGACTTTCAGTTAAATAATCGATCTGGTCACTTAGTTGAATAAAAGATTGAATATTTAGATCCAAATATTAATTCAACTGAGCTAGATTCTGTCAACATGTTTACTATAAAGCTAAAACCTATTTATCTTCATCTACCTAAAGTATTAAACTAAATCGATATTAAACTAAATCGATCGGTCAGTCATTATCTGAAATTTGGCAGTGGATTTGACTTGCCAGCGCAAATTAGATCTTTACGACTAAAACTGACGGTCTAAAATTACTACTTTTGATTCAGTCTAATTACCTCATCTGGGAGACTTCTTTTCCGCAGCGAAAAGCTATTCTGGGGGCATAGAGACGAAGAAAGGCGATTCAGAAATTGATCGCAAAGCTCAGGCTTTACCTAATCGTCCTCCAGTAAACAGCACATGAAAGGAAGATTATTATGAACATTATCGCGTGGGTAGTTCTCGGACTATTATCTGGCGCAATCGCCAAAGCCATCTACCCTGGTAGTCAAGGCGGTGGCATTTTATCCACAATTATTTTGGGAGTTATTGGTGCATTCGTTGGCGGTAGTTTATACAGTTTTATTTCGACAGGAACTATCCAACTTGCCGCCACCAGTTTAAGTATTCCGGGATTAGCAATTTCTGTGGTAGGTGCAATATTAGCCATTTATCTCTGGGGCTTGATGGCGCGAAATGCTTAGAATCATCATCGGCTTCTAGACACTAGATTCTATCAAAATGTCTCATCACCCAGATTGAAAAAGCCGATTTTTATTCGCTAGTTTAAACCGAAAATACATTACAAATATGGAGTTGTAGCCATGTTGTCCGAATGTTTTGAACTATCAATGGAACAGCAATTTAGTATGCGAACGATTGAGCTAAACACGCTCAGTCTTTCATCAGAACAGCTTCGTGAATTATTTGTCGAAATATCTAGGCAGTTAATTGTCAAAGATAACGTCATTCGTCATTTGATGAAAAACGGTCTCTAAATTCATCGAACCTATTTAACATATCTCACGACTAAATTACTCACCTGAATTAACATAGTAGCTTAAGTCCCATGTCAAAACACGATATCTCTCAAGTTGTCATTTTTTTGCATAAAACTCTGAATTTATCTGATGATTCTGTCAAATTGGCTCTGAAACAATCTCAGTCCGACTATAGCAGGTTGCCGATCATCTTATGGCAATACGGCTTAGTTACTTTACCCGAACTCGATCGAGTTTACGATTGGTTTGAATCCTACATCTACTAACGATCTTCTAATCAGATATCGTAACACATAGGAGATCGCCAGATTGTGTCAAAATGTCAGCTAAAAAAGCGATGAGCAAATATTTGCTCATCGCTTTTGCATTGAAATATTAAGTAGGGCAATTCATGAGTTGTTTGATATTGAGATCGTTTGTGCAATTCCAGAAATCACTCTTCCTTTTGACCGATCTAAGTTATCTCGAAATGTAGACGATTTCAACTGACATTTTAAATATGCTGAGGATGTAACTGGCAAATATCAATCGTTATCAGGAGAAAAATTATGGACATGAAACACGAATGCAGAGCAGTAGGTATTTTCTCTAACCGTCTGGAAACAGAGAATGCATTACTAGGGCACTGGTCGCTTGAAGAATGAGTGATAGAATGAGCTGGCCGAGCTTTAATAGTCGAAGATGAAGTGTCCAAAATGCCAGAGTGAGCAAGTCGCAAGAAACGGTAAAACTAGATTAAAAGGTGGAAGTCAAATCCAAAA
>JBGSPI010000078.1:0-43472 GCA_041738715.1 Chamaesiphon sp.
TGATTTTAATCCGATTGAAAATTGGTGGTTTGTACTTAAAAATTGGATGAGACAACGTTGGGATGAGTTTGACAACTTTCATGATTGTGTTGATGCTGCTTTTGCAGCTTGTCCTAACGTTAGTGCGTAGCACTATATCAAGTCAAAGGTCATCTCGGACATTTGCTTCGTCAAGCTGCCTATGTCGATCTTTTACCTACTCCCGCCCGCAATTTTAAAGGGACTGTTGAGTGGTTATCTGATGAGCTTTTTCACTGCGTTGTTGAAAAATAAAATTCACTATCAAGTTTTATAAAAAAAGTGGAGATTAGATCATGACATTTCGGTATAGATTGAGTAAAAATTATCATGCAACGAAAAATGACCATCACAATCGATAAAGAGGTCTACGATGCTCTCTATCGAGTTGTCGGGAAAGGCAATATTAGTAAATTCCTCGAAAACTTGGCACGTCCGCATGTTTTGCAAGAAGACTTAGCATCGGCATATCAAGCGATGGCAGCAGATCCTGATCGGGAGCGGGAAGCACTGGAATGGAGTAATGGACTAATTGGGAGTATCAATGATGCTTAGGGGTGAGGTCTGGTGGATAGATTTTGACCCATCTGTGGGCGGAGAAATTCGGAAGACTCGACCTGCGGTGATTATCAGTAATGATGCCGCTAATGACTCACTAAATCGCGTTCAAGTTATCCCCTTAACGACTAATACTGGGAGGTTATATCCCAGTGAAGCGATCGTGATTGTCGATGGTAAAGAAAGCAAGGCAATGGCAGACCAATTGACAATTGCATCCAAAGAGCGGTTGGTAAATAAATTAGGTACGATCTCGGCAGACGATCTAAAATCGATCGAACGAATCGTCAAAATTCAACTTGGTATGCAACTTTAATCGATTACACCATCGACTAAATCGATCGAGTGTAGCTGTGTTTGACACCGATCGGGAAAAAGTCGGGATCGCCCATTGGTTTGAGAGTTATCTGCGGCTGTTGATATTCAGTCGGGACATAGTTGGCAAACTCGCTATTTAGCCGCCGTAACTGTTCCAAGATCGATCGGGAGATACTCTGAGCCTTATCGCGCTCGGCATCGACTCCAGGAGCCAACTCCACCACAACTGATAAAAATCGATTGCCATCCTCATCTTCAATTATTTGCATCACAAACTTACCAGTCACCCAATCTCGAACTATTGGTTGTTCTAAACCAACCGCAATATTTTCGGGGTAGAGATTCGCACCGAAGTAAGAAATTGCAAATTGCGATCGACCAAACACATACACAAAGGGCAAGGCATGGACACCTCGATCTTGTTCAAGCACTGCCAACGGGTCAAAACCCCAATCTTGGAGGAATTGGAGCATCGTTTCATAGCTAATAATGCCCCCAGTATCGGCGATATGATAGCGAATCAATGGCACTCCACAATTGCCAGAAAATAATAGCGTACCCTCATGAACTTCAAAAAAGCGGCTGGTCGGATCGTACTGTACCAGTGTCGGGAGACGAGATTCACCAAACAATTGCCGAGCAGCATCTGGATGGGTGGCTAGAAACCGCCGAATACAAATCGATAACGGGGTTTCATTCCCCAACACCCCCGCATCAGCAGTCCCAAATAAAGATGCCGAATCATAGCAATAATTCGTAGAACTGAGCCGTTGTCCCACTAACGATCGCCATTCTTCACTAAAAACTTCCCCCGCCATCACCAATTTGACAGCATAATCCGACCATCGCACGCCTTGTTGAATGCCAGTATCCACCACATCTTTCAAAAAAGGTGGATAGCCCAACAATACTATTTGCTCGAACTGCGCCCCCAGTGCTTGTACAACGCGCAGAATTTCGGTCTTATTGTTTCCTGGCGTAATTACGGCGATCTGATACCCCTTACTCGCCAACCACCGACAACAAGCGGCGGTATACATACCCCCCACCCAAGTCCCCAACGCAAAGCAAATTACCGCTAAAGTGGAACGACGATCGGCTTGAAAGCTCTCGCGAAAGATATACTCAAACCTGGAGGCAATTTCTAGCTCATCGCTAATCTGGCGCGGCCAGCAGGTAGGTTCGCCTGTAGAGCCAGAAGATACCGCCAGCATGTCGCAAGTCGATAAGCTGCCCGCCCGACAAATTTCGGCGAGCGGATATTGTTTGATGTAATTGGCTTTAGTTACCAGTGGTAACTGTTGGAATGCGACAAGGGACTGAATCGAGGCAGGATCGATGCCTTGCACTTGCAGGAACTGTCGATAAGCTGGTACCGAATTGACGACGGTATGAAACAGATCGAGTACGTGCGCCTCCAAATCTGTGCCGATCGATTGCTGTAGCTTCACTGCTAAAGGTTCGGACAAAAAAGTTTGGAGCTTGGCAATTAACGGTATCGATTTCATGTCAAAAGTCCCAAAATTAGGTTGAGAATTTATTTGGCTTAGAATTGCAGATTTAGTCTCAATTTACGAGGTACTAATAAAAATAGGATACCTCCCAGCAAACAAGTCATGAATACAATACTTATCGATTTGGGTGCTACTATTTTCTTCCAATTCTGCATTTCCCCCATGAAGAACTAGTTGGTTATGGCACATTCGATAACGGTAAAGATAATCCTGCCGAAAGTATTTTTTTAAACCGATCCTAACTGTTAAATTTTTACAGATCTCGATCGCCTAGAGACTCTCACAGACTATCTGTGGTATTTCAACTTTACCGACCCTGTTGTTAGATATCAAGCCCAAATTAATTCGTTCTATACATGAATACAGAATGCCACCCCGATCGCGAGTACAAGAAATTGATGGCGCGAATGATTTACGATCGCAACGAAAACCTTACGATGGAAGATTTTTGGTCTTTGTTACGGTCTTAGTTCCGTCCGAATCGTGGCATTTCTCAGGAGAAATTACCCGTGTACTTGGGGTTCTTTGAGTTCGTTCACAACACCCGTAAGCGAGGTAAGGCACTTCTTTCGTCCCTTCTTTCTTGTCTCCTTTCCTAGCTCCCTGGAATCCATAAAGAGCCACCCGCGATTACCCAATAATTTGTAGGATCGCTCGGCTTCATGCCCGCCATGTGAGTGTTCATCGGCTCCTTTAGGATGGCTAAGTAGGATTAACAAAATTCAATCACACGCACGATCGGTTGCGAATACGAACTGAATTGGCTGGCTGTAGATTGGATCTCCGCCAGTTGACCGATCGCCAGACCGCATGGTCTTCCATATTTAGCTTGGACGCGATCGCTAGCTATATTTAGCGCAGTCCGAGCGCGATCGACAAAATCAGCCAGTTCGTAATCATGTTCTGGCTCAAAATAGTTTTGAATAATAGATGAAGGTGAGTAGCAAGTTTCTTGGGAACCGTTAGGCCATTGAATTTTAAAACGAGTTTCTGGCATGGGTAAGTAGGAAATAGTGAATATAAAATTAAGCTGGATTTCCAAATCCGGTGAGTTTTTCGCGGTCGAAATCCCAAAACACAGTTGATGCTTGTTGTGATTTGATCACTAGTTGGTTACTCTCGGTGACTTCGCCAATATCTGCACAGGTAATCTGGCGATTGCGAAACATCTGCTGGACAGTAGAGACGTTTTCGGGGTGGACGCTGAATAAAAACCCATAACTGGGAAAACTGACCAACCAGCGATCGAACGGTATTTCTGGTGGTCTAGGAATAGCATCGAGATCTAATAATGCCGCGCGATTAGAGGTTTCTAATAGCATCAAAGTCGTGCCGATGATTCCGCCCATGCTGATATCTTTTCCAGCAGCACACAGACCATTTTCGGCGAGTTTAGGTAATAGTTCCAGGTCGCCACGCAGTCGATTCGGATCGGTTGTGGTGGCAGCGTTCCAAAATGGATATTTGGGGTGAAGTTTACCACGCAGATCGATCGCCATTACTAATCGATCGCCAGGTTGGGCGGTGAAACTAGAAATCAGCTTTTCAGCGCGTCCTAGAATGGAAACGGAGAGGGCATTGTAACTACTTCGAGTATTTGTATGTCCGCCAACGATCGGCACCTGATAAGCCCGCGCAGCGGCACTCATGCCAGCCAATAACGGCTGACCAATCGCTCCATCTTGACTCCAAAGTGTATCCACAACGGCGATCGGTCTACCGCCCATTGCATATATATCACTCACATTTACCATCACAGCACTCCAGCCAGCAAACCACGGATCGGTAGCCACAAAGTCGGGCATCATCCCTTCAGCAGCCAGGAGCAGATAACCATCACCATCAGGAATCGCCGCGCAATCATCGCCCATTAAAATATCACTAGCCGCGTTCTCTGTGGCGAGAAATTTAGCAACCATTTGGATATCTTGCTTATGCACGATACCTAGCGATTGTCTCAGTGTGTGGGCGAGTAAGTCTAGTTCCATTAGGATACTTGGCTCCATTGCCAGACTGGACGAATCTCATTATTAGCAGGGTAATAATCTAAATCTGCTTGCATCAGATGATGCGCGATGCCGCGAATTTCGATTTCTTCGAGGGAATCCCAATGCAACCGTTGGAAAAAGCGGACGTTTTGGATTTGAACTGTGGCGAGGAATCGATCGCAACCCCAGGCATTAGCGGTAGTAACGGCTTTGTGAATCAACCCTTTACCGATGTGCCAGCCTCGGCGATAGTCAGGATGGGTACCCAATCTCCCACCATACCAGATGCGGGGTTCGGATTCATAAATGCGAACTACGCCGAGGACTTCTGAGCAAGGAGAGTCGGATTTGACGGCAACAATAGGATGTGCGATCTCATCTAGAGGATCGCGATCGTGATCTAAAAATAAGCCTTGTTCTTCGACAAAAATCCTGTGCCGAAGTTGGTAATAAGCAACAATTTCGGCCTGAGCAGATGCGAGTTTAAAATGATAATTTACAGACATAAGATTTGACGGGGAATTAGGCAGTGATTTCTAAATCTTGCTTGTAAATGTTGTAGGCTTCGCTATATTCCATTACGCGAGCGACTTCATTAATAAAAGTTTCGTCATAACCAGCCCGCCGCAACAGATGGAAACCCATTTCCATACCCGAAGTAATCCCGCCTGCGGTAATAATCCGACCAGCATCAACAACCCGCGATCGACTAATTTTGCACGCAGGTGCGATATCGGCAAGGCGATCGATCGGAATTTTGCCAGCCCCAGACGCTTCCACTCGATCGGGTTCTTTGCGATTGGTAGCACTTAGTCCATCCAGTAGCCCCATCTGGCCATAGATCCAAGATCCCGTACAGACGCTGGTAATCAGACAATCGGCGGGCAGACTGCGAATAAATTCGTGTAGCCGTTGATTATGAATTTCTTGCCTAGTCCCAAAGCCGCCAGGAATCAGAAAGGCATTCATAAACGGGCGATCGGCAAAACTGTAATTTGGCATGACAGTAAAGCCTGCTTGGGTTTGCACTGGACGTAATGCGTCAGCAATTAGAAATGCTTCTAGTTCAGGATCGAATCGCCGTGCCACCGAAAACACTCCATGCGGTGCCGCAAAATCAACTATTTCAGCATCTTTAAATACATAAATACCGAGCCGAAAACCTGGAATTTTACTCATGATCTGATAGTTGATAGTTATTACTTAAATCTCAAAACTAGACATTGCCGAACAAGCACCACATTTGCCACAACCAGCCTTGATATCGGTGGCGGACATATTCGATCGCTTGAGTAATGCACCGACTTGTTGATAGAGGCTAAACATCATCTCACTACTAGGTGCGGGGTGATGCTCTAAGGGTGTGCCGGTAATTGGTATAAAAGGCACCACAAAGGGGTAAACGCCGATTTGAATTAGTCGGTCGCAACCTGCTACCAGAGCCTCTACCGGATCTCCCAATCCTGCCAGTAAATAGGTACTCACTTGTCCTCTACCGAACACTTTTACCGCAGCCTCAAAGGCTTGGAAGTAATATTCGACAGGTACATCAGCCTTCCCAGGCATAATTTTGGCGCGGACGCTGGGGGTAATCGCTTCGAGGTGCATTCCCAGGCTATCCACCCCTGCATCCTTGAGCTTCTGAAACCACCTAAAATCGGCAGGCGGTTCGCACTGAGCTTGAATCGGCAGATTGACACTTTGTTTGATGGCTTGGGCACATTCGGCAAGATAAGCCGCGCCACGATCGGGTGTATTAGGGGTACCGCTGGTCATCACCATGTGTTTGACACCATCGAGGCGGACGGCGGCGGCGGCGACTTCGGCGAGTTGAGCGGGGGTTTTGCGGGCGATTGTGCGATCGGCTGTGAGGGATTGCTCGATCGCGCAGAACTGGCAAACAGTCTCGCTATTGCGGTACCGCATACAGGTCTGCAAGACGGTGGTGGCGAGGACATCATGGCTGTGAAGGAGGGCGATTTTCCAGTAGGGGATGCCGTCGGCGGTGGTGAGGTTATAGAATTGGGGCGGTTTGGGAAATTCGATCGAGGCGATTTCTCGATCGTTTAACTGGATGGTTGCTTGGGCCGATGCGGGGTCGAGAGTGGCGGTGTAAGGGGATTTGGCTGCGGTTTCGGTGTAAATTGGCACCATAATCGTGGTACCGTCAATCGTCACTGCCTTATGATCGGATGGCCCCGCACCGCCTTTTCGACCGGACACACCTACGCCAGTTTCAACTATCTTCAATCCTTGGGATTGCAGTTCGGTCATCAATTTTTGCTTGTTCATCTCTCTGATTCCTGGACTTCGTTTCGAGATCTGAATCCCCCAAACCCCCTTTGAAAGGGGGCTAAGATCCGGATCGAAGTCCCCCTTTTTAAGGGAGATTTAGGGGGATTTCTAGGGTTTTCGCTTCTCACTAGAGATGTGTAGACACGTTAGCCTCGGAGGGGTGGGTAGAAATCCCCTCCTCTGCTGAGGCAGAGGCTACGCCAACGGAGGGGTGCCCGTAGGGTGGGGTGGGCAAATCTTCACATCCACTCACCACCGCCCACCGACTCGAATTCAATTGCAACTGCAACAGATCGGGACGGGAGTAATGACCCACGCTATCCATCATCCGTTTGCGTTTGGTAATCAGTGCGAAATCTAGATCCGAGATCGCGATGCCTTCGCCTTCAGTAATCGGGGGATGGAGAATATTAGCTTCAGGGCTAATAATCGTGGTGTAGCAACCACCGCTCAAAGCTTTTTGGAGCTTGTAATCGGTGGTAATTTGGCTAACTTGTTCGGGAGAGAGCCAACCAGTCGCATTAACCACAAAGCAACCTGCTTCGAGCGCATGATGGCGGATGGTGACTTCCATCTGATCTGCAAAAATTTGACCGACCATTGAGCCAGGAAATTGAGCGCAGTGAATCTGCTCGTCCTGTGCCATCAATGCGAAGCGTGCGAGCGGGTTGTAATGCTCCCAACATGCGAGTGCTCCGAGTTTGCCTACCGCCGTATCCACTACCTTCAACCCCGCGCCGTCACCTTGTCCCCACACCATCCGTTCGTGATATGTGGGCGTGATTTTACGCCGCTTGAGCAGGAGGGTACCATCAGCATCAAAAATCAGTTGGGTATTGTAGAGCGAACCGCCATCGCGTTCGTTAATCCCCAGCACCACAACGATTTGATGAGATCGAGCCGATTGACTCACCGCCTCGGTAACGGGACTGGGCACTTCGACAGCTTCCTCATACAGTCGTAGATGCTCCTTACCCATCAAAACGGGCGGTTGCACGAACGAAAAGTAAGGGTAATAGGGAATAAACGTTTCAGGAAAAACCACGAGTTCTGCACCCATTTGAGCGGCTTTATCGATCGCCTCCAAAACTTTTTCAGTCGTTCCTTCGCGACTATATAAAACTGGGCTAATTTGCACGGCTGCGGCTCGAACTTTGCGCGTAAAATCCATAATCCTGTCCTCTTGGTAATCCAAATTTACAGATATTTACACCATCTATAAGCGTGCATTCATGCTATGAAAATCGACAATTATAATCGATCCAAAACAAACTTGCTCCTACGACTTATATTAAAGATCGAGAATTTAATATCTTTAGCTGTCGATCTATTACAACGTCCAAGTATCCAAAATAAATGCCCCTTCTTTCCGGTGCATCAGCACAATATCTAACACATCCAACGGATTAATCGGAATAATTCCTGGAATTAAAGAAGCTTCACCATGACCGTATAGAGCCTGTAATGCAAACCGACAACAATAAACCTTGCCACCATCGCTGATAAATTTAGCAATCCGTACAGTGAAGTTTTGATGTCCGGGAAATGCCTCATCGCCCAACTTGGGAAAACCCCGTTGCAAGCCCAATGTCACTCCAGGACCGTAGAGTAAAATTGAAGTCTCAAAACCCTTCTTTTTTAAACGGGTGGCTTGTAATAAATTAACTAGCCCGATCGATCCTTCAAATGCCACCGTGTGAAATGTCACTAACGCTTTCTCGCCAGGTTCGGCTTGGACATCAGGAAAGACTTTTTCTTCATAATCGACTAGAAAATCACCAGTCTTGTGAGCGGGTATGGTAACTTCTGGCATGATGTTCTGCTCCGTTCTGGTTGTCAAGATTGACAACAGACTAGCGTTCGATCGAATGCTGGTTTTGTATTGCTAAATACGAAGTGAGGATGTCTAACATTATGAATAGTCAGTAATCTGTCTATCTCTAAAGTACTCATTAAATCTGATCGACACCTATCAAAATCGCTAGGTTTTGAAAAGAGTTGTATCTGATACTACGAACCGAGCAAGAATTCATTGACAATACTCCAATTACTAGAGGTCGATACCTTCTCTTTGATCGCAATATGTTCGGCGATATAATTTGCATCGCGAGCTACACCCGAAAACCGTCCAGAACCCCATGTATATAGCCACGGTAATCCGATAAAATAGCAACCAGATAAATTAGTAATGCCGCGATCGTGATGCGGATAGCCACTACCATTAAAGACAGGCAAATCGATCCAGCTAAAATCGGTTTGAAATCCTGTAGACCAAATTACGGTCTGAATATTAGCCGCTGCTAAATCTAGATTTAGTTCTGCATTTTTCGGTTGCCAAACTGGTTGATATGGTGGTTCGAGTGGAGCTTCGATTCTGGCTGTTTCGATGTATCGATCGATATTTTGTTTGATATTTTCAGCGACGGCATCAGCTCGATCGAGATTGTGCTGCAAGTCGTCCTGAAATTCTAATTTACCATCATCGATCGATTTCAATCGTCCGTGTAATTTCATCCCTGAGAGCGCAAATTTCCGTAAGTCAATTTCACGCCCACCATCGCGTCCAGTGAGATAATGATTGGTATTACTTCGAGCCGTTTCTTTTTTGGGATGTTCGTCGATCGACAGATCGTAGTAACCCATTTGATCGAGCCATTCCACCGCATCTTTACCCCGATACATTCTAGGCGCGCGAGGTGCGCCACCGACACATAAATGTACTTGTCGCCGAGCCAGATGCAGATCTTCAGCAATCTGACAGCCAGATTGTCCCGTACCGACAACTAATACAGTTCCTGCGGGTAAAGATTCGGGATTCTTATAAGTAGAAGAGTGGATTTGATGAATCGAAGTGGGTAAACGTTCCGCCAGTCGAGGGATTTTGGGCGTATGATAGCCGCTAACCGCAATAACGACTCGATCGGCAGTATATTCACCGATCGAGGTACTAACGGCATATAACCCCGTTTCTGTCTGCTGAACTTTAGTTACCGTCACTCTTTCTTCGATCGGTGGATCGAAGCTAGCAGCGTAGTCTTGAAGGTATTTGACAATCTCATCCTTGGGCATAAATCCATACGGATCGTTACCAGGATAGGGATAGCCAGGAAGTTGACATTGCCAATTGGGAGTTACCAGACAAAACGTATCCCACCGCCTCGATCGCCATTCATGCCCAATGCTATGCTTTTCAAAAATAATATGGTCGATGCCTTTTTGTTTGAGGCAATAACTCGCAGATAGTCCAGCTTGTCCGCCACCAATGATAATGACCGGATAGTGATAACTCATAAAACCTTGTCGATCATGGAATGAGGATATCCAGTCACACTAGGCTTTCGATCGAGCTAGTTTTGTATTTCTGACTACGGAAGCTCGAAGTCTATCGATTTAGCCATTATTTATAGGTTAAACAAGATATGAGACTCGATCGAGCCTTATGACCTATCAAAATTATTAGTTAGTTAATTTGAATACTACGATAGATGTGACGAAGCTAAAAAGTCGCATAGATATTATATTAATCCCTGATAGATCGCTTGATATAGTGCTTGAAAGCGAGTTTTTGCTTTGAGCTTGGCGAGGATATTATTGATGTGAAATTTGACGGTACTCTCGCTAATAATCAGTTGCGCGGCAATATCTCGATCTCGCAACCCCTGTGCCAAAAGCTGCATGATTTCCCGTTCGCGCTCTGATAGCTGGATCGATGCTGGCTCTGGAGTAGTGGCAATTCCCCAAGATTCTCCACGCAAGATCGCATCCACTGCCAATCGCAAGTTGCTGGGTGTAATTGATAGATCGATTTTTCCTCTCACCTGTTGGGGAATTTGGGTATCGATGCTGATCCAGAGTAGATTCGGGTGAGTTGAAATTAGAGATCGATTGTCTGTAATTAATAGTAAATCTGGATCGGCGATCGGGGCGATCGATAATCCGGCTAGCTCGATTAATTGGGCAAATGCCATCTGCAATACTGACGATCGACAACGGAGATTAACCCGCGTATTGGACTTTTGAGGGGCAGCAGCAATTGTTAATAATACCCGCAGCATCCTGCTACTAGCATGGGTTTGAGTTTCTAAAGTTCCGCCCAAGCAGATTGCTTCTAATCGAATTGCATTAAAGGCGGTAATAGTTGCAGTATTTGCTAAATTGTCAGAGATGACAGCTTCTAGCGTCAATCGCTCGCGCTCCTCTTCCCAAATATATGTCAGCCGACTGTGGATGCAAGAAAGCTGACTCAATACTTCAGCAGCCCTGAGCACAAGATTGTGTAGGGATAGTGGTAGCGATCGTTCTGTGCCGACTAGAGCTAATTGGGTGGGCTTTAGGATCGTCGCAATTTGCTCGGATAGGGGAATCTGTGGCGGTACAGGGGCGGTTGAAGATTGTTGAATTAATTTTGCTTGTCGATCACGCAATGCTGCCGCTAAACCGATCGTGGTGGCAGTACATAAACTTTGCAAGATCTCCAAAAATTCGGGCAACATTTCAGCTTGGCTGAATACAGCTAATACCCCGATCGAATCGCCATTGACAATGAGTGGATAACCCGCAAACCCTTGAATGCCATGCAAAATCGCCCAATCGCGATCGAGCACCCAAGTTTCGGCGGCTAATTGATTGCTCAGGAATGGGATTTGATTTTGGGCAATTTTGCCCACTTTAAAAGCACCGATCGGCACTCTGGCAAAGAAACCATTTATGCGACAATAGAGTCCCGATGACGCGACGAGTTTGAGCGCGGTACGATCTGCTTCCATTAGCCAGATGCGGGCGAAGACGCAGCCAAATTTCTCAACAAGTCCATCCGTAACTCGGCGGGCGATCTCATCTGGATCTAGACAATCGTTAAAACTGTTGGCGATCGAGTTTACATGCTGCAAGTCTATCAGTAGCTTGGTATCATCCCCTCTGTCAAATACCGGATCGGTCACGATCGCTTCTCCGCCGCAAAGATTATCCTAGATCTATAAAAGACGCGAACGGCTAAATTTAGCTGTATGTTGAGATACGAAACAGAGACTGATAGGGGAAACGCAAAATCGGGCGTTGCTGAATTGATATATAGTATAAATCAATTTGACAAAACTATGCTAATTATTAAAACCTAAGAAATCATGGGCTACAAATCAAAACTAAAACAGATGAAACGTTCAGAGCAAAGCATAGTTCCGGCGATCAGCAACAATGCTTGGGAAGAATTTCGCACTTTTTATACTGAAAGAGAAATACAAGAAGAAGATTATTGGTTATCGATGAGAAAAGAATGTGATGCTATTGTGAAAAATAAGTACGATATTCAATCTTCTTATCAAGCAGCAAGAGTTCTTTTGTACAAGACTTTACTAGAAGAAAGAGATAACCTCGAACCAGATTGCATTACAAATAAAAAGGTTGATGTAAATATTAGAAAAGCTGGGGAAATGCTATATGCTTCCGGTGGTATGAATTATATGCACGACCCCTTACTCTGGAGTTTTATACCTCGACACATCCGAAGACACATCGATTATATTTGGAGTGGTATCGGGGAATGGTTAGCATAAATGTCGTAGTTAATCAGACGATTCTATTTAATTACGTATACTACGTTTTAATAAAAAGCTTCAAATCACAGCTTTTGTTCACAGCTTAATTAAGAATTGAGTCTAGGATTTTGTGAATTGTCATCACAGTCGTCAAGATACAGGAATCGCCGCCGTAGATTTTGCCTCAGGCTTAATTTAATTACTGGTATTTATAATTATGAACTTTCTTTGTTGCCCAATTTAGCGATCGCTTGATACCTTCGCAGGAGGTCTATTGCTACTCAACCCCATACTTTAGCTAGCTAGCGTGGGAAGAATAACTAGAGAGTGACAATGGTTCGAGCGCGATTCTCCAAGGGAGAGGCTGCGCCAACGAGCGAAGAAAAGTTAATCGATAATTGGGTAACAAATTTATGATGCTAGATACTTTTAACTTCACAATCCCTGGTTATCGACCGATCGAGCAACTCCACCAAGGAGCGACTACATTGGTCTACCGGGCTGTCAGTATCGATCAGCAGTCTCAACCCGTAATTATCAAATTTCTCACCTGTGACTATCCCAGCCAGCGAGATTTACTCCAGTTTCGACATCAATACACGATTGCCAAACAGCTAGATTTACCTGGGGTAATTCGTCCTTACCAGCTCCTGGAATATCGGCGCGGCTATGCTCTGGTGATGGAAGACTTTGGCGGAATTTCCCTCAACCAATATCAAGCTCGCCGTTGTCTATCAGTAACGGATATCCTCTCGATCGCCATCCAACTTGCCGATATCCTCCACGCACTCTACCAACAGCGGATCGTTCATAAAGACATCAAACCTGCCAATATTCTGATTCATCCCGAATCAAAACAAATCAAGCTGATCGACTTTGGGATTGCCTCCCTGCTACCTCGCGAAACTCAGGAAATTCTCAGCCCCAACTTATTAGAAGGTACCCTCGCCTATATTTCGCCCGAACAAACCGGACGGATGAATCGGGGCATCGATTATCGCACCGATTTTTATAGCTTGGGAGTCACTCTTTACCAACTCCTGACGGGCAAATTACCGTTTGAGACGGGAGATCCGATCAAGTCGATCCATTGCCATCTCGCACAAGTCCCGATCCCAGTTGATCGAGTCAATCCCGATCTGCCAGGCGCGATCGCTGCCATCGTTGCCAAACTAATGGCCAAAAATGTTGAGAATCGCTACCAGAGTGCCCTGGGACTGAAATTCGACTTGGAAAATTGCTTGACGCAATTGGCACAAAGTGGTGAAATTGGGGAGTTTGAACTCGGACGGCAGGATCTGAGCGATCGATTTATAATTCCCGAAAAACTCTACGGACGGGAAACAGAAGTTCAAGCCTTGTTGGACTCCTTCGAGCGAGTGGCTCAGGGGAGTTCGGAACTGATGCTGGTCGCTGGTTTTTCGGGGATTGGCAAAACGGCGGTAATTAATGAAGTTCACAAACCCATTACTCGGCAGCACGGCTATTTTATCAAAGGTAAGTTCGACCAGTTCAATCGTAATATTCCGCTCTCAGCATTCCTGCAAGCTGTGCGCGAGGCGATCGGCCAACTCTGGAGCCAGAGCGATACCCAATTAGCCATCTGGAAAGCCCAGATCCTCGCCGCAGTGGGCGAAAATGGTCGGGTGCTGATCGAAGTCATTCCTGAATTAGAGCGGATTATCGGTTCACAACCACCGATCCCGGTCTTATCTGGCAGTGCTGCCCAAAATCGGTTTAATCGATTATTTCAGAAATTTATCCAAGTCTTTACAACCGCAGACCATCCCCTGGTAATATTCATCGACGATTTACAGTGGGCAGATCTCGCGTCCCTCCAACTCTTAAAACTATTAATCGAGGATGGGGAACATCTGCTGATTTTAGGCGCGTATCGAGATAATGAAGTCCTGGCGGCGCACCCATTGCTGTTGACTGTCAGGGAATTGCACCAAAAAGGTGCGACGGTCAACACGATCGATATTCAACGCTTGAATCGGGGCGACATTAACCAATTAGTAGCCGATACTTTGATCTGCGATCGCGCTCTCGCGCTGCCCCTAAGTGAGTTAATCGATCGCAAGACTCAAGGTAATCCCTTCTTTACTACCCAGTTTCTGAAGTCACTCCATCAAGATGGGTATATTCAATTCAATCGATCTGCTGGTTATTGGCAATGCGATCTGGCACAGATCCAAGTCCAGAGCTTAACCGATGATGTGGTGGCATTGATGGCACTACAGTTGCAAAAACTAGAGCCAGCCAGCCAATCAATCTTGAAACTAGCCGCCTGTGTTGGGGCACAGTTCGATCTCCAGACCTTGGCGATGGTCTCCGAACTATCGACGGTAGATGCTGCCGCTAGATTATGGTCGGCAATTCAGGAGGGATTAGTGATTCCCATCGATCGGATCTATAAATTTTTCCAAGCAGAATCCGCAGATTCCCAAAATAGATCGGCATCGCCGCGATTCGATGACAGTATTTGTAATTATCGCTTTCTGCACGATCGAGTCCAACAGGCTGCCTATAGTCTAATTCCCCCATCCCAAACCACCGCTGTCCATCTGCAAATCGGTCGGCTCCTGCTGGATCGATCAACCACGACAGTCCGTGAGTCGAACCTGTTTCAGATTGTCAATCAACTAAATTTTGGGGTCGCGTTAATTCAATCGGCGCAAGAACGAGCAGATCTAGCCACTCTCAACTGGCAAGCTGGAGTCAAAGCGCGTTCCGCCGCTGCCTACGATGCGGCAATGAATTATCTCGATACTGGATTGGCACTGCTCTCGCCCCAGTGCTGGCAACATCAATACACCCTCAGTCTGGGACTCCATCACCTCGCTGCCGAAGTTGCTTATCTGTCTGGTAATTACCCCCGGATGAATGCATTAATCGAGATCGGCTTACAACAAGCCAAAAATGACCTCGATCGAGCGAAATTTTATGAAACCCAGATTCTGGCTTTAGTGGCTCAAGGTCGATCGCGGGAATCGATCGCCTTTGCACTCCAAATTTTACCCAAATTTGGCATCCATCTGCCCGCTCGCCCTTCTCAATTCAAAACCACTGTGGGATTTTTTCAGACTGTCTATCGGATGGCAGGTAAAACCCCTCAAAATTTACTCGCGCTCCCCATGATGACAGATCCCTACAAATTAGCGGGATTTAACTTAGTCAATCTGATTGGGGCGGCTGCCCAGCGAGGAATGCCAGAAATGCTGCCCTTCATCACCTTTACCGGAATCTTCCTATCATTGCGATACGGGAATATTCCCAAATCCTCCATGGGTTATATCATCTATGCTTTCCTGCTATGTGAAAAGCTCGGTCGGATAGAGGAGGGATATGCCATTGGTCGAGCGGCGATCGATCTATGCCATCAAACCGCATCCAATGAAGCCTTAGCATCTACCCTATTCCTCTGGAATCGCTTTGTGTCCTACCGGAAGGAATCCTTACACTCCACCTTGCCCTCCCTCTTGGAAGGCTATCAGATCAGTTTGGAAGTTGGGGATACCGAATATGCGGCATATAACCTTTCCACTTATCTAGGACAAGCTTACGAAACCGGACAGCATCTACTGGATCTAAAACAGGAGGCGATCTCCCATCGCACCACATTCGATCGACTCCAGCAAAAAGCGATCGCTAATCTCAACGATCTCCTCTGCCAACATTTAGAGCATCTTACCGTTGGTGCTGAGGATGTTTGTGCCTTGGTGGGGCCGTTTTTTGATGAGACGACAATTCCTACTGACGATCTCCAGTTGCTTATTTATACCGCTCTGCGGAAACTAGATCTAGCATTATTATTCGATCGACCCGCAGTCACGATCGAGCAGCTTAGGATTGTGAATAGGGTTGCCGAATGTATCGATGGTACTATCAGTTACCACAAGATCGGATATTATCAAGCGATGCTGCGATTAGCGCAGTATCCCCACCAAACTAAACGTCAACAAGCAGTCTCCCTCAAACAGATCCAAAAAATTTCACAACGACTGCGCCAGCTTGCCCGCTTCTCGCCGCTCAACTTTCAACATCAAGTATTGATCATCGAAGCCGAATTAATGCGCGTCTTGGGTCGATCGCACCAAGCAGGCGAATACTACGATCGGGCGATCGCCAGTGCAAAAACAAATCGATTTAGCCAAGACGAAGCCCTGGCTAACGAACTGGCTGCCAAGTTTTATTTGAGTTGCGGCAAGGAAAAATTTGCCGCAATTTATATGCAGGAAGCCTATGATTGCTATCTCCGTTGGGGTGCAACCGCTAAAGTCAAAGATCTGGCTAACCGTTATCCCCAATTACTGACTACAGTACTTCAGCAGTCCTCAAGATTGACAGAGATCGACCCATTCAGCCGATCTCTGTCAATTGCCTCGGAATCCGTCGATCTAGCTACCTTGTTCAATGCTGCTCAAGCAATTTCTGGCGAAATCGAGCTGGATAAACTCTCGACTAGACTCCTGAAAATAGGAATCGCCAATGCTGGAGCGGACAAGTGCGTTTTACTGTTGCAATTAGACCAGAAGTTACAGATCGTTGCAGTAGTAGAATCTGGACAGCAACCACAACTGCGATCATCACCCACGCCGTTGGACATCAGCAAAGATGTGGCGATTAGTTTGGTGAATCGAGTCAAGCACAGTTTGGAGCCGTTAGTACTCAGCGATGCGCGAGAAAATTTTCAGTTAGGCGATCGCTACCTACTCCAACACCAACCCCAAAGCGTCCTATGCAGCCCGATTTTACATCAAGGCAAGCTGCTAGGGATTTTATATCTAGAAAATCGCCTGACCAAAAATGTCTTTACCCGCGATCGACTGGAAGTTCTAACTATTCTGTGTTCGCAGGCAGCTATTGCCCTAGAAAATGCCCGACTCTTTAATGCCGAACAGGAAAAATCCCAAGCTCTCTCAGCTTCCTTGGCGCAATTACAACAATCTGAACTGCGGTTTAAAAATCTATTTGAAAAATCCACCGACGCGATTATGCTGCTAAATGGAGGTAGATTGATTGACTGCAACGAAGCTGCTGTTAAATTGTTCGGTTATAGTTGCAAAAGTCAGATTTGGGGGCTTCATCCTGCTCAAATCTCTCCCGAAGTACAGCCAGACGGTCAATCTTCCATAGAGAAAGCAAATCTCACGATCGATCAAGCATTATCAGCCGGGAGCAATCGCTTTGAATGGGTGCATCAACGCCTCGATCAAGAATTATTTTGGGCTGAGGTAATCTTGACACCGATTTTATGGGAAGGATCGCAAATCCTCCACGCAATTGTCCGGGATATTAGCGATCGCAAGCAAGCGGAGATGGCTCTAATTCAGAGCGAATCAAAGTTTCGGAGTTTAGTAGAAGATACAAGTGATTTAATTTATGCTTTGGACTTGGATGGAATCTTTACCTATATCTCCCCTCAGGTTGAAGAGGTACTGGGCTATCAACCTTCGGATCTATTGGGGCAACCTTGTGCCGAGTTTACTCATGCTGAAGATCTACATTTAGTGTTTGCTCAGA
The DNA here is from genome assembly GCA_041738715.1 of Chamaesiphon sp. Lineage (GTDB taxonomy): Bacteria > Cyanobacteriota > Cyanobacteriia > Cyanobacteriales > Chamaesiphonaceae > Chamaesiphon. The sequence continues at coordinate 17,752 of JBGSPI010000078.1, forward strand.
TCCAGCAATTATTAGAGACAGGAACTAAGCAAAATGGTATTGAGTTGCGCGTTCCGCGCAAAGACGGTGGATGGTCTTGGATCGTCTTTAATAACTCACCGATTAAAGATGCTACCGGACAAATCATTGGCATTCAAGGCATCGGTCGAGATGTTACCGCTCAGAAAGCGACTATCCAGGAACGACAGCTTCAGTCAGAGGCACTTCAAACGATCGTCACAGGCACTGTCGGTAAAACAGGTCAAGCCTTTTATCAGACTTGTACCAAACTTCTGGCTGAAATTTTTAATGTCCAGTATGCCTTCCTGACCCGGCTAATCGATGATTCTTACACCAAGTCCCAAATGTTATCACTGTGGACGGGAAGTGAATTTTTAGAACCCTATGAAATGGGTCTGGCTGGAACGCCTTGTTTGGCAACCTATCAGAACAATTGGGGGATTTTTCCCCGCGATCTCCAAGCTCAATTTCCAGAGGCTACTGCGTTGGCGAGTTTGGAGGGAGAAAGTTATATCAGTGTGACGATCGAGGATTTCAATGGGCAAATTATCGGCAATCTGGGGGTGATCGACACTAAACCCCTGCCATCAGATACATCCCTGCTGAAATTTATTCTCCAACTTTTTGCCAATCGCGTAGCTGCGGAGATGAAGCGGCAAGTCGATGAAGATGAATTGCGCCAAACTAACCAACAGCTAAATTTAACTAACCAAGAACTAATCCGAGCAACTCGACTCAAAGATGAGTTCCTCGCCAACATGAGTCACGAACTCCGCACCCCACTCAATGCCATTTTAGGTTTCTCCCAATCCTTACAAGAGGAAATCCAGGGAGCACTCAATCCCCGCCAGCACAAAGCGATCGCTACAATCGAGCGTAGTGGCGAGCATCTACTCGCCCTAATTAATGACATCCTGGAAGTGTCCAAAATTGAAGCCGGCAAACTAGAATTAGACATTAGCTCAGTGAATGTCGCTAGTTTGTGTAGTTCCAGTCTGGCATTTGTCAAACAACAGGCTTTGACCAAACAAATTCAACTGACCACCAACATCGCACCCAATCTCGGCAAGACTCAAGCCGACGAACGCCGACTACGACAAGTACTGATCAACCTCCTCACCAACGCCGTCAAATTCACCCCCCCTGGCGGTCGAGTTGCCCTGGATGTCAGACTCGAACACTCAACAGCAGAGCTTCTGCCTGTACTCCCCAGCTCAGAAGCAAATAGCACACCTAAAGATGCCGCACAGGTTGAGGAAATCAGCAGTGAACCGGCTGCTTGGCTAATATTTGCGATCACCGATACAGGCATCGGCATCGCTGCCGCAGATTTGACCAAACTATTTCAACCCTTTGTCCAAATCGATAGTAGCCTCAATCGGCAGTATGAAGGCACTGGCTTGGGTCTAACCCTGGTTAAGCAAATTGTCGAACTTCACGATGGTACGGTGAGTGTGGATAGCACCATTGGTCAAGGTAGTTGTTTTTCCGTGCGCTTACCTTATCGCTGTCCCGTGGAAACTACAATAGCGACACCAGTAGAGAATCCCAGTCTCGCTCTAACCCAATCTGTCACCCCCACAGCCCAATATCCACTGATTCTGCTAGCAGAAGATAATCAGGCTAATATCGACACCCTCTCGGTTTATCTGGAGTGTCAAGATTATCGCTTGGTGATTGCTAGGAATGGACAAGAAGCGATCGATTTGACTCAAGCTTACCAGCCAGACTTAATCTTAATGGATATCCAAATGCCTGGTGTGGATGGTTTGACAGCCATTAAAACTATTCGCGAAGATTTGCACTTGACCAAGATCCCGATCGTGGCACTGACGGCATTAGCCATGTCTGGAGATCGGGAACGCTGTCTGGCGGTGGGGGCGAGTGATTATCTGTCTAAGCCTGTGAAGATGTCTCAACTCTTAACTTTGCTCCACCTGATGCTTTCCCGACCATCTGCTGGCACTCTTGAGCCGGATCTCAATTGAGATTGACCCCGTCATAGAGTCTTTCCTGACACGAGAAATCGTTAGCGTACTATTTTCTCCTTTTTCTGCGTTTCCCCCAATAACATTCAGTCGAACCAATACAGAGTGCAGAAAGTATACTTTCTGCACTCCCCAAAATTCTAGGAAAAATGAATGTCATTATACAGTAATTAAGTATTTGCCCTAATCGATTAGATTTCAGCTAACTGTCATCACGGGAATTGACGCGGAGAGCGCATTCCCAACCTCCGCTAATCGCCCAAACCCGATCGATTTATAGCCACTAGCCTCATACCTTTGCACCATTTGTTCCTTTTTAAATTAAAGACGCGATCGCACTATTAAACACGGTACTGGGGCGCATTGCGTGAATTACTTTCTCCCTGTCAGGATGATAATAACCGCCAAGATCGATCGATTTACCTTGAGAATCATTTAACTCAGCAACGATCGCATTTTCATGTTTTTGTAATTGTTGGGCTAACTTCCCAAACTTTGCCTTCAATTCGGGATTTGTATCCTGCGCTGCCAACTCCTGTGCCCAATACATGGCTAGATAAAAATGACTGCCGCGATTGTCTAATTCGTTAACTTTAGCGGAGGGGGATTTACTATTATCTAAATATTTACCATTGGCCTGGTCGAGCGTTGCGGCTAAAATTAGCGCGTCTGGATTATTTGTCTTTTGTCCCAAATCTTCCAATGCCACTGCTAGAGCTAAAAATTCGCCCAAGGAATCCCACCGCAAATGTCCTTCAGAAAGGAACTGTTGAACGTGTTTGGGTGCCGAACCGCCTGCCCCAGTTTCAAATAAGCCGCCCCCTGCGAGTAACGGCACAATTGATAGCATCTTAGAACTCGTACCGAGTTCGATAATCGGGAATAAATCCGTCAAATAATCCCGCAACACGTTCCCCGTGACAGAAATGACGTTTTTACCTGCTCTTATTTGCTCGCAAGTAAACCGCATCGCGGCTACAGGCGAGAGAATTTGAATATCTAATCCTGTCGTGTCATGCTGGGGTAAATATTGGTGTACCTTGGCAATTAGATTGGCATCATGGGCGCGATTGGCATCCAGCCAGAAAATAGTCGGGCAACCCGTCGCCTTTGCCCGATTTACAGCCAATTTCACCCAATCCTGAATCGGTAAATCTTTCGTTTGGCACATCCGCCAGATATCGCCCTTCTCTACAGAATGCTCCATCAATATCTCACCAGTGGCAGTTAGAACCCTGACTACGCCATCACTAGGAATTTCAAAGGTTTTGTCATGAGAGCCATATTCCTCAGCTTTTTGCGCCATTAAGCCAACGTTGGCGACATTGCCCATCGTCGTTACATTAAAAGCTCCATGTTCCTGACAGAATTTGATACACTCCTGATAAATCGTCGCATAACAGCGATCGGGGATCATTGCTTTCATATCATGGGGCTTACCATCTGCGCCCCACATCTGCCCAGAAGTCCGAATTGCCGCCGCCATCGACGCATCGATAATCACATCGCTAGGTACATGAAGATTGGTAATTCCCTTATCGGAATTGACCATCGCTAATTGGGGCCGACTGGCATAAACTGCTTGGAGATCAGCTTCGATCTCGGCGCGCTCTGCTTCCGGTAAAGATTGAATCTTGGCATACACATCCCCAATCCCATTATTCGGATTCACCCCCAATCGATCGAAAGTATCGGCATGTTTAGTAAATACATCTCGATAATAAACCTGAACAGCATGTCCGAATAAAATCGGATCGGAGATTTTCATCATCGTTGCTTTGACATGGAGTGAGAGCAAAATATTCTCTGCCTTGGCTGCATCAATTTCTTGTTCATAAAAAGCCCGCAACGCCTTAGCACTCATCACCGTTGCGTCGATGACTTCTCCCACTGTCACTGTAGTTTTTTCCTTCAGCACAGTCACCGTGCCATCTGTCCCCACTAGCTCAATTTTCACATCCCCTGCTGTGGATATCACTACCGACTGCTCACTCCCATAAAAATCCCCATTCTCCATGTGAGCAACATGAGTCTGGGAATCCGCAGCCCACGCACCAACCCGGTGAGGATTCTTTTGGGCATACTGTTTCACCGCTGCCGCTACACGCCGATCTGAATTGCCCTCGCGCAATACCGGATTCACTGCACTTCCTAACACCTTCGCATACCGCGCCTTAATCGCCTTTTCCTCTTCATTGCACGGTTCGGCTGGATAGTCAGGAATATCGTATCCTTGCGCCTGTAATTCGTTAATCGCGGCAATCAATTGGGGAATCGAAGCACTAATATTCGGCAGCTTGATAATATTAGCCTCTGGTGTTTTCGCTAGTTCGCCCAAAATCGAGAGAGCATCGGGTTGTTGCTGAGTTGGTGTTAATCGCTCTGGAAAAGTAGCGATAATTCGCCCAGCGAGGGAGATATCACTAGTCTCAATTTCAACATTAGCAGCTTTGGTAAATGCTGTAATAATCGGCAGGAAGGAATAAGTTGCCAAAGCCGGAGCTTCATCAGTAAAGGTGTAGAAGATTTTCGAGGGTTGGGCTGCTTGCGGTGAGCGGAGTCGAATAGTCATGGATCTTCTCTAGATGTGTAGCTTCTTATCCCTATCATATTTTGGATGAGTTAAGAAATATTTATTTATCGCCCTGCGACGGTCGAAGCTGTTCGCCAATTGAAGGACTCAATTTCTGCGATGTTTCGTAACAAACTTGGAGATCGCTATCGAAGTCACCGATAATATTAGCATTATCAAGACAAGTCTAAAGTCCCCAAATTATTTCATTACAGCACTTCCAGCAACTGTGAAACACACCTTTTGAAGGCAGAAGGCAGAAGTTAAACGTTACTGTACCTTATAACAGAAGGAACTGCTATAAATAACTACTCACTGCTTATTGGTCTTGCATATGGCATCCTTACCTGAAGTCAAACAATATCTTGCCCACTGGTTTCAATTAGGCAAGAAAGTCTATATTCTGAATGGAGACACCGCCTTATTGCCGAGTAAAGTTTTTCATGACATAAATTATACTGCTGAATTCGATCGCTGCTGGGAATTGATTTTAGCCCAACATTCTGGAGACTGTTATTTAGAAGGAACAAGTCAAACAATAGCTGAGTTACTTACCCCCGCCTGGGATATAGTTCATTGTGCTCGTTGCAATATGCCAATTCCGCTAGTTGTGGCGGGAATAACTAGCGAAAGTTGTCCATGTATAAATTTACCGAATTGGCCAAATACTGAAGTCCCATCACCAATTTCACCTGTAGATGTCAGATCTAAATTAGTTAACATTCAAGAGCGATTAGATCGCCAGTATCAATCATAATTTTTAGGAGATCGACAGACTAACACTAAAGTGGAGAATACTAGCAAACTAAACTCTAGTGTTAATTTCGATCCAATGTTTAATAGCTAACTGGGACAGTTTGGATGTTAAATTAATCAATGTAAGTACAATTATTTTTGGGCATATTGTAACTCAACGGGAACTGAGATACTAAAAAAAGGTGATGGTTCCTCGACATCAATCACCATCAATTGCTGACAAGGGATTTTATCTGACAAAATAGAACTAGCCATCATCCCCGTGTGAATTTCTAAATATCCATAACTAGGGGCTTCAAATAGCAATCGTTGACCGGGAAATACAACCCGCTCAAAGTACCAATTGTCGATATTTGTAATTCTGGCAACTTGGATCTGACTGGTACTATTTACATAACAGCAGCAGATAAGATCTGCATCGTCTTGGGGTAATGAATCGAGAATCTGAGACATAATCGGTTATTCTCCTGGTACCCAGCGAGAGACTGGTATCTTCAAAGTATCACCCCTATTTCCTGAGAAGCTGTAAAGTCTACTACTTTTCGATCGATTGGGGATCGTCTCTCACCACAATTCGTCACCAGACATGTCCAAGCCTAACCATCTGGTTTGAGCGCAGTGATGCTGCCAAGTCTACACTCGATCGCTGCTAGGACAAGCTCATCCAAATATTTCCGGTAAAAATAACTGAGCACGAATCTCTGTCTGAGACTACCTTTCTCGGAAAATATTGTGTAAATTTATATTAAGGCTATTAATAAAATCTCTAGTGAGTAGGTCTGGCTGGATACTTACCACTCACGATCGAAGTTTGAAATCTTTCCTGCAAGATTGTAAAAAAACTATATAGAATTGTAAGATGACCACCAAAATCCTCTACTGTCGCCTACCATGCAATCCGATTTTTCCGATCGGGGTTGTCTATCTAGCCGATCATATTCATAAACAATTTCCCGATGTCGAACAGCGAATTTTCGATGTGGGCGCAGTACCACCCTTGGATTATGGCATCGAGCTAGATCGGGCGATCGATGAGTTTCAACCGGACTTACTTGTCTATTCCTGGCGGGATATCCAGATTTATGCACCAGTAGGTGGACGTGGTGGGAATCCCCTCCAAAACTCCTTTGAATTTTTCTACGATCGCAATCCGCTGATTAAGTTACGCGGTGCGTTGGGCGGCTTGCGGATGCTGACTAGTCACTATACTGAACTGTGGCGGAATATGTCACTAATTAAACGGGGACTCAACCGCGCGAAAAAGTACAACCCCACGGCTCAATTAGTCGTCGGTGGTGGTGCTGTGAGCGTCTTCTACGAGCAACTAGCTAAGAGTTTACCACCAGGCGCGATCGTCTCGATCGGTGAAGGGGAAGCACTGTTGGAGAAAATCATTAGACAAGAAAGTCTCACCGGTGAACGTTGCTACATTGTAGGTGAAGTTCCGCGCCAAGGATTAGTCCACGAACCACCTGCACCGATCGAAAAGACTGCTTGTAACTACAACTACATTGAGACGATCTGGCCAGAATTTAGCTACTATTTGCAGGATCGGGATTTTTATATTGGAGTGCAGACAAAACGCGGTTGTCCCCACAACTGTTGTTACTGTGTCTACACAGTCATTGAAGGCAAACAAGTGCGGATCAATCCAGCCGATGAAGTAGTCGCCGAAATGCGCCAACTTTACGATCGCGGGATTCGGAATTTTTGGTTTACTGACGCTCAATTTATCCCTGCCCGTCGCTACATGGATGATGCGATCGAGTTATTACAAAAGATCGTCGATAGTGGGATGACCGATATTCAATGGGCCGCCTACATTCGGGCGGATAATCTCACGCCAGAACTGTGTAAATTGATGGTCAAAACAGGGATGAATTACTTTGAGATCGGCATCACCAGCGGTTCGCAAGAACTAGTGCGAAAAATGCGGATGGGCTATAATCTCCGCACTGTTTTACAAAATTGTCGCGATCTCAAAGCCGCCGGATTTGAAGATATGGTGTCGATCAATTATTCGTTCAATGTCATTGACGAACGCTTTGAAACTATTCGCCAAACGATCGCTTATCATCGTGAAATGGAAAAGATTTTTGGGGCGGATAAGGTCGAACCAGCGATCTTCTTTATTGGCTTACAACCACACACTCATTTAGAGGAATATGCCTTTAAAAATAATGTGATTAAACCGGGCTATAATCCGATGAGTCACATGCCTTGGGTCGCGAAAAAACTCCTGTGGAACCCCGAACCTTTGGGTTCATTCTTTGGCGAAGTCTGTCTTCAAGCCTTTCGCGATAACCCCAATGACTTTGGGCGGGAAGTGATGAATATCTTGGAAGCCCGATTGGGTAAATCAGAGCTAGAGGAAGCTTTAACCGCACCAGTAGAGGTGAAAGAATTAGCGAAGGTTTAAGTCTGTCAGGGTGGTGAACTTCGCATCACCATCTGTCTGCCCATTTGCTGTCATAGTTTTTACTAATCATTCGATCGGATTTCTACTGGTGACAACTTATCAAAAAACTGTTACTGTAAAGAAACATTGCGAAACCAATTTCTTTGGTAGAAATTTATGGCAGGTTTACCCCGTAGCTTGTCCAATCAAACTACTGTATTTTGTGACTTTGACGGTCCAATTGTCGATGTATCAGATAGATACTACAGAACTTACACCCTAGCTCTGGCGGATACCCAACTATTTTATCGTGAGTTTTCACCAGAACTCAGAGTTGATAGCAGCCTCTGTGGCTATGCTTTGAGCAAAGAGCAGTTTTGGCAGATGAAACAAAACCGCACTCCCGATCGGGAAATCGCCCTGAGATCGGGATTGAGTGAAGAAAAAATTGATTTTTTCTTAGCACGAGTTGTCAAAATTGTCAATCGTCCCGATCTCCTGCAACAAGATAAAATCCAAGCCGGAGCAGGTTGGGCACTAAATTTATTACGTGCTGAAGGTGCCAAGCTGATTTTAGTGACACTACGCGATCGACTTGAAGCTACATACATTTTGGAGCAGCATGGGCTTCGCCACCTATTTACGGGGATTTATGGCACAGATGACAGTCAAGCTGCCTACCAAAACTATGCTGAAATCAAAACCATCTTACTAGAACGCGCCATCCAGGAAAATTCCCCCCAAGTGAATCAAAATGATGCGTGGATGATTGGTGATACTGAAGCGGATATTGTCGCAGGGAAAGCGATGGGGATACCAACAATTGGTTTAACCTGCGGAATTAGGAGTTATCAGCAACTCAGCCAGCTTCAACCAACCCTGATCGAGACAGATTTGCGCTCCGCCGCATATTATCTGATGGGAAAAAACTGTCAACTAGTGGCTAGTGGCTAGCGCAGATCTTCGGGTACCCATGGTACCCCTACACAATTAACTCGTAGGGGTACCATGGGTACCCTGAATCTACACTGAGTAATAATATTTCCATACTGGTGCAAGATGTGAGTAACTTACCATTTGACCCCCAAACCTTGCCGACATTGATCGAGCAGGGTTATATTCTGAGCCAAACACACCCTAGTTTGCCACTGACAATTTATAACTATACGGCGAAAGCGCAATTCGATCGATATTGGGTCGATGCAACGCTCCATTGTCGGGGATTGGTCTTAGATCATTTATATCAGCCGATTGCCAGACCACTACCCAAATTCTTTAATCTGCAAGAATATCAGGGTAATCTGCCCGATGGTGTGCCAAATATCTACGAGAAGCTCGACGGATCGTTAATTATTCTATTCCACTACCAAGGGCAGTGGGAAGTAGCTTCGCGGGGGAGTTTTGCCTCCGAGCAAGCACAAATGGCCCGGGTATTATTAGCCAATTATCAAGCCGATCTGGATAAGCTCGATCGCGAGCATACATATTTATTTGAAATCATCTATCCGAGCAATCGGATCGTCGTGGATTATGGTACTGCCGAGCGGTTAGTATTACTTGCGGCGGTGCATACTCGGACAGGAGAAGAGTTAGATCATCAGGTGGTAAATTGGAGCGATAAAGCCGCAAGTTATCCAGCAACAACTGTTCCTGAGTGGATTAAATCGATCGACGAACAACAAGCCGAACTGAATAACCATGAGGGTTTTATTCTCAAATGGCCTAATGGTTTCCGCCTCAAATATAAATTGGCTGATTATGTCAGACTGCACCGGATTATTACGCGAGTCCAAGCGAGAGATATTTGGGAATGTTTGAGTCAAAAGCATGATTTAAACCAGTTTCTTGACTCTGTACCAGATGAATTTTATAACTGGGTCAAGGATACTAAATTAGAACTGGAAACTAAGTATCAAGAGATTGAAAATCAGTGTTTGAGTGTATTTAAAGATTTGGGCGATCGCAAAGAGACAGCGATTTACTTTCAGCAACAGAAGTATCCTGGTGTGCTGTTTTTAATGCTAGATAAACGTGACTATTCGCCGGTAATTTGGAAACTGATTAAACCTGATTATCAACGTCCATTTCGATCTGAAAATGAGCAATTCGCCGATAGTTCACCAATTCCCGCAGAGCAACAGGATCGTCAGACCGTCACACAATCAGTAATATCTGCAATTGAAGCTGTGCCAAACCAGGAAACACAACCAGAAAAACAGTCAACAGAGAGTAATAAGACTCTTAAGCTAATTTTGACAAAAGGCTTACCCGCTAGTGGCAAGACGACTTGGGCAAAAGAGTATATTCAAAAATATCCAGAAACTGTTAATCTCTGTAAAGACGATTTGCGATTGCAATTTGGTTCAACAAATAAACGAGAAAAAAGAGTTATCAAACTTCGTGATTTTTTAACAGAGTACCATTTCAGTCAGGGTTATTCGGTAATTTGGTCCGATACAAATCTCAACCCTGTTCATCTGAGACGGGCAAATGAATTAGCCGAACAACATCAGGCAAAACTAGTGATTCAGGATTTTACCCACGTCACATTAACTGAGTGTATTCGGCGCGATTTAGTGCGCCCAAATTCGGTTGGACAACAGGTGATCGAACAGATGTATTATCAGTACTTGGATCGACCTGATCTAGCCCCCAAGATTGATCCTAGTCTACCCAATTGCTATTTGGTAGACATCGATGGTACTTTGGCAATCAACAACACCCGTAGCCCATTTGCCTGGGATCGAGTCGATGAAGATGCGCTCAATCCAGCAGTAGCAATGATGATTGAAAAATTGGGTAAGGATTGCGCGATTATTCTGCTTTCTGGTCGATCGAGTGTCTGTCGAGATTTAACGATTGATTGGTTAAAATATCACAATATTAGCTACTCAGATCTATTTATGCGTCCGGCGGATGACAACAGATCTGACGACATTTTGAAATCCGAATTATATTGTACTCACATTCGCGATCGATATAACGTATTAGGTGTGATCGATGACAGACCAAAAGTTTGCAGAATGTGGAGAAACCTCGGTTTGAGTGTTTTTCAAGTTGGTAATCCCGATATCGAATTCTAAACAACAAACAATTCTCAACTCGACGATATGACGATCGCAACTTGTGTATTAATCAACCGGATAAACCAAGGTTAATGTAGTAAAAAAAATACGCCGACAGTAGATCGATATCTTCTAACGAATGGGCATAATAGCTATACAAATGCTGTAGTTTATCTATAACCAGTTCCCGGCGATCGATTATGTCTCAGCCCCACCTCAAATTGTCATCTCCCCAAACACTCGATCTACCTCGGCAGCAAACGAATACACAAGTACAGCGATTATATCAACAGGGAAATGACTGTGCCTTTAGAGGTGAACATCAACTGGCAGTCGAATATTATACTCAGGCAATTGAGATCGATCCCCACTATCTAGACGCTCATTGCGCTAGGGGTCAATCCTCAATCGAGTTAAAACTTTATACCCAGGCAGAAACTGACTACAAAACAGCACTAAAACTCAGCCCAGCCTTGCCGATTGCCTATGGTGGATTGGCACAGGTTTACTATGCTCTGCGTGACTATCCGGCAGCCTTAAACGCTTGCAATCAAGCTATTGAGCGTGATTGCCAAAATCTAGATTTTCATCGCTGTCGATCGAAGATTAGTCATAAACTAGCCAACCATGACCAAGTTTTGGTCGATTGTCGCATTATTCTCGAACAAATACCCAATGATATTTCGGCACGCTGGTTGAATGGAGTGGCACATTTTTATCTTAGAAATTATAAGATTGCTCTATTTAATTTTAATCAGTATCTGAACTTGCGACCGGATGATTTCTATGCTTACTATTATCGCGGAATTTGTTTCGAGCAATTAGACAATCCACAACAAGCATCTATAGATCTGAGTCGAGCGATCGATCTCAATCCAAAGCAGGCAATAATCTACCGAAAACGCGGCCGCATCCGACAACGATTGGGGGATCTAACTGGGGCAATGATTGACTACGATCGAGCCATTAGTCTCGATCCACACACTGCTCAGACGTACTGCTATCGAGCCGATATCTATATCAATCGCGGTGACTATACAGAGGCGTTGATGCAGTGCAGTCGAGCTATTTATCTCAATCCACAATTAACTAGTGCTTATTATCAGCGGGGAGTAATTAATACTGAAATCGGTAATCTTCACGCCGCTCTAGCTGATTATCACCGCTTAATTCAACTCGATCCACTCGATCTCAATGCCTATATTCAACGGAGTTGGATTTACTTTCGCCATGGTGAATATACTCAAGTAATGAAAGACTGCGAACAGGTGCTGACGCTCGATCCGACATCGATTCCAGCCAATTATTTATTGGGTGTGGTGCGGTCTTTATCTGGTTTCAAACAAGAGGCAATTTTTAGTTTTACCAAGGTGTTGGATTTCTATCCAAACTTTATTTGTGCTCTCTATCATCGCGGTCTCCTCCGCTACGATCTCAAAGATCAGCACAGAGCGATGGCTGATTTTAAATCTGCTCAAGAAATTCAAGATCGGGGACTGGATTGTATTTCTGCGCGAGATGAGACGGGGTTGTATGCGGAAGGTTTAGCTCTCTATCAAATGGGACACAAAGAAACAGCCCGAGTTATTCTCCATCAAGCAGCTTTAGTTGCTGAAAAACTCAAAAGTGTTGTCTTTCATCAACAGATTACTTTTACGATTGAGGCTTTAGGGATGAGTTAGAAAATGTATGTAAATTTATACACAATCGAACTTTGGTAATCTATTGATGTCAACTAATATACCACCAGTGCCAACTAATCTCCGTCACAAGACATTTGCGTTTGAAAGTGCCAAATTGCAAGAAGTTGAGGATCTACAAGTCGAAAAAAAATCGGGATCGTTGGTAGAAGATATCTCCGGGTGGTTGAGCATCGAAGTATCTGGCTGGCTAGGTGGTAGTAAAAAAGAAGACTACTCAACTAATTACTCACAAGTTAATGCTTCTTCCTGGCAAATACAGAAAACCAGTGGCAACGCACGATACTTTCAGGAGGATTTAGGTAATGGGATCCAGCTAGACATGGTTTACATTCCAGCAGGTACTTTTATTATGGGCGCACCTTCAGACGAAAATGGCAGCAACGATAGCGAACGTCCCGAGCATTCGGTAGCCATCTCCCCATTCTACATCGGCAAATATCCAGTGACACAAGCACAATATTTGGCGATCATTGGCAAGAATCCAGCTTTCCATCTGGGTGCCCAGCGACCGATTGAGAATGTTTCTTGGCATGATGCCCAGCAGTTTTGCCACAAGCTCACAGCGATGACTAATCGCCGATATCGACTGCCCAGCGAAGCGGAATGGGAATATGCCTGTCGGGCTGGTACTACTACACCGTTTAGCTTTGGTGAAAGTATTGTGCCGAATCTGGCAAATTACAATGGCGATCGCAGCTACAATGATAGCCCGCAAGGATATTACCGCGAACAGACTTCGGGAGTGGGAAATTTTCCCGCTAATGATTTTGGACTATTCGACATGCACGGCAATGTGTGGGAATGGTGTGAAGACCATTGGCATAACAATTATCATCAAGCATCAATTAATGGTGCTGCGGCGATCGACCATCTGGCTGGGAGGAACGATGCTAGAATCTTGCGTGGTGGCTCTTGGTGCCGTCATCCTGCCGTCTGTCGTTCGGCTTATCGCTACAAGTATGCCAGCAATTTTCGCTACAAAGATATTGGGTTTAGAGTTGTTTACGGGAGATAAAACTGTCCGCTTAATTAATCACTAATTATTACCCCATCTCGATCACCAAGCGATTCAACTCTGCTTGCATCTGTTGCTGGACGAGAGTATAACAGTAATCAACATACTCTCGATCGTTAGCGGCATCTCGACCATAGCGATTGAATTCGATCGGTTTACAGACACGATTATGGATTTGGGTGGGTAAAGGGAAATTGGGTAATGGTCCCACTCCAATTCCCCAGGGTAATCCTAGATAAATTGGAAATACTACGGGGTCGATCCCGAATAACCACGGCATCCCGCGATCGTGCAGTTGCTGCACCAAGGGATAAAGTTCTGCCAAAACGATCAGACTTTCATGGGCACCCACTGAGATGACTGGGATAATTGGGGCATGTTCCCGCAGGGCAACTTTGATAAATCCCTTCCGTCCAGCAAATTGGATTTGATGTCTTTGACTATAGGGGCGAAACACGTCTTCTGCACCCCCAGGATAAACTAGAACGGCAGCTTCTCTTTGGAGGGCTGCCATTGCCATCTTCGGATGGGCAACAATGGCTCCAGACTGAACTGCCGGGATAGATAGGGGGGTAAGATGTGCCCAAACACCTTGATGTGCCAAGCCGTAAGCTAGGCGTTCGGTGCCATAACGCCTAAACCAGTCATACATCAACGTGAACATGTCAGGAGCCGCCAGACCACCATTGTGCGAACCGACTACCAACATTCGACCCTGACTGGGGACATTTTCCCACCCATCTGTAGTCACTCGAAAGTAATAACGGTAGAGCCATTCCCACATCGGCATAAATACTTCGCGGATATATTGCGGATCGCGATCGTCTAATGACCAACCATCATATTTGTGATGTAGATTTGGGGCGGCAGGATTGATTAGATGCTGGAAAAAGTTTAACAATTGTCTGGACGGCTGCTAATGGATAGAAGGCGAACTGGATGTTTGGCTACAATTTGTGCGTTCGGCTTTGCTGTCCTCACGAGAATTGGATCTCATCATCCCCATCGATCGTAGCAGAGAAAAGCTGGATCGGGAATAGGGAATAGGCTGTAAGGTTGAACACAAGATTTTTTTGCTACTTACTTGCATAGTTAGCTGAGATCTGTTATGTTAGTCAAGTTGCCAAATTTACATAGCGACAAGCCGGGATAGCTCAGTTGGTAGAGCAGAGGACTGAAAATCCTCGTGTCCGGGGTTCAAGTCCCCGTCCTGGCATCCCCTCAAACCTCGCTAGTAGCGGGGTTTTCGAGTTTTCAGCCATATTTTAGATTTGTCCCATGTGGGTTAAATCCTCTATTTATTCGTACCTATTGGGTTACGTTCGGGTTAATTGTTGGGTTAAATTTGAAGGCATGGAGTATAAAAAGATACCATGCTTAAGAAACCCAAAACCCCAGCGGGGCAACCTGTAATTAAGGTTAACCACGGACGACTACAGATTATCGTCAACTATCGCGGTAATAGGAAAACCCATTCGTTAGGCTTGCCAGACTCCAAACAAAATCGAGTCTATGCCGAGATGGTCAAGGCTCGGATCGCGTCAGACCTGCTTAATGACAATTTCGATCCCACGTTCGAGAAGTACAAACGTGATGCACTCAAACCGGATGAAGACAAACCATGTGAAGATATATCGATCGCTCAACTATGGGATCTCTACACGAACTATAAACGCCCTCAGTTAGCACCATCGACGATTGCCAAAGACTTCGATCGGATATCTAACCACATTTCCAAGTTCCCAGTCACAACGCTAGACGGGGCTGTAGCGGTCAGAGACTACCTTAATTCAACAACGACACCGAATGCTACCAAACGAGTTTTAACCCAGCTTAACGCCTGTTGCGCTTGGGCTGTGGAGTCGAAGCTAATAGCAGTTAACCCATTCGTGGGTATGGCGGCTGGTATTGTGGCACCGCGCAGCAAGGATGACGGGGAAGATATCGATCCATTCTCGCCAGATGAGCGCGATCGGATTATCGCGGCTCTGAAACTACGGGGCGACGACTATGCCGCGCTAGTCGAGTTCATTTTTCGTACTGGCTGTCGTTCGTCTGAAGCCGTAGGAATCCAATTAAAACATATCTCACCAGACTTCAAGACCATCACCTTCTCGCAAGCTGTGACCGTTAGCGAGAATGGTTTAGCCGTTAAGCAAGGCTTGAAGACTCAACAGAAAAGAGTGTTTCCATGCGGGAAGGATTTAACTGCTTTCCTCAAGTCGATCGCACCAGAACAGATCGATCGGGAACAATTTATCTTCAGATCGCCAAAGGGAAAGTTTATCGATTTTCATAATTTCTCCAATCGCGTTTGGCATCCAACATTAGCTAGTTTGGATATCAAGCAACGTAATCCCTACCAGATGAGGCACACTTTCATCACTTTTTGCATTAACTCTGGGATGAATGCTAAAGATGTGGCGCGGTTAGTTGGGAATAGTGCTGAGATTATTTACAAGCACTATATGGGTGGTAGTAGAGACTTGATAGCACCTGATTTTTAATAAGCTTATCTATCTTTTAATTAAAATACTCATGTCAAAAAGAAAATTTTTCCCACCTTTCAAACGTCTCAAAATCTTCGGTAGATGTATACCATCAGACAAGTCAATAGGTTTAATTTTGGATGAGATTGGCGATGATTCCATTGAGAAACAGTTTCTAGAGAGTAACAACACATTGATTGAAATAATTCAATTAATGTGTAATCCCAAGGATGATGCTGGTTTTATTTTTCGACAATTATTCATAGAACTCTACCAAAACTACCAGAAACAAGATGACGTAATTGGAGAAAATGAATTCGATCGCTTATGGCAGTCTTTGTATGTTGTTCAGTGGTTCGCTGCAATGGTGACAGAATCGAGAGAGATGAACATACAAAGCTTAAAAAGAAAAGCGAAAAAAATTTATGATGATTTTAAAAATACAGAATTCATCGAATTCGAGAATGTCAATGAAAACTACACTCATAGATATCCTGATTTAGAGATATTTTCTGAATATGTAAAATCCACACAATTTCTTTCGGAATGGTATAGAAAGGCTTCGATCAAATCGAATAATGACCACGAACTAAAAAAGTTGATAACCTGCGAAAAACTGCTCACATTACAGATACATGAAAAGATAGAAAATTCTAATAATCAGCATTTAAATACTTGTTGGTTTTGCCAAAAAGACTTCCAATCAAAGCGGGGCAAAAAACTTAAAATGTGCGATGAGTGCAAGCTCGAACACAAAAACAAGAAGCAGTGGGATGAAGAAAACAGACCTAAGAAGGGCGATCCAGTGGGTTGGATTAAGGGATTCGACGGCAAACGGAAACTTTGCCAAGGATTATTGTGTAACGACGGATATGAGGAAGTCGGACGGTTCCGAGAGGTGAATGCTGAATGTATTTGCAGGGAATGTTACCGCGAAAGTATTGATATATAAGGGGTTTAGATTTTGGTGAAATTTTCGGGATTCGCGTTTTTACAAAAATCTATGTAACAGACTAGTCTTAGGTACATAGGTACTTTCGGATACAAACAGAGATGAAATATCAGTACAACCTGACCGAGAGAGAAGCGGCTGAGGAATGCGCTGGGATGAGTATCCCAGGGTTTAAGAAGCTGAGGATATCCGGCAAAATCCCAGCACATTGTTATACGAAACTTGGCTATCGCACGCTCAGATATTGCCGCGAACTTCTACTCGACTGGATCGCAGATCCTAACGATGTCGAGGCTCAGACCCGCGCTATGGAACAGCTACAGAACTCAAGAATATCAAATTTACCCGCTAAGAGAGGGCGCAAAGCAGCATGAAAACTAAAACAATGTGTATATGCAAAGGATGTCGTAATGAAGCACTTCATTACGATACTAACAATCTCGGATTCTGCATCTTGCACCAGGATTACCAGATAACTCGCAAGCGTCGAAGATAAAAGCGAAGGGCTGGATCGTTAGTTAACAGCCGATCCAGCCCTCACAGATTCAATTAAAAACATAGTTCCATTCTACCCTAAATGCAGACCCAGATTAACTTTCTCAAAGCGATCGGTCACATCGATCGCGTTTACACCCGATGCTTATCTCCAAAGAATACCCCGCTGTCAGAACTAGAAGCGCGGGGGATGACGTACACCGACAAGAGCGGCAAGGTTAAGAAATCTACAGTTAACGGCTATATCGAAATAAAGACGGGTGAATTCTATCGTCGCTATGGAAAGGAATATAAACCAGTTACAGACGGGTGGGGACACCTTCAAGAGCTTAATCAGCAAGGCTACGGGGTTTACTTCGTAGTTGGACACGGTGGTGAGAAGAATGACAACATCACACACGGCTCTAGTCTGTTTCATGAGAGCGATAAAGCAACACCCGAACAGCAGCAACTAGAGATCGATCGAATCAGTTCAGAATTTGGTAAACCGACAGCGGTAGTTAAAACTAAGAAATCCCTACATGGTTATTGGGCATCCGAGATTATCCGAATCGATAAGCTAGCAACATACCAGAGACGATGGTTGCAATATTCAAACTGTGACGACACGTCATTAGCCGATCCCGCTCAGTTGATGAGACTACCAGGATTCGATCATTTGGCTTGGAATGGTACCGACTTCGATCGCGTCCAATGCGAACTAATCCAGTTGAACGAGGTTAGCTACTCACTGGCTGAGTTCGATCGAGTATTACCCGCGTTGGATGTCGATCGATGGTGCAAGAAATCACTAGAGATCGTCGAGTCGGATGCTGACGATCGAGATATGCGGACTCTAGCGCAGTACCTACCAGGATTCGATAATACTGGAAAGTGGATAAAAGCGAAGTGTCCAGTGCATGACGGGGAATCATCCGACAGCCTTCATATTGACTCTCTAACGGGGGGTTTCATCTGTCATGCTGGATGCCCTAGTAATGCGGTTTACAACACTGCTAAGGCGGTCGCTGTGGCTAATGGTCATCGGTTTGAAGTTGTCTCGATCGATAGCGAGTTATCAGAAAATCTCAAAGAATCGTTAAACCTCAGAAATGGTAAAGCCCCCAGATTGTTTGGCGGTGAGTTGGGTAAGTTGTTATCGATCGCGGCTGGTAACTTCAACATCCCAGTCGAGATCCTAAACTTCTGTCTGTTGCCAATTCTGGGAAGTCGAATCGATGCCAGAACTAAATTAATGATTAGTCCTGGTACTGACTTTAAAGTTCCCGCTATCAGGTGGTGTGGCTTGCTTGGGGACAGTGGCAGTAAGAAAAGTCCAATTATAAGTCTCTTAACCGACCCACTTAGCCGCCAGCAGATCGAACTGTATCAAGCTTACAAGGCGACAAAAGAGGATTATGACACGGAGTTTAACAACTGGAAAAATACTAAACCAGCAGAGAGGGGGGATGAACCGAAAGCACCATCACCCATGCTCGATCTATATTTCTCCAATTTCACGATCGAGGGTTTGGTGGACTCCATCCAACATCATCCTAATGATGGATCGCTGGTGATGTTGGATGAGTTGGCACAGTTCTACAACTCAATGGATATGTATCGGGGCGGCAAGGGTAACGACCGTCAACAGTGGTTAACAATCTGGAACGGCGCAGGACTGAAAAACAACCGTAAATCATCAGGCACGATAGTACTACCACAAACATCGATCTCGATCCTTGGTGGCATTCAACCCGAAACACTCACAAACATGATGAAAGGTGACGACAATCCGCTAGACGGGTTTCATAACCGCTTCACGTTCGTCGGTTTACCACAGTTCAAAACCTCAGCATTCACAGAAACACCGGAAGATCTGGGAACAGAACTAGACAGGGTTTACAGGTCATTATCGAGTCAACAACACCAGATCCATTGCCTAGCGATCGAGTCTAAACCTGTCTGGGAAAAGTGGCATGACGAGATCGAGGATAAAACTCTGTCTGGTTCATCAGGACTTATTAAGGGTACCTACTCGAAGATTCACGGCATAGCGGGGCGTAACGCGCTAATTATCCACCGGACACTTGCAGCAATTAAGGGTGAGGAACCCCACCAGTTAATCAGCGCGGATGTGTTGGAACTAGCGATCGAGTGGACTAAGTGGGAGTTATCCCAGACATTAATGCAGTATCAGCTACTCGGATTAAATGACGATCCCGAACTAACTCGCATTCTGAAGTTTATCGACAGGTTTAACGGTAAGGGTTGGGTGAGTGCGCGTGATGTCGATAGATGGTGGTCTGCACGGACAAAACCACCAGCTAATGAACTTCGGCAATTTATGGCTAAGGTTGTCAAACTTGGACACGCGATCGATAACGACGAAACGAGCGATTCATCTAAATATCGAATTCAGATTCTAGGGAATGGTAGTGACAGTAGTGACAGAAAACCCGAAAACGTTACGGAGAAGCAAACACAGGAGTCACTAACGGTAGTGACAAATTTTGAATCTCAAACGTCGAAACATACACAGAATGGTGGTTCTAGTTTTGTCACTACCGATCTGCATGATGGTAGTGACAAACCTGAAAAACGTAAAAATATCCAGACGGGAATCAGTGCTGATGAATTTGTCACTAACTTTGCCAGTGATGGTAGTGACAAACCTGAAACGTCGCTAAATGGTCATCACAGCCAACAATCGAATAATTCTGTCACTAAGGGTAGTGACACCGACAATGGGTTGTACAGTAACAGTTCTAGCGATTCTGTCACTACTGTCACTACCATTCCTAGTAAAAATAATTTAAAAATTGGAACTAACTACCTTCTCAATGACAATCGAGAGATAACCCTGAAAGCGATCGATAAGGATGCCATCACAGCGGATGAGAGCGGATCGTTCCTCTATATCCCATTCGATTTAATTCGATCTCTAGCCCCTATCGACGATGAAAGCGTTAGTGACAAACAACCCACACCGAACGGGGTGACGAAAAAAGATCTAGGGAACGGGTTTATCGAGATTATTAGTAACCGTAGTGACAGTAGTGACAACACCAATGATCGGATCGAGGGGGTTGAGTATGAGTGTTAATATCTGCATCGGCTCAACTGTTTATGGGAAAAGTGGACTACCCCTGGTGGTCGATGCGATCGATGGTGATATTCTCCACATCGGAGATCGAAGGGTACATCGATCGGCAATAGTCAGAATCGATCCACCATCACCCCGTCAAGCTGTCAAGCGTTTACCAGGACGGATCGAAGTAGACATCGATCGGTTATCTCTCGACTATCAGCCCTCTGTTACTACTCCATCATGGGAACCATCCACCAGCGTCAAACCTTATGAACATCTAACTAAGCTGTACATCGACATCGAAACAACAGGTTTACATCCTGAGATCGATCGAGTGCTGATGGTCGGGTTAATGGATGAGACTGGAGTTAAAACCATCATTACCGACCCTGACGAGCGGGTAATTCTCACTCAGACGATCGAACACCTAACCGCCAATAAACCCCACTGTCTTATCGGTCACAACCTGATTAACTTCGATGTTCCCTTTCTAGCTACCAGATGCAGGATTAATAACATCCCTCACCCTTTCACCAAAGCCCCTAAAACCACTCGAATTACCTCTAGTAGCGTCAATGGACAGCCGATAGAGTTTACCCCCGTCTATTGGAAAGGAACAGACATTTTAGACACCTACCAACAGATCGCTATCTGGGATAAGGCAGCCGCTAAACTGGACAGCTACGGGTTAAAACCAAGCGTTATCGCCTTGGGACTGAGAGACGACAGACGGCTAGAGTTATCGGTCGATCGTATCCGTGAGTGTTGGGATAATGGCGACTTAGCGACGATTCAGACCTATCTCGAATTCGATTTAGAGGACACCAAACTACTCGCTAATTTCCTTCTGCCAGTGGTTTACTACCAGATGAACTATGTTCCTAACCTTAACTTCCAAACACTAGCGATCGCGTCACCAGCCCTCAAAGCACAGAAGATTCACCAGCGACTACTACCCAACTTAGAACCCGATGCAGATGGTCGATCTGGTTTCGACGGTGGAACAGTTCAACTACTCAAGTCAGGTTTACACCGGAATGTAGCTAAAATTGACGTTTCTAGCCTTTACCCTTCCATCATGCTCAGATATGGTATCTGTAGCCGGAAAGACACCGAGAATCGCTTTCTAGGGGTGTTGGACTACATGCGGTCAGAACGGCTCAGACTAAAAGCTTTGGGTAAACAGGGCGATCGATCTGCCAGTTTCCAAGAGAAAGCCCTGAAAGTGTTGATAAATGGTAGTTATGGATTCTTTGGGACTGGTTACTACTCATTCAATGACTACGAAGCGGCTGCACTAGTGACGGCTTACGGTCGGAAGATTCTAGACCTGATGGTGTCGATAGTCGAAAGTTGCGGCGGGGTGACGATCGAGATCGATACTGATGGGATCTTCTTCAGCCATACCGATCCTGAAACTGTATCTAAGGCTGTGGCTGATGCGCTACCAGATGGCATCGAAATCGAGCTAGAACTCAAACATTGCGGGTTGTATGCACCCAAGGCTAAAAGCTATGTGTTAGTCAGTCCAGAAGGCAAGACCAGCGTTAAGGGGTTATTCAGGAAGCGCAATCGATACCCGCTTCAGAATGAGTTCCCGATCGAGTTCATCAAGCTCTATTTCACCCAAGGTTTAGAAGCGGCTGAGGCTTACTACCAGGATGTTCGATCGATGTTAGCTAGTGGCGATCTCCCAGTTGAAGATCTCACCATCACCCGCAAGATATCCACCAATGAAAAGAATCTAGTCGAGTTGGGAATCGGTAAGACAGGGGAACGAGTTAGTTATTGGTATAGGCGGTTCGACAGGCATCACGCCAAAACTGGTAAAGCTTTGAAACCATACCCAATCGAGACGAGTAGCGGTGAATATTGGGCTGAGTATTATGTGACCGAACTAGATGAAGCTTATCGATCGATTCTTGGCATTGAAGAATCAAGCACGAGCGAGATTTCTCATCAGTTGAAATTAGAGTTATCGCACCCCGCACCATCACCCAATTAACGTGAGTTCGTCGAACTCACGTTGATTAGTATCTCCAAAAGACTTTTATCCTGATATACATATTTTAATCATGTATATAGCTATATAAAATACTTGTAAAATTATATATGCTCGAACTAGCACAGCAATTAATAGCTCTCGATGGTCAGATTGGATTAGTAGCTCAGGATGGAATTTTTTTGGGTTTGATATCTAGTGACACAAATCATCCCAATTCCATTATCAACCCTAATACCTATGGGAACCCTCACGAGAATACTATCTGCAATGATAATTCGCAATATGGGGGTCTACACGGTTTGCAAAGTCCCTGGAACTCTTCTTGCTTGAACCCACCTATTTTGATGGATATTAATGACAAACACTTAGCTCTATTGACTCGAAATTATAACCTTATTGCTAGTGATTTAGCTATTATAGATATTACTTTTATCTTGGGGATTTTATACGGACTTGCTTATCAACAGAGATCTAATAGTAACGAGCAGTTTGAGAACATTTATAATCTAAGGGCACAAGAAATAGCAGCCGAGCAAGCTAGACAATTAGGTAATGCCTATGCCGAAGCATCCAGAAATCAAGCACAAACCAGTGCTAATTTAATGGCATCTATGTTAGGTCAGGGGGGCGGCGCAAGACGATAAACATCAAAGTAAGGAATACAGTCAGATAGCTTCGGATATCATCACTGATGGTCAAGTACAAGGTAGATGAGTAGAAGCTCTTAGCAGAAAAGGAATATTCTATCTAACGCCTGTTGCTAGGCGATCGCAAGGAAAAAGGTTTTTTGTCTGAGATAAATGAAAGGATCGCAGTGACGTTTAACCTCAAAAATGCCCCAGATATTTTTAGGTTGAAAATTTGATATAATTAATTAAAGGCTAAATTTTATTTCATTTTTAATTAAAAATATTGGTATGGCAACAGTAGCGAAAGGTGTAAATAAAATCGCGATAGCATTACATGATTGGAGCGAAGACGATCGCCAAGATGCCATCGATTTCGCCGTCCATCCTGGTAACGGGACTAGTGCGATCGCCGTGTATTTAAACCATAGAGGTGTGAAAGCATCGCTAGATACAGTTCATCGCTGGCAACGATCATTAATTGTCGAATCTCAGAGAATTAACCGAATTCGCCAGTTAATTCAAGACTATAAAGGACTTGAGCCAAGCGAAATAATCGCATTTGTTGCCGCTTGTATGGCAGAAGCATTAGTGAATTTTCAAGAGAAAATATCCTCGAATGAGAGCATAGGTGTTAGCGAAATTCAGGCTCTTACATCCTTAGCTAAAGAAGCTCGATCGGCGGCTGGTATGCTTGCATCAAATTCCCCACAATCTACCGCATCTATGAAGGAATTAGAACTAGGGTTTGCATTGAACTTTGCGGACAAAATAGAGGGGATATTTGAGAAGGATGAAGTTATATTAGAACGGGTTAAGAATGCCTGTAAATCGATAATGGTAGAAATCGAAGGGCAATATCAGTGACTGAATTAAGTCGGAAGAGAGCATAAGTTACACTTGAATGCCCTCATGTCCCAGCCCCGTTAGAGGCTGGGTGAGTAGTGGTTAGAGGTTGAAATGTTTGGTTGTCTGGATGAATAGTGTCGTGGCGATATCCTTCACCTGCGGGGCATCCAATTCGATCGCGGTGGGCATATTGGCGGCGGTGGTCAAGCAGTGGGAATAGAGCTTCCCTAACCGTTGGATGTAATCCGCTATCTCAGCACTTCGGGTAGTCTCTGGTGTCTCTACAAGGGCGGTAAATCCCATCTGAGCTTGTTGAGGGGCTGTAGAGCAGTGTTCGACCAATGAAGCCTTACCTTTGGAGTCCAGCGCGATGCTGACCCGTTCCCCATTCCGTCGTCCCATCACTTCCATATCCCCAGCGGGTCGCCAGATGGTGTAATTGCCCTCACTAGTGGCGACATCTAGAACTGACTTATCACCATACTTAGTAGTGACTTGGCGGGGCATTCCGTTAACACGAGCGTCTAATAATTTCATACAATTAACTAATCCTTGCTGTAGTTGTGAATGTCCACTAACTCTGTAAGTAAAAGTGAAAAGTTAATGGGACTAGTGGGGACTACTCAAAACTAGTCGGGACAAAGGATCTAGCTCATAAAATTACAAACCTTACAATTTTCAATAGCCACTAAGTTTGTAAGTAGCTAAAAGTGTTACCTATTCTAATGTATAGCTTGTAGCAAATTTTCATTTGGCAAGACTAACCGTGTAGTGTAAAACTATGAAAATTTTACAAATATATTACAGAAAGCTTTCTGACTAATATTAATTCAACTAGTTTTAAATGCAGTATCGATTAAGCCGCAAGATTGTACCAAAGGCTCGTCCACGGTTGAGCAAGGGTCATGCTTATCTCCCTTCGAGATATCGAGAGTGGAAGTCATCAGCCATTTTTGAGTTGCGATCGCAGTCGATACCGATCGAACCGATCTCACGGTGTCAAATATCTGTCGTTGTGGGCAAGCAGGCAGGCGATCTCGACAATATTCTTGGGGCTTGTCTTGATGCCCTTGTCCAAGCTGGGATAATATTGGACGATCGATTATCTGTGGTCTATCGGCTTTCGATCGAGCATCAACCTTCTCAGCCACCAGGCGCGGTTATTTCGATCGAGTAACTGCCAGAAACAAAATTGGAGTTAACAATGTACAGAATCAAATTTATTGGAAATCTTTCACTCAATGAATATCAAGTAAATGTAGGTGGATTACCTGTCAACATAGATACTCTTGAAAGAGAAATTGTTATTGAGTTGTATCACGCGATGTTTGGCGGCTTAATTTCGTTCCGCTGGAGCTGCATTAAAGATCCTGGGCAGTCTAACGATCTACTTAATCTCTACGAATTAGAGTACAAAGAGGTGCTAGCAACAGGGCACGAATTGAAGCTGATTGCCGCCGATGGGAAAACAATCTTTGTATTCGATCGAACTGGTAAATGTCAACGTCAGGCAGCAAGCGATCATGCCAACCTAACTGCGATCAAATAACTATGGTAAATGCAAATACACTACAGCAAGAATCTCCTAAAATAGCTATAGGTGAACTACCCGACTCTCACCCTATCGGGTAGAGAGCGGGCTTCCGACTTCGAGGGCGACCGCCTCACAGATGTCTTGCGACCCCTGCTTGGTCTTACGCTGCCTCCATCGGCAGTCTCGCTAGTTCCTAACGAGAGAATT
>JBGSPI010000098.1:0-10817 GCA_041738715.1 Chamaesiphon sp.
CCTTGCCCTGTCACGGTCAGAAATCTGAACGATTTATGTTTGCTCACAGCCAGCAAACGATAGGACAGCAACTTTATAGTGTGACTCGTGAAGCTTACCTCCAAATGTTGCATCTGGTACAAGGTCTATTTGACCAAAACCATAGCTGTGAGCAAGTTTTGGAGGTGCTGATGCCTGCTTGATCTCCTCAATCATATTTTTCTCTGTTCGTAACTTGCCAAGTGCTGAGTTCATAGTTTTTTAGTGTGGGAGAGATGGGAGATGGGAAACTGGAATTAGCGAACGATCTTTTCCCTAAAGCCTAAAGCCTAACCCCTAACCCCTACTCTCTACAGATATAGATCATGTCAACTACCCCAATCGTCACCGCAGAATGGTTGTGCAATCAATTAACCAACCCCAGTCAAGCAATTGTCATCATCGATTGTCGCTTTGCCCTTGCCGATTCGGACTTGGGAGAACAAGAATATCAAACAGCACACTTGCCAGGATCGTACTATTTACATCTAAATCGCGATTTATCTAGTCCTGTTCGATCGCATGGAGGGAGACACCCTCTACCCGATTCAACCATCTTGGGCGGCAAATTAGCCGCAATGGGGATTAATTCCGATACTCTGATCGTTGCCTATGATGATTCGCGGTTTGCCTTTGCTGCTCGATTGTGGTGGTTGTTGCGTTATTACGGACACGATCGAGTAGCCATATTAGATGGTGGTTATAGTAATTGGGTCAAAGCTGGCTATGCCGTCACCGCCGATGTGCCGAAACCGCTGCAATCGGGAGATTTTCAGCCGCAGCCACAGTCAGATTGGATTGTGGATATCGAGTTAGTCAAAACCATTCAAGATTCACCTACCCATGTACTGATTGACTCTCGCGAACCCGATCGCTATCTAGGTAAAATCGAACCGATCGATCCGATCGCTGGACATATCCCTGGAGCCGTCAATTATCCCTGGCAAGATGTGTCTACACCCGATGGATTCGTTTTACCCATCGAACAGCAACAAGCTCGCTGGGCGGCAATTTCACCCTATCTGGAACCGATTGTCTATTGTGGCTCAGGGGTGACAGCTTGTGTCAATCTACTTTCCCTCGTCATTGCTCAACCAGACGTTCGATCGAAGTTATATCCTGGTAGTTGGAGTGATTGGTGTTCGTACATGCCCCAACGTTAACCGAAGATAGATTGGAATTAGCGATCGATATGGAGTTAAATAACCGCTAGATTGAAAAGATCGGGCTTGAATTTATGATAGTACACTATCATAACACTCGATCGAGTATAGCATCTAAAAATTATTTAATTATTTGCCCCACTGCAATTCGAGCCAAATATTAATTACCGAGGAGAGAAGCCCATAGTTCCCAATACTTCTCGGTTAATCAAAAAATCTGTTAGTCTGCAAAGGCGGTCACTGAGCCTGTCGAAGTGTGGACTTTGTAACGTCAGCCCCGATTTTAATCGGTGGTGGGGCTATTCACTATTAATCCTAGATTTGATCGACAAGCTCTACGCCCAATCCTGGCTCATCGCCGGGAATCAAACGTCCATCGATTAACTTTGCACCCAGAAAGGGATCGTCTAGCAGATTTAAATGACTATCTAAATCCAAGTAATCTGCCAACGGGGATAAATGCGCCGCTGCTGTGTTTGCTAATACCGTATCCGAATAACAACCAAACATTACCTGCAAACCATGAGCGCGAGCAGTATGGATCGTGCGGATTGCTTCAGTCAGTCCCCCAGCCTTCATCAACTTAATATTAATGCCATCCACTCGATCGACTAACGCTGGAATATCTTGACTCGTAAAGCAACTTTCATCAGCAAAAATCGGTAACGGTGATGCTTGTTTCAAAGCTGGTAATTGGGACTCATTGCCCCGCGCCAAAGGTTGCTCTAGGTATTCTACGCCCAAATCAGCCAACCATTTACTCATTTCGATCGCGTCTGCTAGTTGCCAGCCTCCATTAGCATCCACCGTCAATTTTGCATCGGGCATTTCCGCCCTGACTGCTAACATCATCTCGCGATCGGCACCAATTCCGGCGGGATTCCCCAGTTTTATTTTTAAAAACCTTGCTTCAAATATCTCTAACCAACCACGAATTCGCTCCCGCGCTCCATCAGGTGTATTAATCCCCACCGTCACCGAAATTGGTGTAATTTGATCGCGATCCAATCCCCATAATTTCCACAATGGCAACCCAACACTTTTGCCTAACCAGTCATGGAGAGCCAGATCGATCGCGGTTCGGGCGGCTGATGGGAGTTGATATGCTGCCATTAACTGCTCGATCGATTGGCGTTGGGTCGGGTGATATCCTGCTAACTGGGGGATAATTTCACGTAAAGCTGTGGTGATTTGTTCGATCGATTGAGTTTCTGTCCCGATCGTAAATGGTACCGCCTCTCCCCAACCGATAATTCCATCAGCAGAAATTGTTACAGCCAAGTTTTGGTTTTGGCTACTAGTCCCCCGACTAATAGTCAGCACAAACCGCTTGTGGACTGTGTAGGGATGAAGTTCAATTTGCATAAATTGAGATCGAATGACAAATCAACGAAAATTATCCCTTAAAATCAGCAACGCTCAATTATAAATTCTCCCCTACACTTTCTCGATTGTGATAGTGGCGACAATCTTGACACAAACCAGCCGGATTTACCGCACAGCGCATGTATGGAGATCTAGCATTATATTCACAAGTGAGATCGCCAATTACATAGCCGACTCCCTCAACATACTGCTCCTCCGGATCGCGATTAACCCGCTTGTAAAATCGGCGATTAGAGCTAGGCTCCACTATAGTCAACCGTCGCCCACGAGCGCGCAGCCGACGTTGGTAGCTCAAATACAAGGAAATCAGAAATAAACTAACTAAACTAACAATTACTAGTGTGTGGAGCACAGATTGCACCTCAATTTATCGCAATTTTGCTGTGTGGCAACCACCAAATTTTGTTGGGCGGTGAGCTTACCATTAACATGATAACCCGCCAATCTAAGCCGAAAACAATATTCATACTAAAGATTTCAGGCGTTGCTGAATCGATGTATGAAAGAGTGGGGGGCGGGGGGCTAGCTTGCACTAAGCGAAGTCGAAGTGGGGACGGGGGGATTTCAGTAGTTGGACAAAAAGGCAAATCATATCTTAAATCAGCAATGCCAGATTTCAGATGTCGTTGAGAGATGGGGGATGGGACAGGGGACAGTGTTTTTACCAAATAACTTAATTCTATAATCCGGCAATTGTGATTTGAATTGTTAAGAAATGCAAATATAATTTAAACTGGTTAAAGTAATCGTCGTCGATCGAACAATAAGGGTAGTAGTAATAAATGCGTGTAGCCATTGCGGGAGCAGGTTTAGCCGGACTAGCTTGTGCTAAATATTTGACAGATGCCGGACATACCCCGATCGTGTTTGAGAGTCGGGATGTACTAGGCGGTTTAGTTGCAGCTTGGCAAGATCAGGATGGCGACTGGTATGAAACCGGACTCCATGCTTTCTTCGGAGCCTATCCCAATATGCTCCAACTAATGAAAGAATTAGGGATTGAGGATCGACTGCAATGGAAGGAACACGCGCTAATTTTCAATCAGCCAGAGAAACCAGGGACATATTCTTATTTCAGTGTGCCAGACATCCCCGCACCCTTTAACGTGATTACCTCAATCTTGCGAAATAACGATATGCTCACTTGGGAGCAAAAAGCCAGATTCGCGCTGGGCTTATGGCCGGCAGTGTTGCGGGGACAGCAATATGTCGAAGACATGGATAAGTACAGTCTCCTTGAATGGCTCCGACTCCAAGGGATCGACGATCGAGTGAATTCGGATATCTTCATCGCTGCTTCCAAAGCTCTGACCTTCATTAATCCTGAAGATGTCTCAGCAACGATCCCTCTCACCGCAATTAACAAGTTTCTTAAGCAACGCTACGGCTCCAAAATCGCCTTCCTAGACGGGTCGCCGACAGAACGCTTGTGTCAACCCATTGTCGAGTATTTTGCAGCGCGTGGTGGCGAAATACGGATGGAAAGACCACTCAAACAAATCGTCCTCAATGTTGACGGGACAGTTAAACATTTCCTGATGCGGGGAGTCAATGGGCAATCAGATGAAATAGTCGAAGCCGATGCCTATGTGTCGGCAATGCCTGTGGATGTGATCAAAACTTTGATGCCCGATCCCTGGCAACAAATTGAGTTCTTCGCCAAGATGCAGGATCTCGAAGGTGTACCTGTGATCAATCTGCATCTGTGGTTTGATCGCAAATTAACTGAGATCGATCATCTGCTGTTCTCTCGATCGGATATTCTGAGTGTCTATGCTGATATGAGCGTAGCTTGTAAAGAGTATGCCGACCCGGATCGATCGATGCTGGAATTAATTGTCGCACCTGCTAAGGACTGGATCGACAAATCAGACGCAGAAATCATCGCAGCGACAATGACCGAATTAGAACGTTTGTTTCCACAACATTTAACTGGGGACAATCCTGCTAAATTACGTAAATCTAAAGTCGTGAAGACACCCAGATCGGTTTATACTGCATCTCCAGGACGACAAAGTTGCCGACCAACCCAATCTACCCCGATCGCTAATTTTTTCCTCGCCGGCAGTTATACCCTCCAAGAATATCTCGGCAGTATGGAAGGGGCAGTACTTTCTGGTAAGCTGGCAGCACGGGAGATCGCAAATTATCAACCCATACTGGAAAAAACACTTGTCACTTTGGTCTAATCGCTAGTGGTACTAAATGAAGATTTAAGTGCCATTTTCTCTCACTCTCCCCCATCCCGTCCCTAATCCCTGCAAATGCTGCAACTGGAAAAGTCCCTACCGATCGTGACAATGCTAACATCGACCGAGGAATCATACGAACTCTGTCGTCAAATAACTGCTGAATACGGCAAAACCTTTTATTTGGCGACACTACTGATGTCAGTCCCCAAGCGGCGGGCGATTTGGGCAATCTATGCCTGGTGCCGAAACATTGATGAATTAGTCGATGGAGCGGAAGCAGTGGGAACGACACCCGCGACACTAGATCGATGGGAAAACAAGCTAGAAGCGATGTTCAGGGGCAATCCGACGGATGATTATGATGTGGCATTAGTCGATACCATTGCCCAATTTCCCGATTTACAGATTCAACCATTTCGGGATATGGTTGCTGGGCAAAGAATGGATCTCTACAAGAATCGCTATGACAGTTTCGAGGAATTGTCACTCTACTGCTATCGAGTAGCCGGAACGGTTGGGTTAATGTCAAATGCGATCGTGGGTGTCGATCGCAGTCAATTTAGCGCGCCTTGGAACTGTGACGATATTAGTGTTCCCACCGCAGAAGCTGTTGCGTTAGGAATTGCCAAACAATTGACAAATATTTTAAGAGATGTTGGCGAAGATGCCGAGCGCGGCCGGATTTATTTACCATTAGATGAGTTGGCTTTATTCAATTACAGCGAACGAGATTTGATGAATAAAGTTGTTAATGATAATTGGCGGGAGTTGATGCGGTTTCAGATTCAGCGTGCCCGTAAGTATTATAGACAAGCAGAAAGTGGCATCAGTCGCCTCAGTCCTGATGTTCGTTGGCCAGTCTGGGCAGCTTTATTACTCTATCAACAAATTTTAGACTCGATCGAGCGTAATGATTACGATGTCTTCAATTATCGTGCTTATGTGAGTACACCGAAAAAGTTGTGGTGTTTACCTGGTTCGTTCTTGCGGGCGCAAGTTAAGTAGTTAGTTCATCACATCAATCAAACAATCAGCAATCCGTTTTGCTGCGCCAGGAGTACCCATGCGGAGTAACCCATTCTTGGCGATCGATTGTAGTCGATCTGGCTGTTGTAATAATAGCTCGATTTCGACCCCAACATCCTGGGGATTTGGGACTAGGATAATCGACTCACCCAACAGTCTTGTTTGAGCTTCCGCAAAGGCTGGGGTGAATTGTGGCCCCTTACCTGGAATGGTAAATGCTGGTTTCCCCAGACTGATAAATTGTTCCGTCGCCGTACCCGCCATCGCGATCGCGCAGTCACCCAAGTGCATATACTGTTGATAGGTCTGAGTGCCGATCACCATGAATGCCCGATCTCGCTGATAATGAATCCCTTGGGCATTAGGCATGAGAGTAGTTACTTCTGGATCGACTGCTGCTGTTTCGCACCAACCTTGTGCTTTCAAATTGTCTGCTAGGATATCTAAATCTAGGGTAGGAGCAATGGCAGCCAAAAATACGACCCAACGCTGCTTCAAGACCGAAATCAGACTATTTGCCGCGATAATAATTTGCGCCCAATTATGATACGCTTCAGGCGGACGAGATCCCGGGAGTAGAGTTACCATCAGTGGGCGAGATCTTTCGCGGTGTACAGAGTCAGCCCCATAAAATCGTGGCAGCAGATCGAGTTCGACTCCATCTGTCATTGGATTCCCCAAATCGAAAGCCGGAACCTGTTTCTGTTGAAGAATTTCAGCCGTTAAGCGATCGCGCGGGAATACCGCTTTACAGCGAGGATGGCTCAATAACCAGCGTTCCCAGGGTAGATAAATCGAACCAGTGGCGATTTCGATACTATTGCGCTGGGAATGTAGAGCCTGTCCCCGACTGTCGCGCACATAATATTCCGATTTAGCCGTCCCGATAAAGGCATACTCCGCCCCACTCAACCAGGCAAAGAACAGTGGGACAATATCGCCAACAGCGAGGATTTTACCACCCGATCGCGCCCAATTTTGGACAGTCTTAATTTGCCCAATCGTCAAGCCAACTAAACCACCCTGAAGATCTCGCACTAACTGGCGACTATCCATATAGATAAATCCCCCTGATGGCATTGTTTGTACCGCACCAGCGATCGGAAAATCATTGTTACTATAAGCCTTGCCTACACCTACTGTCGGCAGTGCAACTATTTCGGCAGGGGGATTAGGTAACTTTCGTAGTTCTTGGAGCACGGGTAAGGCGATCGCGTCTTCACCATGTCCATTACTGATACAGAGTAGCCTCATATTAATACCTAAATCGTGCCTTGAATTACGCGCTCTCCAGTTGGTACGAGTGGAGCGTCAGGTCGATCGACCGTCACAAATACGCCTTTGGCTTTGACACCTGTGGGTGGATCTTGTTTGGCATTTAATTTCACAAAGACATTGCCACTGCTGTCAGTGTTAAATTCACCACAGGGGAGGATTTCGCCGTTATTTAATTCTAACCACATCCGGTAAACTCGATCGACAGGTAACGGGGGTAAGTTTTGAGCAGAAACAATTACCTTTTGCCATTTACCTGGTGTGAACAAAATATTACCAACTGCTTGATTTTGCTGATTATTTAAAGCAACTAAGCGACTTTTTGGGGCTTGAATTACCGTAGCTAAATCTTGTTGATCGACCTGTTGCGCAAATTGCAACTCTTGGCGTAGTCGGAAATTATCAAATACTAATAATCCGCCCATTAATAATCCGATACCTGTCCAAACTTTCCTCCAAGGTAAAGCTTTTTTTGTTTCAGTTATAGTTTCAGAAACATTTGCTGAAGTAAACTCAGCATTTGATTCCGTTGTAAAGGCATCGAGAATTTTGGCTTTTAATGGAGGTGGCGGAGCAATTTGAGGTAATGCTCCGGGTAATCGATTGAAGGCAATTTGGAGAGCTTCAACTTCAGCTTGTAGAGCGGGATTAGCAACTAAAGCAGATTCAAATTCACGACTCTCAGATCGACTTAAATCTCCTAATACGTAGCCAGCCGCTAATATCTGTTCATCTTCCGAAATAGATCTAGACATTAGTTCTCCCTTTAACCGATCTGCGATTGCAACAGTTGACGTAGTTTAATTAATCCTTGTCGCATATGAGTTTTGACGGTACCTAGAGGTAAATTCAAGGTTGTAGCGATTGCTGATTGGCTGAGATTTTGATAATAACTGAGTTCTAAAATCTGGCGTTGCTGTTCGCTCAAGCTAGATAATGACTGACGGACTAGATTTTGTTCTTCTGCTGAAGTTACCGAGTCTAGTAGAGTCGGTTGATCGGTTTCACGGATTGAATTATGCTGCAATCTAGCGATCGATTTTTGTTCGCTCGCGCGACTACGCAATTTATCGATCGCTCGCGATCTCGTAATTAAACATAGATAACTACTTAATTTAGCACGGTGGGGATCGAATTTCTCCTGTTTCCAAAAGCTCAGAAATACATCTTGGGTTAAATCTTCTGCTTCGTCAATGCGATCTAGCAGTTTTAGAGCCAATGTATATACTAAACCACCATAGCGATCGTATAAAATACTCAGAGCAGTTCGATCGCCTTGGCGCAAACTCAGAATTAAGTCAGCATCGCTAGTGTCAGAATGAATTCGACTCATCCGATCTATCCTGGCTATAATGATAGGCTGAGTAGATTATATCTGTACATTCGCGGATAACTCTCTGGCGACATAGATCTCTTTACGATCTCGATTAACTCAGCGACAAGCATCACTAGATGTAGTTAATAGCTTTTTCCCAGCGTTATTATACAATCGGCCATCTTGCCCTAAACCCAATATAGATTGCTGTTTCTCGCCGGCACTACTCATAAATTCGATCGCAACTAAAGATTTATTTGATTCGAGAATTTTCCAGGTACCCATGCGGCGATCTCCACCGCTACCACCAGCACTAGCTCCGCTGACATCAACTGAGACTGAACTTTGGGCAGCATAGGCAAATTGTCCATTACTACAGAAATGCAATTCCTTCTTGCTACTCATCCCCCCGCCACCATAGCCGGAGGAATAGCTGGAAAATTCGACAATTTTACGACCGCCTAAATACTTGCGCCACAAGCGATCGGTTTGCTGACTAGCTGTCGCTGTTGGCAGATCGATCGAGATTTTACCATTAGAGGAGATAGAGGGAACAGCCAGTTGGAGTAAGGAAAACGCTGTTAATCCAATAGTTAATTGACGTAGATTCATACTAATCGATCTTGATGTCGGTTGATATTGATAGTACGGAGGTGCATCGCGATCGGATTGACACTACTGCCAAATTGAGCTCGCAATCCGGTCAATTTAGCACTTTCATCGATTTTATCCCTTGTCTACATCCAATTGGCTATTTGCTCCGTACTAATCATCACAGCAAGGAGATGACGATAAATCAGTCATCCTTGATAACCATCGATAGACTGGATAACTAGATTATTTATTCAGTTAAATCTACAATCTTGGGAGAATTACTATGAAACTTGTTTCTACAGTTGTCAGTAGCATTAAAATTCAATCATCAGCCAGTCTGTTGTTACCATTACTAGCACTTGGTTTATCTTTTGGTGTCAGCGATCAGGCATTTGCGCGAGATGTTTGTAAGAACGTCAGTATCAAAATTGAAAATGGTACTTCAGACACAGTTAAAGTCACAAAATTTGAGTATTTTGACTTTGACAAGAACAAATATCGAACAGAGAATCTTTTAGGTGTTGATGGTCAGGAGAAGTTAAATCCAGGCAAATCTTTCACTCAGACCCGAGATCTTGGGCAAGTTGGTAACGACAGAACTAAGTTCAGAGTGACCTATCGACATCAGCAAGGTGGCATCAAATTTGAAAACCCAGTGAGTGTGACTACCTCAAGTTTTACTTGTACAAATAACAGTAGTCAGCGAGTTTTACTTAACAAGTAAACAATTGGATTTGATCGGTTATTTGTGGCTCTACTGATCCTGCAATGCAAGCTTACATTGCTAAACTGTGAAACGTTAGTGTAAGTTAGTTTATATCGAATAAATCTAACAACAACCCATTTTTTAGCCAGAACAGATTTCCGGCTAAATCTAGCATCTAGGGATTGGCAGAGGTTTATTTATTTAATTGATCACTGGTAAACCAGTGGTCAATTTTAAATTGTATCTATTGATTTGGCACTTTTTAATACACAAAATCCTGCAAAAAGAAAACCGATCGATCCTAATATTCCACCCAGTAATGGAGTTAGATTACTAACTGGATTAAACAGCGAACTAAACAGACTAATCCCACCACTAAATCCCCCAAAATATAGTCCAATGGCTAATCCAGATCGATCGGCAGGAAAAGCACCAATAGCAAATGGAACAGCACCATTAGTTACCCAACTCAAACAGAGCATCATCAGCAAAACAGCAATGAAGATTGTCAGATAACTCGGCAACAATACGATCATTAATAATCCAAGGGAAGTTGCGGCAATCCCGATCAAAATTAACCGCTGATTACCATACTTAGAAGCAAACCATCCGCCTGGTAACGCAGAAGCTGAAATTGCTAGTGAAATAACAACCATTGCTAGTACAGGATCGATCTGCGGTATATGTAGCTTGAAAACTTTTGGCAGAGTTTCAAATAAACAACGTAGACCCCAAGCAATTCCTAAACCAGTCCCAAGTAATAAACCAACATTAAGCGGTACAATTGGTTGACGTTCGACGATCGATAATCGATCGTTCACGCCCGGATCGAAATAACGTAATAATCCAGTAGCAGCTAATAAAACGATCGAACCGATTGTAAAAGCGATCGGTGCGCCGAGGCTCAGGATAAAATCTTGAGATATCGGTCTTAATGCACCAATAAAACCACCAACTAGAGTTAAGAAACTCATGGCAATTGGGAGTTCACTATTCATTGCATGTAACTACTCAGGCTGAGGGATAGGAGATTGAGGATGACCAGAGAAAAGGGAAATTAAAGTGTCCAAAACATTCAAACCTTGTTTCCTCAACGTAGAAATATAACCACGAATCCGACAGAACATCCGCGCTCCAGATTC